>CALMSL010000102.1 GCA_937872445.1 uncultured Microbacteriaceae bacterium | reverse complement strand
TACACGTTCGGTCTCAACGAGCAGGCGATGTTCCACGAGATCGACCAGGACAAGATCGACCGCGTCCGCGGATTCGACATCACCGTCGTGACGACGGCGAAGAACGACGACGAGGGTCGCGCGCTTCTCAAGGCGCTCGGCTTCCCGTTCAAGACACAAGAAACCACCGTCCAGCAGTAACCGATCGGCCAGGTCGGCATTCGCGTAACGGATGCCCGAAACCAGCACGAGAATCAGGAACAACACCATGACAATGACAGATCCGGTCGCAGACCTGCTGACCAGACTGCGCAACGCGAACTCGGCGAACCACGAAACCGTGTCCATGCCGAGCAGCAAGCTCAAGACCCACATCTCGGAAATCCTCAAGAACGAGGGCTACATCACGGGGTGGAAGGTCGAGCCTGCGCGCGTCGGCTCCACCCTCACGATCGACCTCAAGTACGGGCCGAACCGCGAGCGGTCGATTGCGGGCCTCAAGCGCGTGTCGAAGCCCGGTCTTCGCGTGTACGCGCGTTCGACGGAGATTCCGCGCGTTCTCGGCGGCCTCGGTGTTGCCATCATTTCCACTTCGTCGGGGTTGCTGACCGACCGCGAGGCGACTGAGAAGGGCGTGGGTGGGGAAGTCCTCGCCTACGTGTGGTGATCCGAAATGTCGCGTATTGGAAAGCTTCCGATTGATGTCCCCGCGGGCGTCACCGTCACCGTTGAGGGCTCTGCCGTCACGGTCAAGGGTCCGAAGGGCGAGCTGAGCCTCACCGTCGCGAGCCCCATCGAGGTCAAGCTCGAGGATGGGCAGGTGCTCGTTTCCCGACCGGATGACGAACGTGAATCCCGTTCGCTCCACGGGCTGACGCGGACCCTCATCCACAATCAGATCATCGGCGTGACCGAGGGATACTCGAAGGGTCTGGAAATCGTCGGCACCGGTTACCGGGTGGCGCAGAAGGGCAGCGGGCTCGAGTTCGCACTCGGTTTCTCCCACTCCATCACCGTCGACTCCCCGGCGGGAATCACGTTCACCGTCGAAGGCAACAACAAGGTCGGCGTGCACGGGATCGACAAGCAGCAGGTCGGCGAAGTCGCGGCCAACATCCGCAAACTGCGCAAGCCGGAACCCTATAAGGGCAAGGGCGTGCGCTATGCGGGCGAGGTTGTTCGCCGCAAGGCCGGAAAGGCTGGTAAGTAAACCATGGGTACAGGCACACGAGGAAAGAGCAAGTCGGCAGCGAAGGATCGCCGCCACGCTCGCCTTCGCAAGAAGGTTGTCGGCACACAGGCGCGTCCGCGTCTTGTGGTGACCCGTTCGGCTCGCCACGTTTTCGTTCAGGTGGTCGATGACAGCAGGGGCTTCACGCTCGCGTCTGCGTCGACCATGGAATCGGATCTTCGGGGTCTTGCCGGAGACAAGACCGCCAAGGCGCGCAAGGTGGGCGAACTCGTCGCCGAGCGCGCGAAGAAGGCGGGAATCGACGCGGTCGTCTTCGACCGAGGAGGCAGCCGCTATGCGGGACGCGTCGCGGCAATCGCCGAGGGAGCTCGAGAGGGCGGTTTGAACCTGTGAGCGACGAGACCACAAATGACAAGGAGCAGCAAGTGACTGCAGAAGCGACCGAGGTCGACACGACCGCACAGGCCGCAACCGCTGCGACTGCCGAAACGCAGGAGAAGGACATCGCCAGCGAGCCTCGCGAGGCGCGCCGCGGTGGCCGTGAGCGCAACCCGAACCAGCAGCGCGGCAGCCGGGACTCGGACAAGAGCCAGTTCCTGGAACGCGTCGTGACGATCAACCGCGTCTCGAAAGTGGTCAAGGGCGGTCGGCGCTTCAGCTTCACCGCCCTGGTCGTTGTCGGTGACGGGAATGGCATGGTCGGCGTCGGCTACGGCAAGGCGCGCGAGGTTCCCACCGCAATTTCGAAGGGCGTCGAGGAGGCGAAGAAGAACTTCTTCCGCGTCCCGCGCGTCGGCAACAGCATCCCGCACCCCGTGCAGGGCGAGGCGGCAGCAGGAGTTGTTCTTCTGCGTCCGGCCGCGGCAGGTACCGGTGTTATCGCCGGTGGGCCGGTCCGCGCCGTACTGGAGTGCGCGGGCATCCACGACGTTCTGAGCAAGTCCCTCGGTTCGTCAAACACGATCAACATCGTCCACGCGACCGTCGCGGCACTGCAGATGCTCGAAGAGCCCAGTGCCGTCGCCGGCCGACGTGGTTTGTCGGTGGAGCATGTTGTTCCCGCCCAGATCCTGCGGATCCAGGCGGCCACGGCGAAAGCCAGTGCAGAGAAGGCAGGTGCCTGATGGCTCGTCTCAAGGTGACCCAGACCAAATCGAAGATCAGTGAGAAACAGAACCAGCGCGACACGCTGCGGAGCCTCGGGCTCAAGCGCATCGGTGATGTCGTTGTGCGCGAGGACAACTCGCAGAACCGCGGATACGTTCGTACCGTGGCGCACCTGGTCAAAGTCGAGGAGATTGACTAATGGCTGACGAAGCCCCCAAGAAGACGCCAGCGAAGAAGCCAGCTACCAAGGCCGCTGCGAAGCCGGCCGCGAAGGCGGCTGCAACCAAGGCGGCGGCACCCAAGGCGGCCGCGAAGGCGCCGGCCAAGTCCGCTGCCCCCAAGGCTGCCGCGGCGAAGGCTGCACCCAAGACGTCGGCCGCGAAGACCGCTCCGAAGGCTGCTGCGTCAAAACCGGCCGCGGCGAAGGCTGCACCCACGGCCACGGCCACGGCCACGGCCACGGCCACGGCTGCGAAGGCGCCGGCCGCGAAGGCCGCGACCTCCGCGTCCGCAACGGCCGCGGCGAAATCCGCTTCCGCAAAGAAGGCGGCGTCGAAGGATGTCGTCTCGCGCCCGCAGGTTCTCAAGATGCACCACCTGCGCCCAGCGCCGGGAGCGAAAACCGCGAAAACCCGCGTCGGCCGCGGTGAAGCATCCAAGGGCAAGACGGCCGGGCGCGGAACCAAGGGAACGAAGGCCCGTTACCAGGTTCGCGTAGGGCTTGAGGGCGGAAACCTGAACAGCGTCATGCGCACCCCGAAGCTGCGCGGGTTCAAGAACCCGTTCCGCGTCGAATATCAGGTAGTGAACCTCGAGCGCCTTGCCGAGCTGTACCCGAAGGGCGGCGACGTCACCGTGAGCGACCTCGTCGCAAAGGGTGCCGTGCGCAAGAACGAGAAAGTCAAGGTTCTCGGTGCCGGCGAGATTGACGTTAAGCTGAATGTTGCGGTCGACAAGATCTCTGGCTCAGCTGAGCAAAAGATCCTGGCCGCGGGCGGCTCAGTAAAGTAAGCGAGTCGGATGGCCAACCATCCGATACTGCCCATGGTTGAGTTGTAGTCGCCACGGTTTCCCGCGAGGGGCACCGGCACTGCATTACCCGTAAATTCAGGAGGCCTAAGTGTTCGGCGCAATCTTGCGGATTTTCCGCACGCCCGATCTTCGCAGGAAGATCGGCTTCACGCTGGGCATCATCGCGCTGTTCCGGCTCGGGTCGTTCATCCCGACACCGTTCATCGACTACGCGCACGTGCAGATCTGCCTGAACAGCAATTCTGGGACCACCGGGCTCTATGACCTCGTGAACCTGTTCAGCGGCGGAGCGCTCCTGCAGTTGTCGATCTTTGCGCTCGGCATTATGCCGTACATCACCGCGTCGATCATCGTCCAGCTGCTCCGCGTCGTCATTCCGCACTTCGACACGCTGTACAAGGAGGGCCAGGCCGGCCAGGCCAAGCTCACCCAGTACACGAGGTACCTCACGATCGGTCTGGCCATCCTGCAGTCGACGACACTGATCACGGTGGCCAGGAGCGGTGCGCTATTCCCGACAGCGACCGGCACGCCAGAGTGCAGCCAGCTGCTCAGCAACGACTCCTGGTACGCAATCCTCCTCATGGTCATCACCATGACGGCCGGCACCGGCCTCATCATGTGGATGGGCGAACTCATCACCGAGCGCGGCATCGGCAACGGCATGTCCCTGCTGATCTTCATCTCGATTGCGGCCCGGTTCCCCACGGCGCTGTGGGGCATTCAGGTGGCGAAGGGCCTGGACGCGTTCCTCCTCGTGCTCGTCCTTGGACTCGTGATCATGACCCTCGTCGTGTTCGTCGAACAGTCGCAGCGGCGAATACCCGTGCAATACGCGAAACGGATGGTGGGCCGCCGGACCTACGGCGGAAATAACACGTACATCCCCATCAAGGTCAACATGGCCGGTGTGATCCCCGTGATCTTCGCGTCGAGCCTGCTATACCTGCCGGCACTCGTCGCGCAGTTCAACCAACCGCAACCGGGACAGGCCCCCGCCGCGTGGGTGTCCTGGATCACCGACAACCTGAGGTCGGGAGACAGCGCGCTGTACATGCTCGTGTACTTCCTGCTCAACATCGGATTTACCTACTTCTACGTCGCGATCACCTTCAACCCCGAAGAGGTCGCCGACAACATGAAGAAGTACGGCGGCTTCATCCCCGGCATCCGCGCGGGGCGGCCGACGGCGGAATACCTCGACTACGTGCTCACGAGGATCACCCTCCCTGGCTCTTTGTATCTGGGCATCGTCGCGCTCATACCGCTCTTCGCGCTCAGTTGGTTCGGGGCGAACCAGAACTTCCCGTTCGGCGGGGCCAGCATCCTGATCATCGTCGGCGTCGGACTCGAGACGGTCAAACAGATCGATGCCCAGTTGCAACAGCGCCACTATGAGGGCCTGTTGCGATGATGTCGGCCGAAACACCAGCTGAAAAAGCCAATCACCACGGTGCCGGACGGTTCCTCATCATCGGGCCGCCGGGAGCGGGCAAGGGTACGCAGGCGGCGAGGCTGTCGACGCTGTTCGGCATCCCCGCCATCGCCACCGGAGACATCTTCCGCTACAACATCAAGAACGAAACGCCCCTCGGCATCGAGGTCAAGAGCATCGTCGATGCCGGCGATTACGTTCCCGATTCGCTCACGAACGAACTAGTGCGCTCCCGCCTGGAGGAACCGGATGCGGTGAACGGGTTCCTGCTGGACGGCTACCCGCGCACCCCCGCACAGGTCGAGTTCCTCGACCGGATCCTTGGCGAGAAGAACCAGGCGCTCGACGCGGTCATCCGACTCGTCGCCGACGTCGAGGTTGTGGTCGCACGGCTGCGCAAGCGGGCGCTCGAACAGGGCCGCGTCGATGACTCGGAGGAGGCGATTCGGCACCGCCAGGATGTGTTCCTCCGCGAGACGGCCCCGCTCATCGAAACCTACGGCGAGCGCGGGCAATTGGTGACGGTCGACGGAATCGGCGATGTCGAGGTGGTGGGCGAGCGCATTCTCGCCGGCCTGGCCGAAAAGGGAATCACGATTCCCCGTACCGGCTTGGACGCAACCGCACACTGAGGTTGGCAGTGAACGATTTTTTGGCCTAAGATTGCTCTTTGGTGTCTTGGGGCGAATTCTTTCCTGCCCTCGTCACCGACAATCATCCGCACGACCAGCAATCAGTACTACTCACGTTAGCGAGTTATGGCAAAAAAAGACGGTGTCATCGAGATCGAGGGCTCGGTAGTCGAGGCTCTTCCCAACGCGATGTTTCGCGTCGAGTTGACCAACGGCCACAGGGTTCTCGCGCACATCTCAGGCAAGATGCGCCAGCACTACATCCGAATCCTCCCGGAGGACAAGGTCATTGTAGAGCTCAGCCCTTACGACCTCACGCGGGGACGCATCGTCTACCGCTACAAGTAGCACCGATTTCTGGAAAGTAACGACCCGCGACATTTCGCGGGTACGACGACAGCGAAGAGGCAAAAAATGAAGGTCAACCCGAGCGTCAAAAAGATTTGCGAAAAATGCAAGGTGATTCGCCGCAACGGCCGAGTCATGGTTATTTGCGAAAACCCGCGGCACAAACAGCGTCAGGGTTGAGCCATCCAGCTTCACTAACTCAATACGAAATACGGCAGCACCGGATCCGCCACTGTTCCAGGACAGGCGCGGGGACACCATCGGTTGGAGGCCGATGCACAGGTTCTGCCCCATACCTCCACTGAACTATCAGGAGTAGCCAGAATGGCTCGTTTAGCAGGAGTGGACATTCCCCGCGATAAGCGCGTGGAGGTCGCACTGACATACATCTACGGAGTGGGACGCACGCGGTCGCTCAAGGCTCTCGCCGACACCGGAATCAGCGGCGAGGTCCGGGTCAAGGACCTCAGCGATGACCAGCTCATCACGCTGCGCGACTACATCGAAAGCAACTTCAAGGTGGAGGGCGACCTTCGCCGCGAGGTGGCAGCGGACATCCGACGCAAGGTCGAAATCGGAAGCTACCAGGGCATCCGCCACCGCAAGGGCCTCCCGGTCCACGGACAGCGCACCAAGACGAACGCGCGAACCCGCAAGGGGCCGAAGCGCACCGTCGCCGGCAAGAAGAAGGCCCGCTAACCGCGGCCCGCCACGAGATTTCGACAGGAGACCACACACATGGCAGCACCGAAGACCGCGGCCCGCAAGCCCCGCCGCAAAGAGAAAAAGAACGTCGCAGTGGGCCAGGCCCACATCAAGTCGACGTTCAACAACACCATCGTCACGATCACCGACCCGAGCGGCGCAGTCCTCGCCTGGTCCTCGTCCGGCGTCGTCGGATTCAAGGGATCCCGCAAGTCGACACCGTACGCCGCGCAGATGTCGGCCGAGTCGGCAGCGCGTCAGGCTCAGGAGCACGGCGTCAAGAAGGTCGACGTGTTCGTCAAGGGACCGGGCTCCGGCCGCGAGACCGCGATCCGTTCGCTTCAGGCTGCCGGCCTCGAGGTGGGTTCGATCAACGACGTGACGCCGCAGGCGCACAATGGATGCCGTCCTCCGAAGCGTCGTCGCGTCTGACGCCCTTGGCGTCCGACCCCCGGCGGGTGAGCGCGCTGGAGCTAAAAGCGAAAGCCATTTCCGGCCTTTTCCGCAGCGTAGCGTGCCAGCGCCGGACCCCGTCTAGGGGTCCGGACCCAACAACCAGAACAAACTTCCACAACTACACATAACTCAACAAACCAACCGGCCCGCCACCGGTTGAACGCCTAAGTGTCATATAGCGGACACTTCGCCGAAAGGAATACACAGTGCTCATTGCACAGCGCCCCACCCTGACCGAAGAGAACATTTCGGAGTTCCGGTCACGGTTCATCATCGAACCGCTCGAACCCGGCTTCGGCTACACGCTCGGCAACTCGCTTCGCCGCACCCTCCTGTCGTCCATCCCGGGCGCGGCAGTCACGAGCATCCGGATCGACGGCGTGCTGCATGAATTCAGCACGATCCCCGGCGTGAAGGAAGATGTCACCGAAATCATCCTGAACGTGAAGGGCCTCGTGGTCTCGAGCGAGCACGACGAGCCGATCACGGCGTACCTGCGCAAGCAGGGTGCCGGCCAGGTCACCGCGGCGGACATTTCCGCGCCCGCGGGCGTGGAGATCCACAACCCCGAGCTCGTGATCGCGACCCTGAACGACAAGGCCCGTTTCGAACTCGAGCTCACGATCGAGCGCGGCCGCGGCTACGTGTCGGCAACGCAGAACCGCAACGAGTTCAGCGAAGCCGGCCAGATCCCGATCGACTCGATCTACTCTCCCGTGCTCAAAGTCACCTACCGCGTCGAGGCAACTCGTGCCGGTGAGCGAACCGACTTCGACCGCCTCGTGGTGGATGTCGAGACGAAGAGCGCGATCAGCCCGCGCGACGCGATCGCGTCGGCCGGCCGCACGCTGACCGAACTGTTCGGCCTGGCTCGCGAGCTCAACACCGCCGCTGAGGGAATCGAGATCGGCCCCGCACCCGTGGATGCCGTGATGTCCAGCGAGTTGAGCATGCCGATCGAGGACCTCGACCTGTCGGTGCGCAGCTACAACTGCCTCAAGCGCGAGGGAATCAACTCCGTGAGCGAGCTTGTCGCTCTCTCCGAGACCCAGCTCATGAACATCCGGAACTTCGGGCAGAAGTCAGTCGACGAGGTCAAGGACAAACTCGTCGAGCTCGGGCTTTCGCTGAAGGATGCTGTTCCCGGATTCGACGGCGCCCACTTCTACAGCGGCTACGACGACGAGAACAACTGAGCCCGGCCCCACCAATTCTGATTCTGGAGAAAACCAATAATGCCTAAGCCAACCAAGGGCCCGCGTCTCGGAGGCGGACCGGCACACGAGCGCCTCCTGCTGGCGAACCTCGCCGCCGCACTGTTCACCCACAAGAGCATCAAGACGACGGAAACGAAGGCCAAGCGCCTGCGCCCCGTCGCCGAGCGCCTCATCACGTTCGCGAAGCGCGGCGACCTGCACGCGCGTCGCCGGGTGCTGGCCGTGATCGGTGACAAGGGTGTCGTTCACGAACTCTTCACCGAAATCGCGCCGCTCGTCGCCGAGCGCGACGGAGGCTACACCCGCATCACGAAGCTCGGATTCCGCAAGGGCGACAATGCTCCGATGGTGCAGATCGAGCTCGTTCTCGAGCCCGTCAATGCCAAGCCGAGCGCGAAGGCGACCACGAAGAAGCCGAAGGCGGCTCCCGTCGTCGACGAGCCGGCTGAGGACACCGCAGATGAATCCACGACGGATGCTGCGGCTGTGGATGAGGCTGTGACAGAGGATGTTGTAGTCGAGACCGCCGACGTCGACGCCGAAGCTGTCGACGCGGAGGTCGCTGACGAGCCAGCAGACGACGAGCCCAAGGCCGAGTCGGACGAGAGCGACGACAAGTAGTTTCCCGCGAAAGGGTCCGACTCACGGGAGTCGGACCCTTGTGCATTTCCCTGGTCGAGCGATGGTCTTCAGGACGAGCGATAGCGCCTGGGCGCTCTCGCTCGTCCGAATCGCGATCGCTGGCTGGGTTTGACGGACGCTATCATTCCCTTCGTGGCAGAAATGAGTCCGCTTCGCGACAGGGTCGCGGCGCCGAGCACCCTTCCGATTCCCGTCTCGATTGACGGCGTCTCGTGGCGCCCAGTGACAGTTGCGGATATCGACGCAATCTTTGACTGCGCGCGGGCCATCGACGTGGTCGAACATCCGCACTACGTAACCTCGAGAGAAGAGATCGAGGAAGATTTCGGACACTCCTATGTCGACCTGGAACGCGACTCTCTCGTCGTGCTCGACGCGCACGGGGCCGCGCTCGCGTACGGCCTTGTCGTGCTCCATCCGAGCCAGGACACTCTCGTTCGCTCCATCCTCATGGGCGGTGTGCGACCTTCGGTCAGAGGGCGAGGCATTGGCCGGGAGCTTCTGGCCTGGCAGGGGGCCCGCGCGCTGCAGCAGTTTGCCGGTTCGGACAAAAAACTCCCCGGGTGGATGATCGTGTGGACGTTCGAGAGGGCTACGGGAACTGTGCGCCTGGCCGAACGGTCTGGTTTTCGGATTGCACGGTACTTTCTCGAGCTGCGTAGGGACCTCTCAAAGCCCATCGTCGCGAAGGAAATTGCCGGCTTCGACATCGTGCAGTTTGACGCGTCCCAATCCGAAGCGGTGCGGCTCGCACGCAATGATGCGTTTCGCGATCACTGGGGCAGCCAGCCAACGACAGAGGAGAACTGGAACGAGATTGTCGCTCGTTCGACGTTTCGCCCTGACCTCTCGTTTCTGGCAATTGCACCCGACGGCGAGGTCGCCGGATTCGTGCTGAGCGAAGTCAACGAGGAGGACTTTGCGCCTCAAGGGTTCAGTTCTGCCTACATTGACCTCGTGGGAGTTCCGCGCGCGTTCCGTCAGCGCGGGATTGCTCCTGCCCTCCTCACTCGCACGCTCGAGGCGACAGTCGCAGCGGGGCTCCAGATGGCGGTGCTCGACGTTGACGCAGAAAGCCCGACTGGCGCGCTTGGCCTTTATACTCACCTCGGATTTACCGAGGCGAACCGCAGCATGCAGCTCAACAGGGAGTTCTAGGAGCGCCGACGTCGAGTTCAACAAGCGCACCGTCAGGCAGTGTATGCGCTCGGCTCAGTAGACTCGGCGCGTGAGCAGGGAAGTCGAATGCGCGGAGGACGGCGCGGATGAGCGCGCGGAGCCCGGCGCACAGCCGCACGGCATCCGATTGCGACTCGACGTCGCCTACGACGGTACCGATTTCCATGGTTGGGGCAGGCAGCCAGGCCTCCGCACGGTGCAGGGAGTTCTGGAGGGCGCGCTCGCGACGGTCTTCGGACGCCACGGGGATCCTCCCGCACTCACCGTCGCCGGCCGCACGGATGCCGGCGTGCACGCGCTCGGGCAGGTCGCCCACCTGGATGTTTCGGACGCGCAGCTTGCGAGCCTGACCCGGTCCCGTCAGGGCGGCGGCGCGGATTCGCTTGCCCGCCGGCTCAACGGAATCGCCGGGCTCGATACCGATGTGTGGGTGGCCAGGTCCAGCATTGCCCCGCCAGGGTTCGACGCGCGGTTCTCGGCCGTTTGGCGCAGATACGAGTACCGGGTCGCCGACACGAAATCTCCGCGCAATCCACTCGAACGGCGCGGCACACTGTGGTTTCCGGATGAGCTCGATGCCGATGCCATGCACGACGCGGCACAGGCCCTGCTCGGCCTGCACGATTGGACGTCATTTTGTAAGGCCCGCGAGGGCTCAACGAGTATTCGGACTCTCCAGGAATTCGACTGGGAGCGCGACGACCGGGGCGTTCTCGTCGCGCACGTGAAAGCGGATGCGTTTTGCCACAGCATGGTTCGCGCCCTCGTGGGTGCCACGATCACCGTAGGACAGGGTCGGCTTTCGGTCGCGAGGTTGTTGGCAATCCGCGATGAGCAGGAACGTACGAGCGAGTTCACGGTGGTGCCGGCCAAAGGTCTTACTCTTGTGGAGGTCGGATACCCAGACGACGCTGAACTTGCGGCACGAGCAGTGCAGACGCGCGCCCGCCGCGAGGTTTGACCGGGCCCGCCGGTTCGACTATTGTTGACCCTTGGTGCCTGCGAATATTGGGCATCACGAAGCTGAGCCCTCCACCGGATTCGTTCACGCCGCAGTGCGCGTCGTCAACGGCCACGGAGTGGGATTCACGAACACCTCCCTTCGACCAGAAAGCAGTGCCGTTCCATGCGTACTTACACACCGAAGCCTGACACCGTCACGCGGGACTGGCTCATCATCGACGCCACGGATATTGTCCTCGGCCGCCTTGCCAGCCACGTGGCCGTCCTCCTGCGCGGCAAGCACAAGGCCACGTTCGCCCCGCACGTCGACACCGGCGATTTCGTCATCGTGATCAACGCCGAGAAGGTCGCACTGACCGGTGCGAAGCTCGAGCAGAAAAAGGCGTACACCCACTCGGGCTACCCGGGCGGACTGTCCGCGACCACCTATTCGCAGATGCTCGCAAAGCACCCCACGCGCGCCGTGGAGAAAGCTGTTCGCGGGATGCTCCCCAAGAACTCGATCGGTCGCGCCCAGCTGAGCAAGCTGAAGGTCTACGCCGGAGCCGAGCACCCCCACGCTGCGCAGCAGCCCAAGCCCTACTCACTGACCCAGGTCGCGCAGTAGCGCCGGCTGACTAGCAAAGGATTTTTCATGGCGAAGATTTCAGACTCCATCGACAACCCGATTGACGGCGAGGCCGCAGTCGAGGCAGTAGCAGAGGCTCCAACGGCCAAGGCTCGCACCGTCGATGCCGCAGAGGGCGACGTGCCGGAGAGCTTCACGACCGAAACCCCGGTGGAGGCGGCCCCCAAGGCGCCGCGTCCGGCGCTGAACGTGCCCGGTGCAGCCGTCGGTCGCCGCAAGCAGGCAATAGCCCGCGTGCGACTCATTCCCGGCGCAGGCACGATCACGGTCAACGGCCGCGAGCTCGCGAACTACTTTCCGAACAAGCTCCACCAGCAGCTCATCAACGACCCGTTCAAGGTTCTCGACCTGCTGGGCAGTTACGACGTCATCGCCCGCATCACCGGTGGCGGCCCGTCCGGGCAGGCCGGAGCGCTGCGCCTCGGCATCGCCAGGGCGCTGAACGAAATCGACCGCGAAAATAACCGTGCAGACCTGAAGAAGGCCGGCTTCCTGAGCCGCGATGCACGCGTCATCGAGCGCAAGAAGGCGGGTCTGAAGAAGGCCCGCAAGGCTCCTCAGTTCTCGAAGCGCTAATCCCGCCGACCCGGCACTGACATGCCACGGCTTTTCGGTACGGATGGTGTTCGGGGCCTCGCCAACGAGACCCTGACGGTTGAGCTCGCGCTGCGCCTGGCGCAGGCGGCGGCCGTCGTTCTCGGCAAGGGCCGATACGCGGACGGTCGGCGAGCGTCCGGGCGCCGCCCCGTCGCGGTTTTGGCGCGCGATCCCAGGGTGTCGGGAGAGTTTCTGGCCTCCGCCGTCGCGGCGGGCCTCGCGAGCTCCGGCGTTGACATTTACGACGCCGGCGTGATCCCCACCCCGGCTTTGGCGTTCCTCGTCGCCGACTTCCACGCCGATTTCGGGGTCATGGTGTCGGCGTCCCACAATCCGGCTCCGGACAACGGAATCAAGTTTTTCGCCGCACGCGGCACGAAACTGCCGGATGAGGTTGAGGACCGCATCGAGGCGGCGCTCGCGGAGCCGCCCATCGCACCGACGGGAGCGGAGGTGGGGCGTATCCGCCGCTTCGCCGACGCGGAGGACCGGTACCTCGTGCACCTGCTCGGGACGCTGCCCGCTCGGCTCGACGGCATCCACGTGGTTCTCGACTGTGCACACGGTGCCGCCTCCGGCGTCTCCCCCGACGCCTTCAGCAAGGCGGGAGCGACCGTCACGCTCATCGGCGCCGACCCGGACGGGGTGAACATCAACGACGGCGTCGGATCCACGCACCTCGGATTGCTGACGCACACTGTCATCGAGACCGGTGCCGATCTGGGCATCGCGCATGACGGAGACGCCGACCGTTGCCTCGCGGTCGACGCCGCCGGGAACATCATCGACGGCGACCAGATCATGGCGATCCTGGCACTGTCCATGAAGGAACGCGGGCTGCTCGCCCACGACACGCTCGTGGCCACGGTGATGAGCAATCTCGGTCTGCGCCTGGCCATGGCGGAGCACGACATCACCATGCTTGAGACGAGGGTGGGAGACCGTTACGTGCTCGAGGCGCTCGCCTCCAGCGGTGCAGTGCTCGGCGGGGAGCAGTCCGGCCACGTCATCATGGCCGACTATGCAACAACGGGCGACGGAATCATGACAGGCCTGCACCTCGCGGCTGAGATCGCGCGCACGGGCACTTCTCTGGCCGAGCTCGCCTCGGTGATGACCGTCTACCCGCAGGTCATGGTCAACGTGAAGGATGTCGATCGCGAGTCGCTCGGCGACGACGACACCATCGCCGCCGCCGTTGTCGTTGCGCAGGAAAAACTGGGCAGCAAGGGCAGGGTGCTGTTGCGCCCGTCGGGGACGGAACCGCTCGTGCGCGTCATGGTCGAAGCATCCGATCAGGCCGTGGCCGACGAAATCGCGAACGACCTGGCCGCGATCGTCACGAAGCGCCTCGCCCGCTAGTACCTCCGGGCCGGCACAGCCTAGATCTTGCGCAACAGGACGGTGCTGACGGCGTGCCTGGTTTCTTTGCGCAGAACCAGCGTCGCCCGCGACCGGGTCGGCAGGATGTTGTGAACCAGGTTCGGTTCGTTGATGGTCGACCAAATGCTGCGCGCCTTCGCGAGGGCTTCACGTTCGCTCAAGTTCGAGTAGCGGTGGAAATAGGACTGCGGGTCGGCGAACGCGCCCTTCTGAAGTTTGAGGAAACGTTCCTCGTACCAGGTGGCGATGTCCTGGGTTCGCGCGTCGACATAGATCGTGAAGTCGAACAGATCGCTCACCGCGAGTTTGCGGCCCGGCGCCGGAGGCTGCAGCACATTAAGACCTTCGACGATGAGGATGTCGGGCCGCCGCACCACGATTTCCTCCCCCGGGACGATGTCGTAGCTGAAGTGCGAGTACAGCGGAGCCCTGACCTCGTCCGCGCCGCTCTTTACGAGCATGACGAATCGAAGGAGCGCCCGGCGGTCATACGACTCCGGGAACCCTTTTCGGTCGAGGATTCCCCTACGCTCCAGTTCCGCATTCGGCAGGAGGAATCCGTCGGTGGTCACGAGTTCCACGCGCGGGGTGTCGTCCCATCGTTCGAGAAGCGCCCGAAGCACTCGCGCGATGGTGGACTTGCCCACCGCGACCGAACCGGCGATGCCGATGACGAATGGCGTGCTCTGGCTGCGCTGCCGCAGGAAACTGCTCGTCGCGGCGTGCAGGCGCTGCGCGCCGACCGCGTACAGGTTGATGAGTTTGCTGAGGGGAAGATAGACGTCGCGAACCTCATCCAGGCTGAGGTTCTCGCCAAGACCCTGCAGGTTGCGCAACTGGGCGGAGGGGAGCAATTGCTGCGTGCTGGGAGCGAGTTCGGCCCAGGCCTGGCGGTCCAGTTCGAGGAACGGCGACGGGTGACCGTTGGTGTGTGTGGGCTCAGGCATCCAGAACAGACTACTCGCGGACGAAACGTCACAGCGCGGGTGTCCTACAATTCAGACCATGTGCGGAATTGTGGGATATGTCGGAACCGACCACAGCGTCGAGGTTCTGTTGGGTGGTTTGCGGCGACTGGAGTACCGAGGATACGACTCGGCCGGGGTGGCCGTGATCGGCGTCGACGGCGCACTTCGCACGCGCAAGCACGCGGGGAAGCTGCAGATCCTCGTCGACGATCTCGACGAAACCGCGATGCCCAATGGCTCGACCGGGATCGGCCACACTCGGTGGGCCACGCACGGCGGACCCACCGACGAGAACGCCCATCCGCACCTCGGCGATGACGGCAAGCTCGCGCTCATCCACAACGGCATCATCGAAAATTTTGCAGAATTGAAGGCCGAGCTGCTCACCGATCACCCGGAGACGGTGTTCACGAGCGAAACGGACAGCGAGGTCGCCGCCCACCTCGTCGGCTACGCGTTCCGCGAGACGCACGACGTCACCCAGGCGCTGCGCTCGGTGGTGGCGAAGCTGCACGGCGCGTTCACGCTCCTGGCGATGCATCAGGACCAGCCGGGGACGGTCGTCGGCGCTCGGAGGAATTCCCCCCTCGTCATCGGGCTCGGGGACGGTGAGAACTTCCTCGGGTCGGATGTCGCCGCATTCGTCGAACACACCCGCAGGGCGATGGCGATCGGGCAGGATCAGCTGGTGACGATCACGGCGGATTCAATTACGGTCACCGACTTCGACGGCAACCCGGTCGATTCGGAGGAGTTCGAGATCACCTGGGATGCCGCCGCGGCAGAGAAGGGCGGCTGGTCCAGCTTCATGGCGAAGGAGATCAGCGAGGAGCCGGACGCGATCGCGAACACGCTTCTCGGCCGCAGTGTCGACGGCGAGGTTCGCCTCCCCGAACTGGAGGACGACGACGAGCGGTTGGCCGGGATCGAGCGCATCGTCATCCTCGGGTGCGGCACGGCCTCCTACTCGGGCATGCTCGGCAAATACGCCATCGAAAAGTGGGCGCGAATCCCCGTCGAAGTCGAGCTGTCGCACGAGTTCCGCTACCGCGATCCGGTTCTGGATGCCAAAACGCTCGTGATTTCCATCAGCCAGTCCGGTGAGACGATGGACACGCTCATGGCCGTCCAGTACGCGAAGAACGCAGGCGCTCACACGATTTCGGTGTGTAACACGCAGGGGGCGACGATCGCCCGGGAGTCCGATGCCGTGATTTACACCCACGCCGGCCCCGAGGTGGCGGTCGCGTCGACGAAGGCATTCGTGGCGCAGGTGGCGGCGCTGTACCTGTTCGGCCTGCACCTCGCGCGCGTGCGGGGAACGCTCGACCCCGCCGAGTCGGCCGGGCTCCTGGAGGAGCTGAAGGCGGTACCGGGGCAGTTGGCGACCGTGCTCGAGCAGCACGACCGCATCCGGGAGCTCGCCCACTGGATGGCGGATTCCCGCGCCGTCCTGTTCCTCGGGCGGCACGTCGGATTTCCGGTGGCGCTGGAGGGTGCGCTCAAACTCAAGGAGCTCGCCTACATCCACGCGGAGGGCTTTGCGGCGGGCGAACTGAAGCACGGGCCGATCGCGCTCATCGAACCCGGTCAGCCGGTGTTCGTCATTGTGCCGAGCCCGCGCGGGAAGGGGTCTCTGCATCCGAAGGTCGTGTCGAACATTCAGGAGATCAAGGCGCGCGGCGCCCGAGTGCTCGTGATCGCCGAGGCCGGCGACGCCGCGGTGCTTCCCTACGCGGATGAGGTCTTCACCATCCCCCTCGCCTCCACCATGTTCGAGCCGATGCTCGCGGTCGCGCCGCTGCAGATTTTCGCGATGGAGCTCGCCGCCGCGAAGGGTCTGGATGTCGACCAGCCGCGCAACCTCGCGAAATCGGTGACGGTCGAGTAGCGCATGATTGTGGGGATCGGAGTCGATGTCGTCGACCTGGCCCGGTTTGAACGGGCCGTGCAGCGAACCCCTGCGCTTCTGACCCGCTTGTTCGCTGAGAGCGAACAGGTCAAGGATGGCCAGCGACTGGCACTCCACTCCCTGGCCGCGCGGTTTGCGGCAAAGGAGGCTCTGATCAAAGCGCTCGGAGACTCGACCGGGGTGACCTGGCACGACATGCCGATCGTGTCCGATGGTTTGCGGAACCCGTCGTTCGCGCTCACCGGGCGCGTTGAGTCGATTGCCGCGGAACGGGGCATTGCGGCCATCCACCTGACCATGAGCCACGACGCGGGTATTGCCATCGCGTATGTGATCGCGGAGTCCGCGTGAGCCCGCGCGCCCTCCGCGAGGCCCGGGTCAGCCTCGAAGCGATCTCAGCCAACGTCGAAACGATCAGGCGGATCGTCGGAACCGAGCACTTCATGGCCGTGGTCAAGGCGAATGCCTACGGACACGGCGCCGTGGCGGCCTCCCGCGCTGCGCTCGACGGCGGCGCCGACTGGCTGGGCGTGATCGACTCCGCCGAGGCGATGGCGCTGCGCGCTGCCGGCATCACAGCCCCCATCCTCACCTGGCTTCACGGACCCGACGACAGTTTCGCCGATGCCGCAAAGGCCTCGATCGATGTCGGCGTGAGCTCGATCGCGGAACTGGAACGTGCCGCCGCCGCCGGCGTCGCGGCCGTACAGATCAAGGTGGACACCGGGCTCGGTCGCAACGGGGCGGAGGAGTCGACGTGGGGAGAACTCTTCGAGCGGGCCCGCGAACGCGAGCGCGCGGGCGGCCCGCACCTGCGGGGCCTGTTCAGCCACCTGGCCAACGCCGGGGAGGATGCGGATGCCGCCCAGCTGGTTGCGTTCGAGCGCGCCAGGCAGGCCGCGGCATCCGCGCAACTCGTTCCGGAACTGTTCCATATCGCAGCGACTCAGGGCGCGCTCCGTCGGCCGGAATCACGCCACAATCTGGTGCGGGTCGGCCTCGGCTGCTACGGCCTTTCACCGTTCGACGGGGTCGAACCGGCATCCCTGGGGCTTCAGTCCGCGCTGGAACTGAGCGCTGCCGTCGTCTCGGTGAAGCGCGTGCCGGCGGGGACGGGCATCTCCTACGGGCACACCTACCGCACCGAGCGCGAAACCTCGCTCGCCCTGATTCCCCTCGGCTACGGTGACGGAATCCCGCGGCACGCCTCCGACCGCGGCCCCGTCGTCATCAACGGCGAACGGTTCACGGTGTCGGGCGTGATTGCGATGGACCAGTTCGTCGTGGACGTGGGCGACGCGTCCGTCGCCGTCGGGGACCGCGCCGTGCTGTTCGGCGACCCCGGCGCCGGTGCGCCGACGGCGACGGAGTGGGCGGATGCCGCGGGCACGATCAACTACGAGATCATCACGAGGCTGGGCCCGAGGATCGAGTACCGCACCGTCGGAGGCAGGTGATGAAGCTCACCATCGCGACGCCGGAGGAGATGGAAGAGCTCGGCGTGCGGCTGGCCGGCCGACTGCAGGCCGGCGATCTCGTCGCATTGAACGGGGAGCTCGGTGCGGGCAAGACCACGCTCACGCGCGGACTCGGGCGGGCGCTGGGCGTGCGCGGCAGGGTCACGAGCCCGACGTTCGTGCTCGCACGGACGCATCCGCGGGCGGAGGGCGCGCCTCTCGTGCACGTGGATGCGTACCGGCTGTCGAGCGCCGCAGACCTCGACGACCTCGATCTCGACTACCAGGGCTCCATTGTCGTGGTGGAGTGGGCGGCCGGGATGGTCGATGCGGTCGCCGACTCGTGGCTCGAAATCCACATCGCCAGGCCCACCGGCGCGTCGGGGCCGATCGCCGCGGACGGTGACGGCGACGAGGTGGAGCCGCGGGAGGTCACCATCACCGGCCATGGTGAGCGGTTCGCGGACTTTAGGCTGTAGTCATGCTTCTCGCGATCGACACCTCCGCGGGAACCGGCGTCGCCCTCGTCGAGGGGGATGTGATCCTGGCGGAGCGGGTGGTCGAGGACACCCGCCGCCACGCGGAAGTGATCGGTTCCCTCGTCACGGAGTGCCTCGCGGATGCCGGGGTCGCCGTTGCCGCGCTGACCGGCATCGCGGTCGGAATGGGTCCGGGACCGTTCACCGGTTTGCGGGTCGGGATTGCCGCGGCGAATGCCTTCGCGCTCGGCGCGCAGAAGCCCCTGCTGCGGGTCGCAAGCCACGATGCGATCGCGTTCGGCCACTACGCGTCCGGCGGCGGTGGAGCGCTTCTCGTGACGACGGATGCGCGCCGCCGCGAGCGGTACTGGTCCGCCTTTTCCGGCTGCGACGAGCATTTTCTTCCGGTGCGGTCGGCGGGCCCGGGAATCGTCCGCCCCGACGCGCTGGAGAGCGAATTGCCCGACCACGCCCATCACATTCGGCTGGACGCCGAATGGGTTTCCGCCGGCGCGGTGGGGCGTCTCGCCGAGCGAATGGCGGCGCACGGTCGTGACTTCGCCGGGCGCTCGCCGCTCTACCTGCGCTCGCCGGATGTCACGCTCGCCGCCGGACCGAAGCGGGTTACCGCATGACGTGGCAGTTGCGACGAGCAGACTCCGGCGATCTGGGGCGCATCATGGCACTGGAATCGTCGACCTTCGCGACGGACGCCTGGTCGGCGGAGACGATGCGCGGGGAGCTCGAAAACCCCAACTGCTGGTATCTCGTCGCGTTTCGTCCGGAGACGCCGGGCCAGCTCGACGGCTACGCGGGGCTCCTCATTCCGCGCGGCGCGAAGGAGGCTGACATCCAGACGATTGCCGTCGCGCCGAGCGTGCGCAGATCCGGCCTCGGACGTACCCTCATGGTCACGCTCATCAACGAGGCCGCGAAGCGCGGTGCGGAAGAGGTGTTCCTCGAAGTTCGTGCCGACAATCCGGGTGCTCAGGAGCTGTATCGCAGCCTCGGGTTCGACCAGCTTGCGGTGCGACCGCGGTACTACCAACCCGACGGGGTGGATGCGATCGTCATGCGACTCGTCCCGATCCCCCGAGGCGCGGCGTTCGCGCAGCCGGCAACGCCACCGCAATCCAGACACGTCGCGGGTGGCCCCGCGGATCCGAACGGGCCGGTGGCGCCGTGAACCGAACTGCTCCGCTCGTGCTCGGCATTGAAACCAGTTGCGATGAGACAGGCATTGGCATCGTGCGCGGCGAGACGCTGCTGGCCAACGTCATCGCCTCGTCGATGGAGGAGCACGCACGGTATGGCGGGGTGGTGCCCGAAATCGCCGCGAGGGCGCACCTCGAAGCGTTCACGCCCACCCTCGAGTCCGCGCTGGTCGAGGCGGGGGTGGCTCTGACTGACTTCGATGCGATCGCCGTCACGAGCGGACCGGGGCTCTCCGGCGCGCTCATGGTGGGCATCGCCGCGGCGAAGGCGCTTGCCGTGTCCCTCGACAAACCGCTGTACGCGGTGAACCACCTCGTCGGGCACGTGGGTGTCGATGTGCTCGCGGGCGACGAGCTGGAATATCCGACGATCGCCCTGCTCGTCTCGGGCGGCCACACCTCGCTTCTGCTCGTGCGGGACCTTGTATCGGATGTCGAATTGCTGGGCGAGACCATTGACGATGCGGCGGGGGAGGCGTTCGACAAAGTCGCCCGCCTGCTCGGGCTCCCCTACCCCGGGGGAACGGAAATCGACCGCGCGGCACGCGATGGCGACGCGCAGGCGATCCGGTTTCCGCGCGGGCTCAGCCTTCCCAGAGATCTCGAGGATCACCGCTACGACTTCTCGTTCTCTGGCTTGAAGACCGCGGTGGCGCGGCACGTCGAGCGGCTGCGCGATGCGGGCGAGGATGTTCCGATTGCGGATATCGCAGCGAGCTTCCGCGAGGCGGTGATCGACGTGCTCATCACGAAGGCGCTCGCGGCCTGCGTCGACCTGGGGGTGCCGCGGTTACTTCTGGGCGGGGGCGTCGTCGCCAATGCGAGGCTGCGCGACGTGGCGGCGCAACGAAGCGCCAAAGCCGGCGTCGCCCTGCGCATTCCGCCCCTGTCTTTGTGCACGGACAACGGCGCGATGATCGCCGCGCTGGGCGCGCAACTGATCATGTCGGGGCGCAAACCATCGGGTCTCGAGTTCGGCTCAGATTCCACGCTTCCGGTAACCGAAATACTGGTGTGAGCTCTCTTGCCGCCCGACGGCTTGGCCCGTTGACACCCGTGTGAACCGGTGAGACTATGGCTGCGCTGGACGAATGTCCACATCAACCCTTGGAGATCACATGACTGACCCCAACGTACCTGCAACGCCACCCGCGCCGGCGCCGGCGGCGCCCTATACCGCTGCGGCTCCCGCAGGCAAGCCCACCAATGTCCTCGCGATCATCGCCTTGATCGCTGCATTTGTGTTCCCGCTCGCGGGAATCATCTGCGGGCACATTGCGCTCGGCCAGATCAAGAAGACCGGAGAGGGCGGGCACGGACTCGCACTCTGGGGCACGATCCTCGGATACGTGTTCACGATCCTGTGGCTTCTGATCTTCCTGATGTCCTTCATCATCCCGTTGATCATCCTCGGATCGACCGGAAGCATCATCAGCCAGATTCCGAACTACTAAACCTCGATCAGCCGGTGGCCTCGCGAAAGCGGGGCCACCGCTCGTTAAAAGGTCGGGGTGGCCGCGACCGCTGGTTCGCGTTCGGCCAGGATCGCCGTATGGCGCCCCGCGATGCGCGTCAGGATGAGCGTCGCCGAGGCATCGCCACGCGGGTTGAGCTTCTTCCGGAGTTCGGCCGGGTCGACATCCACGCCGCGCTTCTTGATTTCGAGCGTTCCAATGCCGCGTGCCGCAACGAGCTTCCTTAGCGCCTTCACGTCGTAGGGGAGCGACTCCACGACCCGGAACCGGGCCGCGAACGGCGTATCGACCGCTGTGTCGGAGCTGAGCCAGGCAATGCCTTTGCTGAGCATCGTGGCGTCAATGCTTCGGCCGAGGTCGCCGATCAGGCGCGCGCGAATGACCGCGCCATCCGGCTCGTACACGAACTCGCCGAGCGGCCCGACCGGCACATCCTCGCTGTCGCCATCCGCCGTCAGCTCGGTGATGCCGTGCGCGCCGAGAACCGTCGCGGTGCGCCGGATCCCCTGCCGAGCGAGGTCGCCGAACCACAGTGCGAGTTCGACGACAGTGCCCCCAGCGGAAACCCACTGCGCCTCGCAGCCCTTCGGAATGAGCCCGCGATCGATCCCAGGGCCGAGCTTGATCCCGGTCGGCAGCCGATCGGCGACCGCAAAGGCGACATCGAGGGATGGCGACCAGTCCGCTGGGTTCTTCAACCGCTTCGACGCGTTGCGCCTCGCAGGGTCGAGCCAGGCGCCCTCGAAACCATCGAGCGGATAGTCCTGTGCATCGGCATTGACGATCTCGGCATTCGACCACGGCGCGAGGTTGTACGCGGCGATCGCCGCCGTGACCTCGTCACGTTCGACGCCGGTAACCTCGAGGTCGAGCGCCGCCATCGCGAGCGCGTCGCCACCGATCCCGCAACCGAGATCGACGACGGTGTGAAGTCCGGCCGCGCGGAAGCGTTCGGCGTGCCGGGCCGCGACCGTGAGCCGGGTGGCCTGTTCCAGTCCGGCCTCGGTGAACAGCATTCGATCCGCGAACTCGGAAAACTTCTCCCGCGCCCTTCTGCGCAGTTTCGACTGGTTCAACACGGCGGCGACGAGCTGCGCAGGATGCCCGGCCGAGCGCAGGCGGGCGACCATGCTCACGACATCCGCGGACGAATCGTAGGGGGGAAGCGAATCGAGCAGCCGCAGCCCCTCGGGCGAAAGAAGTGTGAGAAGTTCGCCCTGATCCATCCCCCCATTCTGGTCCCAAATGAAGGCAGTGCGGGTTGGCGGGCACCGGATCTCGAGTGACTTCTGCCTCGCCGGACCGGAATGCCTTCATTTGGGATCGACACCGAGGGGGAGGCAATTGGCACTCACGTTGCACGAGTGCCAGCCAGACGAGTACAGTTGATCTGGCACACTCGCAGTGAGAGTGCTAACCCCATGAATTTTCACGTGTAAGAAAGAAGAGGTCAACCGTGTCGGTGTCCATCAAGCCGCTCGAGGATCGCATCGTCATCAAGCAGGTCGACGCAGAGCAGGTAACAGCTTCCGGTCTCGTCATTCCTGACACGGCGAAGGAAAAGCCGCAGGAGGGCGAAGTTATCGCCGTCGGACCGGGCCGCATCGATGACAACGGAAACCGCGTGCCGCTCGACATCGCAGTGGGTGACAAGGTCATCTACTCGAAGTACGGCGGCACGGAGGTCAAGTTCGGTGGAGACGACCTTCTGGTTCTCTCCGCCCGCGACGTTCTCGCAGTCGTAGTCCGCTAAGACATCCGTCTCAGAAGAAGGCCCGCCGACGTGTTCGGCGGGCCTTCTCTGTGGCCATAGAGTGAACCTGATGTCAGAACCCCGGCCACCAGCGTCGCTCGCGCCCGAATCCCGCGCCGGCCTCCTGTACGCCATCGCCGCCTATGGGCTGTGGGGCTTCTTCCCGCTGTACTTCCTTGCCCTCGCGCCGGCCGGGCCGTTCGAGATCGTCGCGTGGCGGGTCCTGTTCTCCGTCGTGTTCTGCGCGCTCATCATCCTTGTGCTGCGTCGGGGCGGCAAGATTGCGCGGATCATGCGCAATCGGCGCACCATGATCGCTCTCGGCATCGGCGGTGTCCTCGTCTTCGTCAACTGGCAGGTTTATGTCCTGGCTGTCGTCACGGAGCGCGTGAACGAGGCGGCGCTCGGGTATTTCATCAATCCGATCGTCACCGTTCTTCTCGGCGTGGTCGTACTGGGCGAGAAACTGCGCACGATGCAGTGGATTGCGGTGGGGATCAGCGCCGTGGCCGTTATCGTCCTCGGCATCTACAACGGCTCGTTCCCGTGGATCTCCCTCGCGCTGGCGTTCTCGTTCGGCCTCTATGGGCTGGTCAAGAAGCGGGTGAGCGGTACCGTCGACGCCCTCACGGGCCTCGCGGTCGAGACGGCGTGGCTGGCGCCGATCGCCCTCCTCCAGCTGGTCTTTGTGGGCGCGACGACGGGAGTCGTGTTCGGCACGGCTGGCGTCGCCAACACGGCGTTACTTGCCGCCGCCGGGATTGTGACCTCCATTCCGCTGCTGCTCTTCGCCGCGGCCGCCCGCCGGTTGCCGCTCTTCATCATCGGCTTCATTCAATATCTGACGCCCACCCTGCAGTTCCTCATCGGCACGTTTTTGCTCCTCGAGGCGATGCCGTTCGAGAGGTGGGTGGGCTTCTCGCTCGTCTGGTTTGCGCTCGTACTGTTCAGCATCGACATGGCGCTCCACACGCGTTCAGTGCGACGCGCCTTACCGCTGCCCGGCTGATGCTCAGATAATCTTCGGGAGTGCCCCTCCACGCGAAGAGTCCCCGGCTACGCCGCCGTGCCCTGGTCGGCGCGATCGTCGGCGCGCTGTGCGTGGCGCTGTCCGCGTGTTCTCCGGGACCCATGCCGGTTCCCACCGTGACCCCAAGCCCGACTGCGCTGCCCGCCGGCGACGGCGTTCTGACGATCGGCACACTGTTTCCCACCACGGGGGCCACGACATTTCTCGCGCGCGCTCAGGATGCCGGCGTCGAGCTTGCGGTGCGGGAGATCAATGAGGCGGGCGGCGTGAACGGCAAGCCAGTCGTCGTGTATCACCGCGATTCCGGCGATGCCAGCACCACGAAAGCAGAGTCCTCGTTCGAGGACCTCGTCTCCAAGCACGTCGACGTGGTGATCGGGCCGTCTTCCTCCGTTCTGGCCGAGCGGCTGCTCCCGAAAGCCATCGCGGCCGGAGTGGTGATGATTTCCCCGTCCGCCACGAGTCCCGTGTTGTCGACGCTGAAAGACGAGGGAATGTTCTTCCGGACCATTCCCTCCGCTGCGCTGGAAGGCTCTGCCCTCGCGGAGGTCGTGGGCAAGGGTCACAAGGTCGCCGTCATCTACTACCTGGATGACGCAGACCGGGCTTTGCGGGATCAACTGGCGGCCGGACTGGACAAGGTGGGGAGCACACTGGTGGCCAGCGAAGCGTTCTCCGATTCCATCAACGACGCGGACAAGATCATTTCGGTGCTCGCCAAAGCCGAACCGGACACGGTTGTCCTGGCCAGCCCGTTCAATGCGATGGCCAAGAACAAAGCCATCATCAGTGCGCTGGCCAAAGCGAAGCTGGCCGGATCCAAGCTGTGGTTGACCAGCCAGAATCTTGGCGACTTCTCGCAGGAACTCCCCAACGGTACGCTCACCGACGCGAATGGCATTCTCGAAGGTGCCGTGCCGGATGCCGCATTCCAGAAACGGATCAAGAGTGCCGACCCCGCGGTGTCCGACTTCCGGTATGCGGCGGAGGCTTATGACGCGACGATTCTCGCCGCGCTCGCTGCGATTGTGGCCGGAAATGACAGTGGGCGGGCCGTCGCAGCGACGCTGCGGGCGGTTTCTGCCTCGGGGATCAAGTGCACGAGTTTCGGCGAGTGTCTGGATGTTCTGAAAACCAGGGACGACATCGACTACGACGGAATTTCGGGCCCTATCACCTTCGACAATGCCGGAGATCCGCACCCCGCTACCTACGGTCTCTATCGTTATGGCGCAGACAATCGCTTCAATCTGGTGGGGACCGTTGTCGCGGGATAACTCACTCCGCAGGCTTCGACGGACCGGTATATCCCCCGTTTGGGGGCCAGGAGTGGTTACGAAAGGTAACGATTGACCCGCGTTATGACCCTGTGACCGGACTCGCTGGAGAACTGAACGAATAGCCATTAACCTTGCAGGAACGCCAGAGTGATTCTGTCGTGTCAGCAAATTCAAAACGCAAGGAGCAACATGAGCGTACTCGCGAAGGCTAAGGCCTCCCGCTCGAAGGGTCTGAAGTCGGTTCTCAGTGGCATCGCAATTGTCGGAGTTGGGGCACTGGTTCTCAGTGGCTGCGCACCGACCACCAGCGGTGGCACTGCGGGTCCGAAGAAGGATCTCGTCCTGAAGATCGGTACCCTGCTTCCGCAGACCGGTAACCTCGCATTCCTCGGCCCGCCCGAGGAAGGTGGCGTCGCCCTCGCTGTCAAGGATGTCAACGACGCAAACATGGGTATCAAGATCGACATCACCTACGGTGACTCGGGTGATACCGACAACAAGGCGTATGCCACAACGGTTCCAAACCTCCTGAGCCAGGGCGTGTCGGCGATCATCGGTGCTGCCGCATCCGGTGTGTCCAAGCTTGTGATCGATCAGATCACCGGTGCGGGCGTCATCGAGATGTCCCCGGCCAACACCTCGCCGGACTTCACGAACTGGGATGACCACAACCTGTACTGGCGTACAGCTCCGTCGGACCTGCTCCAGGGCGAGGTTCTCGGAAACCTGATCGCCAAGGACGGTAACTCGACTCTTGGCATCCTGGCCATCAACGACGCCTACGGCACTGGCCTCCAGAAGGTCATTGACAAGACGTTCACCGCTGCAGGCGGAAAGGTGGTGGCTACCGAGTTCTACAACACGGGCGACACCAACTTCACCGCGCAGATCTCCTCGATCATGGCGCAGAAGCCGGCCGCGATCATGGCGGTCACCTTTGACGAGGCGCTCACCATCATTCCGGCACTCAAGGATGCGGGATTCGACACGAGTCACCTCTACCTGAGCGATGGAAACCTGAAGCAGTACGGTACTCAGCTTCCTGCTGGCGTCATGACCGGAGCACAGGGTACGACACCTGGCCCCGTTCTCCCGGGCGACTTCCAGGCTCGCGTCAAGGCGGCATACGCCGAGGCGAACAACGGCAAGGACATGGGCGCGGACTTCAGCTACGCAGGCGAGTCCTACGACGCTGTCATCCTGATCGCGCTCGCGGCTCTTGCTGCGAACTCGGTCAAGGGCGCGGACATCGCGACCAAGCTGCGGGAAGTCTCCGGCGGCACCGGCAACGGTGAGAAGGCGACCGACTTCAAGTCGGCTGCGACCATCATCAACGCCGGCAAGGTTGTCGACTACGACGGCTACTCCGGTGGCATCAAGTTCGATGAGCACGGCGACCCGACGGAAGCCACCATCGGCATCTTCAAGTACGACGCAACAAACCACTTCACGCGCGAAAACTAAGTTGACGCACTGAAGTGAGCAGGGCCCCGACCGCAAGGTCGGGGCCTTTTGCTTTCCCTCGGCGCCTTCATGCCGTTCCCATGGAGAGTCTCAGAGAGCGGGCACAGGCAGAAGGCCCCGACTACCAGAGTCGGGGCCTTCCGTGAATCCGTTGGGCGCTGTTACGCGGCGTCCTCGCCGAGCGTACCGAGGTACAGGCTGATCACCTTCGGATCGTGCAGCAAATCCCGTCCTGTGCCGGTGTAGGCGTCCGTGCCCTGGTCCAGTACGTAGGCACGGTCACAGAGCTGCAGGCAGCGGCG
>CALMSL010000101.1 GCA_937872445.1 uncultured Microbacteriaceae bacterium | reverse complement strand
TCGACGATTTTCCCCTGATACATGACGGCGACGCGGTCCGCCAGGTCCGCGACAACACCCATGTTGTGGGTGATGAGCACGATCGCGGCGTTGAACTCGTCACGGCACCAGCGCAGCAGGTCGAGGATTTCCGCCTGCACCGTCACGTCGAGGGCCGTCGTCGGCTCGTCGGCGACGATGATCTCCGGCTCGAGGACGAGCGCCATGGCGATCACGATGCGCTGCTTCTGCCCGCCGGAGAACTGGTGGGGGTAATAGTCGACGCGATGCTCGGCATCCGGGATGCCCACGCGGGTGAGAAAGTCGATCGCCTTCGCCCTCGCCTGAGCCGCCGAGTACTTCCCGTGCGCCCGCAGGCCCTCGATGATCTGCCAGCCGACCGTGAACACCGGATTCAGCGCCGTCGACGGTTCCTGAAACACCATGGCGGCCCGGGTACCGCGGATTTCGCGAAGCCTCTGCCGCGACACGGTGATGACGTTGTCCTGCCCGATCATCACCATGCCCGAGGTCGTCGCGGTTTCCGGAAGCAGACCCAGAATTGTCTTCGCGGTTACCGTCTTTCCGCTGCCGCTCTCGCCGACGATCGCGAGCACCTCGCCCTTGCGCACCGACAGGCTGACCCCGTCCACCGCGCGCACGTCCCCACCATCCGTCGCAAAGGTCACCGCAAGGTTGGTGATCTCGAGGGCCTCATCGCCCTTCGTCAGGGTGCTCACAGGTCCTCCTCCAGTTCATCCACGTCCGTCTGGCCCGCGCCGCTCGACAATGCCCGGTGGCGGGTGCGAAGTCGCGGGTCCGCCAGGTCGTTGAGGCTCTCTCCGACCAGGGTGATGCCGAGGACGACGAGCACAATCGCCGTACCGGGGAAGATCGACGTCCACCAGATTCCGGCGGCGACATCCGAGATGGACTTGTTGAGGTCAAAGCCCCACTCCGCCGCGGCAGTCGGCTCGATGCCGAACCCGAGGAATCCGAGTCCCGCCAGCGTCAGGATCGCTTCGGAGGCGTTGAGCGTGAGGATGAGCGGCAGCGTTCTCGTGGAGTTGCGCAGCACATGGCGGAACATCACGCGCGCGTTGCTCGCGCCGATGACCTTGGCGGACTCAACGAACGCCTCCGCTTTCATGCGCACCGTCTCCGAACGGATGACCCGGAAATACTGCGGGATGAAGACGACGGTGATCGAGATCGCTGCCGCCATGAGCCCGGTGAACAACCCGGAGCGGCCGCCCGAGATCACGATCGACATCACGATCGCCAGAAGGAGCGACGGGAACGCGTACACGGCATCGGCAACCACCACGAGCACGCGGTCGAGCCAACCGCCGAAATAACCGGAGACCAACCCCAGTATCACCCCGGCAAACACCGAGAGCGCTACGGCAATGATGATCACGAGCGCAGCGGTCTGGGCTCCCCAGATCACGCGCGAGAACACGTCGTAACCGCCGACGGTCGTGCCGAGAAGGTGCGCACCGCCCGGGGGAAGTTGCGCACCGAAGGTGCCGTTCTTGTCGCTCAGTTGCGAATATCCGAACGGGGCAAGCCACTGGGCGAAAATCGCGGTGAGCAGGAAGATGGCGATGATCACGAGACCGGCGATGAGCATGCCGCGTTGCCACCCGACGCTCTGCTTCAGTTCGCGGATAAGGGGAAGGCGCGACCAAATGCTGGGCTTCACGATGACTGGCGTCGACATGTCAGTACCTCACCCTCGGGTCGATGAGCGCGGCAATGATGTCCACGACGAAGTTCGTGACCGCGACGACGACGGCCAGGAACACGACGATCCCCTGAACCGCGACGAAGTCCCGTGCCTTGATGAACTCCACGAGCGTGAACCCCAGCCCCTTCCACTCGAAGGTTGTCTCGGTGAGAACCGCGCCTCCCAGCAGGAGCGCGATCTGCAGGCCGATGACGGTGATGATGGGGACGAGCGCCGGCTTGTAGGCGTGCTTGCGGACCAGGCGGAATTCGCCGACCCCGCGCGACCTCGCCGCATCCACGTAATCCTGACCGAGCGTGCCGATGACGTTGAGCCGAACCAGGCGGAGGAAAATCCCGGCGGTGAGGAGCCCGAGGGCGAGTCCGGGCAGAATCGCATGGGTGAGCACGTCCGCGACGTCTGCGGGGTTTCCGGTGCGGAACGCGTCGATGAGGTAGATGTTCGTCGGGTGGTCGAGGAACTGGAGGTCCAGTTCCGTTCGAGGAGACGCTCGGCCGTTCACGGGCAGCACTTTCAGCCACACCGAGAAGACGAGCTTGAGCAGGAGCCCCGCGAAGAACACCGGGGTTGCGTAGAACAGAATGGCCAGAACGCGCAACATGGCGTCCGGCCACCGGTCGCGAAGGTACGCGGCGAGCATCCCCAAAGGGATGCCGACGATGAACGCGACGATGAGTCCGTAGAACGCGAGCTCGAGGGTGGCCGCGCCCTTCTCGAACACGATGTCCGAAATCTGCTGGTTCGTCGTCAGGGTGGTCCCGAAGTTTCCGGTGACCAGCTGACCGAGATACTCGAAGTACTGGATGAAGATGGGGCGGTCATACCCTGCCGCGTGGATTCGCGCCGCCAACTGGTCGGGGGGAAGCCGGCCGCCGAGAGCGGCGGTGATCGGGTCGCCGATCAGGTGCATGAGCAGAAACACCATCGACACGAGAATGAACACCGTGGGGATGATCAGGAGAAGCCGGATGACGATGTACCGGCCGAGGTTCCCTCCCGAACCCTTCGACCGCGCCTTTTGATCTGATGGTGCCTCCGAATCTGACACTTCGGAAACTTCGGTGGATGTCATCATTGCCAATCGTCGCCAGCGTGCTGCCACAAACTATTCGAAATGTGAGGGGGCGATCCGCAACTTCACGGACCGCCCCCTGTTACGGCTATTCGATAGTAGCCGCCTTAGCGGGTTCTACTTGCTCAGGACGTTGAAGCGGAACTTGAACGAAGCGTCAAGCGTTTCGTCCACGCCCTTCACATCCTTGCCCGCAACGACAACCTGTGCGCCCTGAAGCATCGGCAGGGTCGACAGCTGGGCTGCAACCTTCGCCTGGATGTCTTCGATCTCGGCCTTGCGCTTGGCGGGGTCGGTCTCGACAGCCTGCTGCTGAATGAGCTTGTCCACCTCGGCGTTGCTGAAGTGGTTCTTCAGGAAGTTATCCGTCTGGAAGAACGGCGACAGGTAGTTGTCCGCATCCGAGTAGTCCGGGAACCAGCCGAGCTGGTACAGCGGGTACACGTCAGCCGAACGGTCCTTCGAGTACTGGACCCACTCCGTCGACTGCAGGTTCACCGTGAACAGGCCTGACGCCTCCAGCTGCGACTTGATGAGAGCGTACTCATCACCCGAGCTTGCACCGTAGTGGTCAGGGTTGTACTGCAGGTTGAGGGTCACCGGCGACGTAATGCCGGCGGCCTCCAGTGTCGACTTCGCCTTGGCCGCGTCCGGGCCGCCGTTGCCGTCGCCGTAGAGGGACTTGAGAACCTCGGTGGCGCCGGTCAGGCCTGCCGGAACGTAGGAGTACAGCGGCAGGTAGGTGCCCTTGTAAACCTGGTTCGCGATCGCGTTGCGGTCGATCAGGTCCGCAATCGCCTGACGAACGGCGAGCGACTTGGCTGGATTGGCATCCGCCGTCGTCGCGCCGAACGGCATCGTGTTGAAGTTGAACACGATGTAGCGAATCTCGCCACCCGGTCCCTTGTGCACGACGACGTTCTTGTTGCTGGAGAGGCTCTCGATGTCGGTCGCAGACAGGCTGCGGGTCGCGACGTCAATGTTGCCTTCCTGAACGTCCAGCTTCATGTTCGACTGGTCCGCGTAGTACTTCAGGTTGATGGTCTTCGTCTTCGGCGTGCCGAGAAGGCCCTTGTATCCGTCGTATGCCTTGAACTGAACAAGCTCGTTGAACTTGTAGCTCGAGATCACGTACGGGCCGGCGAACGCGTTGCCGTCAACGATTTCCTGGTCCGTGGTGAGCGCGGTAGGCGAGAACACCTGCTCGTCGACAATCGGTGCAGCTGGGCTCGACAGGATCTGTGGCCAGATCTGGTCGTTGGCCGCCTTGAGGTGGAACACGACGGTCAGGTCATCCTTCACCTCGGTGCTGTCCAGGTTGTAGAGAAGCGTCGACGGGCCGTTGTCCGCGTGGATCTTCAACTGGCGGTCGAAGCTGAACTTCACGTCAGAGGCGGTCAGGTCGTGGCCATTGGCCCACTTCAGTCCCGGCTTGAGCTTCACCGTGTATTCGGTGGGGGACGTGAACGAGGCCGACTCCGCGATGTCCGGGTTCACATCGGAGCTTCCCGGGTTGGAGTTCATCAGGAACGGGAACACGTTGTTCATGATGAAGAATGAGCCATTGTCGTACGAACCAGCAGGGTCAAGCGTGGTGACCTTGTCGGTGGTGCCGACGGTGATCGTGCTGGACGTGCTGGAACCGCCGGAATTGGTCCCGGCCGCGCAGCCGCTGAGCGCGAGCGCAGCGACGGCAACGCCACTGAGCACGGCGAGCGACCGCTTTCGGATCGTGGATGCGGATGTCATATCCGTATTACCTCTCTCTGTTGTGAGATACCACCACAACCAAAGTGGACTGCGGTGGGGTAGATCCCGTGGCGTGCCGATGGGCATGCCACGGGCCATGCGTATTAACACTTGATAACACGATTCTCGGCAACGGCTTACATCCCATGGGCGATTGCGGCCCAATATTTATTGTTCTGCAACCTAATCGCCGATAAGCGCGCGCCGCTCGGTCTCGATGCCCATGAGCTCGCGTTGCAGTTCCCGATAGCGATCCGGCTCGGCGCTGGAGTCAGTGCGCTGAAGGCGCCCAAGCAATTCGGCCTTCTTTGCCAGCAGATCTCGGCCGATGAGCGACGCCACAACGCCGCGGCAGTAAATCGAGAGCTCGCGCCCCGCCTTGTCGGGGATCGGGGCGATGACGAGCTGGCTGACAATGGTCGAAAAACCGCTCGGCACCTCCTCGGCGACGCGATCCGCCCAATTCGGCCGGGTGAATGCGTCCATGCTCGCGGCAATGCCATCCCGCACGACCGCGAGGGTCGTGTTGGTGAACGCCACGCCCCCGATGCGCTGCCCCAGCTCGGGACCGACCGCATCCGGATACTGCAGCACGGCCATGAGCGCATCCCGTTCCAGCCTCGTCACCGGATCCGTGGGCAAATCGGTGATGGACGGTCCGGGTTTGGCGCTCGCGCCCTTCCCCACCTGGCCCGAGCCATCCTGCGTGGCGTCGCTCCACCGCGAATCGCCCTGATCTGAGCGCCCAGTCGGCGACTGGTTCGGTTTCGCGCGGGATGCGCTGGCGACAGCGCCGAGCACCTCCTTCGGGTCGACTCCGATCCAGCCGGCAAGATTTCGGATGTACCCGGTGTGCAGCGCTGGGTCCCGAATGCCCGCAACAACCGGGGCCGCAGCCCTCAGCGCGCCGACCCTGCCCTCGACGGTTTCCAGATCGAACGCGGCGAGCACCCGACGGATCATGAACTCGAACATGGGTTTGCGTTCGTCGACGAGCCGACGCAGCGCGTCATCGCCCTTCGCGAGCCTCAGGTCGCACGGATCGAGCCCGTCCGGGGCCACCGCGACATAGGTTTGGGCGGCGAAACGCTGCTCTTCGCCGAATGCGCGGCTCGCCGCCTTTTGGCCGGCCTCATCCGGGTCGAACGTGAAGATGACCTCGCCGAGTCCGTGCGAGTCGGAATTGTCGACATCGCCGAGCACCCGACGAATGACCTTGATGTGGTCGACGCCGAACGCGGTGCCACATGTCGCAACGGCGGTCGTGATCCCGGCCAGGTGGCATGCCATCACATCCGTGTAGCCCTCCACAACGACGACCCGCTTGGTGCGGGAAATGTCGCGCTTGGCCAGGTCGAGCCCGTAGAGAACCTGGGACTTGTGGTACACGGGCGTCTCCGGCGTGTTCAGGTATTTCGGGCCCTGATCGTCGTCGAGCAGCTTTCGCGCGCCGAATCCGAGCGTCTGGCCCGTGGTGTCGCGGATGGGCCACACCAGCCGCCCGCGAAACCTGTCGTACGTCCCGCGGTCGCCTTCGCCGATGAGTCCGGCGGCGAGCAATTCTTCCTCGCTGAATCCGAGAGTTTTCAGGTGCGAACTGAGCGCATCGTAGCTCTTGGGAGCGAACCCGATTCCGAATTGCGCGGCCGCGGCCGCATCGAACCCCCGCGTCCCCAGAAACGTTCGCCCCGGTTCGGCGGCCGGCGTGGACAACTGGGCGACGAAAAAATCGGCGGCAGCCTGGTTCGCGGCGAGCAGCCGGGCGCGGTTTCCTCGGTCCGGTGCCGCGGCGCCGCCATCCTCATAGTGGAGTTCGATGCCCGCTCGGGCGGCCATCCGTTCGACGGCCTCGCTGAAGGTGACGTGGTCCATCCTCTGGAGGAACGTGAACACGTCGCCGTCCTCGCCGCAGCCGAAACAGTGATAGCGACCTGCCTGCTGGCGGACGTGGAAGCTCGGGCTTCGCTCGTCGTGGAACGGGCACAAGCCCTTCAGGGACCCGACCCCTGCGCTCTTTAGAGTCACGTAATCGCCGACGACATCGGCGATGTTGATCCGCGAACGCACCTCGTCGATGTCGCTTCTGCGGATCAGGCCTGCCATGCCTAGATTCTAGGTGTGGCGGTCATCGCCTGCCGGACGGCGAATCGTTGGCCGCGGTGAACTCTCGATGCCACGCGTTGGCCGACTGGTCGGTGAGGCTCGCCACCTGGTCCACGACGGCCCGTTTTCGTGCGGCGTCGTCGGGCGCGGCACGCCAGTCCGCGGCGAATCCGGCGTCGAGCGCATCCGGACCGCTCTCCAGCAGCGCATCGGCAAGTTCCGTGATCGTCTCCCGCTGGCGAGCGTAAAGGGGTTTCCGGGCGTTCGTCGACATGACGTTCGCGGCCACGATGCCCTTGAGCACGGCGATCTCCGCCCGGATTTCCCTCGGCACGACGACGTCGGCGCCGAAGCGGGTCAGACGTTGCGCGTCGTGGGCGGCGAGGGTGGCCTGGGTCGCAATTCCCGCGAACCTTCCGATGAGCTGGCTCGTGAGGTTCTTGAGCCTGCCCTGCGCCGCGCGGGTTCCGTCGAACTCGTCGATCCACGACTCGAGAGAGTCGAGGCGATCGAACGCGGCGATCAGGTCGTCGTGGCCGAGTTCACCGCCGATCCACGCGAACATCGAATCCACCAGGTCGTCGTGATTGACGCGAGCGCCCAACGCGGGAACATCGATGTAGCCGCCGACGATCGCGTCCTCGAAGTCGTGCACGGAGTAGGCGATGTCGTCGGAGAGGTCCATGACCTGCGCTTCAATGCAGAGTTTCCGGTCTGGCGCACCCTCCCTGAGCCAGTCGAACGCCGCAGTGTCGTCCCGATAGAAACCGAACTTCGCCCGACCGGAGGGGTCGCCCACGGCGCTCTGAGCCGGCCACGGATACTTGCAGCTCGCGTCGAGGCTCGCCCGGGTGAGATTCAGACCGAAGGAGCGCCCGTCCGGGCCGAACACTTTCGGTTCGATCCGGGTGAGAACGCGAAGCGTCTGCGCATTCCCCTCGAACCCGCCGATGTCCGTGCACCACTCGTTGAGCGCACGTTCACCGTTGTGCCCGAACGGCGGATGCCCGAGGTCGTGGGCAAGGCACGCGGTGTCCACGACATCGGGGTCGAGGCCGAGGCTGGAGGCGAGCTCGCGTCCGACCTGCGCCACCTCGAGCGAGTGCGTCAGCCGGTTGCGGGCGTTGTCGATGCCCGCCGTGGGGCTGAGCACCTGCGTTTTCGCGGCAAGGCGGCGGAGCGCGCTCGAATGCAGGACGCGCGCGCGGTCGCGGGCGAAGTCGCTGCGGCGCGTGGAGTGCTCCTCCGGCATCCAGCGGGCGCTGTCGTGCTCGGTGTACCCGTTCGATCGCGGCGAAACCCCAGCCTGCGTGTGCGTCTCGGGTTCAGCCACCAGTGGTGTCCGCTTCACCCTCGGTGAGGTCGCCTCGGTGACTCTGCGCGAGCTCGCGGCTGTCAAGCCATCCCTCGGGCAGAACGGTGCGCTTCGGGTGCCCGGCGCGGCCACGCGGCCCCTCAGCATCCTCCCCGGGATACGGCTGAGACCAGTCGAGTTCACCCAGCAGGTCGTCGAGCTGCTGAAGACTCTCCACCCGGGCGAGCGCCGAGCGAAGGTCGCTGCCCACCGGGTAGCCCTTGAAGTACCAGGACATGTGCTTGCGGATGTCGCGGCACGCCCACTCTTCGCCGTTCTGATCGTCCGTCGAGAAGAAGTCGGCGAGCAGTTCGGTGTGGCGGCGGACGGTCGCCGCCACGACGCCGAGAGTCGAGCGCGCCTGAAGCACGGCGGCTTCATCCGCGGCAAGCTCCCCTGACCGCACCTTGAACGCGGCAACCAGGTCACCGAACAGCCACGGCCGGCCGAGGCATCCGCGGCCGACGACGACACCGTCGCATCCGGTTTCCTCGACCATGCGGATCGCGTCCGCGCCGCTCCAGATGTCGCCGTTGCCGAGCACCGGAACGTCCGTGATCGCCTCCTTCAATCGGGCGATGGCCGACCAGTCGGCTGTGCCGCTGTAAAACTGGGATGCCGTGCGCGCGTGCAGCGCGATGCTCGCCGCACCGGCTCCCGCCGCGATCCGGCCCGCTTCCAGGTAGGTCAGGTGATCGTCGTCGATGCCCTTGCGCATCTTGACGGTCACCGGCACCGCGCCGCCCGCCGTCACCGCCGCTTCGACGATGTCGCGGAACAGGTTGAGTTTCCACGGGAGCGCGGCCCCGCCGCCCTTGCGGGTGACCTTGGGTACCGGGCATCCGAAATTCAGGTCGATGTGGTCTGCACGGTCCTCGGCGACAAGCATCGTGACCGCCTCCGCCATCGTGTCCGGGTCGACGCCGTAGAGCTGGATGCTGCGCGGCGTCTCGGACTCGTGGTGACGGATGAGGCGCATCGTCTTCTCGCCGCGCTCGACGAGGGCCCGGCTCGTGATCATTTCGCTCACGTACAGGCCTGCGCCGAATTCGCGGCACAGGCGGCGGAACGCGGTATTCGTGATGCCCGCCATCGGCGCAAGCACGACCGGCACCTCGAGGGCGATCGGCCCGAGTTGCAGCGTTGGAGTTGCCGTGGCGAGAGTGGTCATCGCCTCAATTCTCCCAGAAAACTTAGGTCGGCAACTCGCACGCGTCGTCGACGCACGCGGCTGCGTCCGGCTGGCCGACCATTGTGAATGGCGGCTTAGGGGCGGGCTCGGGTTTGGGTGTGCTCGTCATGCCTGTGCCACTTTCTCGTCCTGTACCTGCTGCAGCGCCGCGGCGAACGTCGATGCATCCTGTGCACCCGACACACCATACTTGCCGTCGATCACGAAAAACGGCACGCCCTGGATGCCGTACTCCTGCGCGAGGGCGACATCTGCCTTCACCGCGGGAAGAAATTCGTTCGATTCGAGGACGCGCACAACGTCGGCGCGGTCGAAGCCCAGCTCGGCGGCGATGTCGGCAAGATCCTCGATGCGGCCGACGTGCTCGCCATTGACGAAGTACGCCTTCAACAGGCGCTCCTTCATCTCCACCTGACGGCCCTTCGACTTGGCGTAGTGGAGCAACTCATGCGCCTTGACCGTGTTCGTTTGGTGCACCGAGCCGTAGTCGTAGTCGAGACCAACCTGCGCGGCGATTCCGGTGACACGCTCGAGCATCTCCCCCACCTGGTCGAGCGACAGTCCCTTGCGCTGGGCAAGATAGTCGGCCGGAGTGCCGTCGAAGTCGACCGGCGTATCCGGCGCGAGCTCGAAGGAGTGATACTCCACCTCGACCTCGCCGCCGAACTCGGCAACTCCCGCCTCGAATTTGCGCTTGCCGATGTAGCACCACGGGCACTGCACGTCGGACCAGATGTCAACTTTGATGGATTCGCTCACACTGGGGCCAACGATGGCGACCCCCGGCGCATTCCCGGTCATTGCCGGCCAGGCCACCGCGGCCCGTTTGCTGGAAATTCAGGAAGTCGCGTCACTGAGAAATCAAGCAACCGCCATTTTCTGCGGCCGAACGGGGCGGAGCCGACGCGAGTTCCTGAATTTCCAGCCTGGGGTCGCTCCGGATGCCGCTGCCGCAGCGCGATCTCGATCGCTTCGAGAATCGAGGCGAATTCGTATCTGGCCATCGAGTAGGTCGCAAGAATCGGATGTCGGCCTTCCGCCGTGATCTTGACATTCTTGCGCCAATCCGCTTCCCTTCTGCCCTCATGGGTTCTGCCGCCAAGCTCGATGGCCACGTCATCCTCGACGACGAGGTCGATCCGTTCGATATCGCCCACTCTCACCTGACTGACCACACGGTAACCGGCAATCTGAAGCCAGCTGCGGACGACACTCTCGAGAATGCTGTCGCACCGCGGGTCGATCCAATGCGCAATCATCCGAGCATCGTCGGGTAGAGCCAGCAGGATGCTTTCGAACGACATCCTGTCGATTGACCCCGACTTGAACGCCCAGTCGAATGCCGCGACCGCGACTTCGAATGGCTCATCAAGGGCCACTGACCGAAGCGCCTCAGCCAGAGACACACTCGTCACATCACCTTCCGCAAGGATGGCATCGTCATCCCAGTGGATGACAACATCTTCCGCCTCGGTTGGATTGAGCCGCCGGAATCGGTCCCATTGCTCGCGGAGCCTACTTGCACGGCGAGGAACTGACACGTGCAGCGGATGGTCGATCCAGGTCCAGGCGCCACGGGCGATGAGGGCGGACATTCCGGTCAACCTGCCTCCGACTCTGGAGGCGCGCAAGGCAGGATCGTTGTCGTCGAGAGTTGAGTACCAACCCTGCCGCGCGCGGATGACGGAACCGCTCCGAACGGCAGCGGTTAGCGCCCAGTCGTGTGCGCCCAGAGCGATGAGTTCCTGCTTCTGCGCGAGCCCACCGAGATGCTGGACCATCCTCCGAACGGACTCCATCCGCAAATCCTGCGGCCACTGCAACGCCCCGGGATCCAGCTCGACCGCAATTTCCTACTTGTCTAGGGATACGTGCGCTGTGTGGGAGTGGAAGCCCAACCGACGTGAGATCCGCGGAAATTCAGGAATCCACGTCGGATTCCGGGGAAAAACACCCTCTCACGCCCGTCGCTGACGTGGATTCCTGAATTTTCAAAAGAGATGGGGGCGGATGTCGAGGTTGGGCTCACGCGGGTCGCCTACGCGCCGAGGAGCTGCTCGGCGAGGTAGCCCTGGAGGCGGTCGAGGGAGATGCGCTCCTGCGCCATCGAATCGCGTTCGCGCACGGTCACCGCCTTGTCCTCGAGCGAGTCGAAGTCGACCGTGATCGCGAACGGCGTACCGATCTCATCCTGACGGCGGTAGCGGCGCCCGATGGCACCCGCGTCATCGAAGTCGATGTTCCAGAACTTGCGCAGATCCGCCGCGAGCTGCTTCGCGATCGGCGACAGCTCCTCGTTTCGCGACAGCGGCAGCACGGCCGCCTTCACCGGGGCGAGCCTGCGGTCGAGCCGAAGCACCGTGCGCTTGTCGACACCGCCCTTCGTGTTTGGCGCCTCATCCTCGTGGTACGCGTCAATGAGGAACGCCATCATCGACCGCGTGAGGCCGACTGCGGGTTCGATGACGTACGGCGTCCAGCGTTCGTTCTTCGTCTGGTCGAAATAGGAGAGGTCGGTTCCGGAGTGCTCGCTGTGCGTCGTCAGGTCGAAGTCCGTGCGGTTCGCCACGCCCTCAAGTTCGCCCCACTCGCTGCCCTGGAACTGGAAACGGTACTCGAGGTCGACGGTGCGCTTCGAGTAGTGGGACAGCTTCTCTTTCGGATGCTCGAAGAGCCGAAGATTGTCGCGGTTCAACCCGAGATCGACATACCAGTTCACCCGTTCGTCGATCCAATACTGGTGCCACTCCTCATCCGAGCCGGGCTCGACGAAGAATTCCATCTCCATCTGCTCGAATTCCCGCGTGCGGAAAATGAAGTTCCCCGGCGTGATCTCGTTGCGGAAGCTCTTGCCGACCTGGGCGATGCCGAACGGCGGCTTCATCCGGGATGCGCCGAGCACGTTGTTGAAGTTCACGAAAATGCCCTGCGCGGTCTCCGGCCGCAGGTAGTGCAGGCCGCTTTCCTCTTCCACGGGGCCGAGGTACGTCTTCAGCATCATCTGGAAGTCGCGCGGTTCGGTCCACTGTCCGCGCGTCCCGCAGTTCGGGCACACGATGTCGGCCAGCCCGTTCTCCGGGGCCCGCCCTTTCTTTTCCTCGTACGCCTCCTCGAGGTGGTCGGCGCGGAACCTGCGGTGGCAGTTCAGGCACTCGGTGAGCGGGTCGGTGAACGCTCCGACGTGCCCGGAGGCGACCCACACCTGGCGGGGCTGGATGATGGCGGAGTCGAGCCCGACGATATCGTCGCGCGAGGTGACCATCGCCTTCCACCACTGGCGCTTGATGTTCTCCTTGAGCTCGACGCCCAGAGGACCGTAATCCCACGCGGACCGTGATCCGCCGTAAATTTCCCCCGCCTGGAACACGAACCCGCGGCGTTTGGCTAGAGAAATGACGGCATCGAGGGAGGAGGCGGTGGCCACGAGTGATACTCCAGAGGTCTTACCGGGCGCGCGGCTCGCGTCCGGTCGGCAGTGATCCTCCAGTTTAGGGCCGGACGACCCGCACAGAACGCCAGGCAGGCGGTACGGCTCGCACGCCTCGCGTGCTCAGCGCAGCGCTTTCGCGACCGCCTCCACATCGCTCTGGTCATTCCACAGGTGAAGGGATGCGCGCAACCGCCCCGCGCGCCCGGACACCGTGATCCCGGCCGCGACGAGTCTGGCCATGTCCTTCTGGTCCGCATCCGCCCACGTCACGATCGGCTGATGCTGCTGAGGGATGTCCAGCGCGTCGCACAGCGCGTCGCCGAGTCCGCTCGTGAACGCCCACACCTCGTTCATATCAAGCCCGGAGAACAGCCGAAGTGCAGGCTCGGCGCCGACCCATGCCGGCCATGCTGGCGACACATCGAACTGGCGGGCCGAGGCGGCGAGCGCCATGGACGGGCCGTAGCAGGAACCCCACACGTCGTCTCCCGCGTACCAGCCGGCCTGGATGGGAGTCAACACCTTCTGGAACCGCTCGCTCACGGTCATGAAGGCGACCCCGCGCGGCGAACACAGCCACTTGTAGGCGTGGCACAGCGTCGCATCGAACATCGACGCATCCGCCGGGTACACGCCGGCGGCCTGAGTGAGGTCGCACACCGTGAACGCGTCGTGCTGCCGGGCAGCGGCGACGACGGCGGCAGCGTCCGCGATGCGGCCGGTCGCGGATTGGGCGAGCGAGAACACGACGAGCCAGGTGTCCTCCGTCACGGATGCGGCGAGCTCGTCGAGCGGGACCGCGCGCACCCGGGTCCCTTTCCTCTGCAGGAACGGGAACATGATCGACGAGAAGTCGCCGTCCACGCACAGAACCTCGGCGCCATCCGGCACCGCCGCCGCGAACACGCTCGCCATGACAGACGTCTGCGAACCGGTCGCGACCCGGTCTGCGGCAACCCCAACAAGCGTCGCGTAGTGTGCGCGGGTGTTTTCGTGGATCGCGTCGTAGTCGACGGGGTCACGGCGGCCGGCAGCCCACAACTCGATGTCGGCCAATTGCGCTTCCACGGTCGCTTTCGTCGGCAAGCCGATCGAGGCGACCGCAAGATACCCGCGCGCGGCGTCCTCGCGGAATTGCCCGATGGCACTGGTGAGTGCCGGTGAAAGGTGACGGCTTGTGGCCGCGGATGCTGTGGTCATGACTCAATCCTGCCCCCGACGTCGGCGACGCGCGCCATTCTGAAAGCAGCTTTCCTGCAACGTTTCCGACAGCCGTGACGATTTTTTGCGCATCAGACCGATGGAGCGTCCTGTGCTCCGCCGAATCGCCGGTTTCGTGCGGCATACACTTCGACCGCCCGCCACAGGTCCTCGCGCGTGAAGTCGGGCCACAGGGTGTCGAGGAACACCATTTCCGCGTACGCGCTCTGCCACAGCAGGAAATTGCTGGTGCGCTGCTCCCCCGAACTCCGCACAAACAGATCAACGTCAGGCAGGTCGGGCGTGTACAGGTGCCGCTGGATGCTGCGTTCGGTGATGCCACCCGGCGTGAGCCTGCCCGCGGCAACCTCGGTCGCGAGCGCGCGCACGGCATCCGTGATCTCGACGCGCCCGCCGTAATTCACGCACATCGTGAGAGTGAGCACGGAGTTGTGCGATGTCAGCTGTTCCGCGAACTGGAGTTCCTTGATAACGGAACCCCACAGTCGCGGCTTGCGGCCCGCCCACCGGATGCGCACGCCCCAGTCGTTCAACTGGTCGCGCCGGCGATGGAGCACGGACCGGTTGAACCCCATGAGAAAGCGCACTTCGTCGGGCGAGCGCTTCCAGTTCTCGGTGGAGAACGCGTACACGCTCACGTGTTTGACGCCGAGCTGGATGGCTCCAGCCACGACATCCAGCAGCGCAGTTTCTCCTGCTCGGTGACCTTCGATGCGGGTGAGCCCGCGTGCGTTCGCCCAGCGGCCGTTGCCGTCCATCACGATGGCGACGTGCTCCGGAACGGCTGCGGAGGGAAGTTTCGGTGGGTAGATTCCTGTCCAGTCGACCGGTCGAAAGTCCACGGAATCCTTGTGCGTCTTGGGAGTCGGCGTCATGCGGTGCTCCCTTCGAGTGCCTCAGGGAGCGGAACAGCACGATCCTGCTGCGGCGACCGATCGACGTGCTGGAGAGAACGAAGACTGCGCTCCAGGTGGAACTGCACGTACGCGGCGATGATCCCGCTTGCCTGACTTTGGGAACGCTCCGGCGAGGCATCCGCGTGCGTCCAGTCGCCGGAAAGAAGGGCGGCCAGAAGTTCCAGGGTGAGAGCATCAAGTCGCGGGGCCCCTGGCGGCGCCACATGATCCGCAACAACCCCGCCGAGCTGGACGACGAACGCGGTGTGCGGCCCAGGTGCTCCGGTCACCGCGCAATTGACGAAACTCGGTTCCCAGCCGGCGATGGCGAGCGACCTCAGCAGATACGAGTCCAGGGTGAGGCTTGCGCTGTGTTCGCGGCGGGCCAGCGACCTCAGCGCGCCCACGAGGAGCAGGTACTGCTGAAGCGAACCCGAGTCCTCCGTGACCTTGTCCGCAGTTTCCACCATGACGTTAGCGGCGGTGAAACTCGCGTAGTCACCCATGATCTCGGCACCATACGCCCCAATGGATTCAGCCTGGGTGACGATGTCGAGGCTTCGTCCCTCGTAGAATTGCGCGTCCACGACCATGAACGGTTCGAGCCGTGACCCGAACTTCGACCCGGTGCGGCGTACCCCCTTCGCCACGGCTCGGATCTTGCCGCGCTGGCGCCCCAGCATCGTCACGATGCGGTCGGCTTCACCCAGCTTGTGGGTGCGCAGCACGACGGCTTCGTCACGGTAAAGGGGCATCCACCAATTATCGGCGCACCGGCTTCAAATTCGCCGCGTCGCGGCGGTCGGTCGGCCAATGCACAAGAATGACACCATGAGTGCGAACCGTACGAAACCGGCGCGGATGCCAGAACGAGTGAATTCCACCGATCGAGCGGCACTCGGGCATTTGCTGCGCGAAACCTCGGTAGGGCACTTCGCGTTCGTCGAGGATGGCCGCCCCGTCGTCATGCCCATCGCGTTCGCGCCCGACGGCGACAGCCTGCTGCTGCACGGGTCGACCGGATCGTGGTGGCTGCGGCGGATTTCCACGGGCATCCCGGTGACCGCCTCCGTCATGACCGTCGACGGCCTGGTTTTCGCGCGGTCCGCGTTCGAATCGTCGATGCGGTACCGCAGCGCGGTGCTATTCGGGTCGTGCACGCGCCTCGACGGCGAGGAGAAACTCGCGGCGCTGGATGTCGTCACCGACGGCCTGCTGCCTGGGCGGCGCGGAGAAATCCGCGCCCACAACCGCAAGGAGCTCGCCGCAACGCTGGTGCTGCGGATGCACATCGACGAGTGGACGTTCAAAATCTCGACCCAGTGGCCCGAGGACCCCGACGAAGACATCGCGGGCGACACCTGGGCAGGCGTGTTGCCCATCCATACCACCTACGGCGAACCGCTCGACTCGCCGGACCTTCGGCACGGCATACCGGTGTCGGCGTCAGCCCGGCAGCTTGCCGGGCGACGCCGCGTGACGACACCCTAAGCAGTCACCAATTCGCGGTCCTCCGCTGGCATCCGGATCGCGCGATTCACCGCCGACACCACAGCCTTGAGGCTCGCCGTGGAGATGTCCGCGTCGATCCCGACGCCCCACAGCCGCTTGCCCGCGATCTGGCATTCCACATACGCTGCGGCCAAAGCGTCGCCGCCCGCGCCCAGAGCGTGCTCGACGTAATCGTAGACCTTGACGTCGAGCCCCTGGTGGCCGAGAACGTCGAGGAACGCATCGACCGGTCCGTTTCCGCTTCCGTTCGCCTCGACCATCTCCTCGCCGACCCGCAGCTCGGCGAACAGGGACACCACGCCCGACATATCGCTTTCCGTTCGTGTCCTGGTCAATTCGAACCGGCCCCACTTGTCGTCCGGGACGGTTGCCGGGAGGTACTCGTCGACGAAAATAGACCAAATTTGCGCACTGGAAACTTCACCGCCTTCAGCATCCGTCTTCGCCTGCACGACGCCGCTGAACTCGATCTGGAGCTTGCGCGGCAGGTCCAGCGCATGGTCGGCCTTCAGGAGGTAGGCGACGCCGCCCTTGCCGGACTGCGAATTGACCCGGATGACCGCTTCGTAGCTGCGGCCGAGGTCCTTCGGGTCGACCGGCAGGTACGGGACGGCCCACACGAGGTCGTCGACCGACACGCCCTTGCCGGCGGCGTCCGCCGCCATCGCCTCGAAGCCCTTCTTGATCGCGTCCTGATGCGAGCCGCTGAACGCCGTGTAGACGAGGTCGCCGGCCCAGGGGCTGCGTTCGTGCACGGGCAGCTGGTTGCAGTACTCGGCGATGCGCTTGACGTCGTCGAGATCGCTGAAATCGATTTGCGGGTCGATGCCCTGCGTGAACAGGTTGATTCCCAGGGCGACGAGGTCCACGTTTCCGGTGCGCTCACCATTGCCGAACAGGCACCCCTCGATGCGGTCAGCGCCGGCCATGTAGCCCAGCTCGGCCGCCGCGATCGCGGTGCCGCGGTCGTTGTGCGGGTGCAGGCTCACGATGACGTTCTCGCGGTGGTTCAGGTGGCGGCACATCCACTCGATGGAGTCCGCATACACGTTGGGGGTCGCCATCTCCACCGTTGCGGGAAGGTTGATGATGACCTTGCGCTCAGGCGTGGGCTCGAACACCTCGAGCACCTGGTTGCACACCTCCACCGCGAACTCGAGCTCCGTGCCCGTGTAGCTCTCCGGAGAGTACTCGTAGTAGATGTCGACGCCGGGAGCCAGCTTTTCGGCCGCCTTGCACAAGCGCGCGCCGTTCACGGCGATGTCGATGATGCCCTGCTTGTCGGTGCGAAACACGACGTCGCGCTGCAGGATGCTCGTCGAATTGTAGAGGTGCACGATCGCTTGCTTCGCGCCGCGAATCGACTCGTACGTGCGGTTGATGAGTTCCTCGCGAGCCTGCGTGAGCACCTGGATGGTGACGTCATCTGGAATGAGGTTCTCTTCGACGAGCTTGCGCACGAAATCGAAATCGGTCTGGCTCGCGGAAGGGAACCCGACCTCGATTTCCTTGTAGCCCATCCTGACCAGCAGGTCGAACATGATCTGCTTGCGTTCGGGGCTCATCGGGTCGATGAGGGCCTGATTGCCGTCACGGAGGTCAACGGCGCACCAGCGCGGTGCTTTCGTGATCCGTTTGGACGGCCACTGCCGATCCGGGAGGTCGATGCCCAGAGTTTCGTGAAACGGGCGGTACTTGTGAATCGGCATTGCCGACGGAGTTTGTGTGTTCTTCATGGTCTTTGCTCTCTCGCGAAGTGAGGTGGGCCGGCCAACGACGCTGTGTTAAATCAGCAGAAGCCGCGACGAGGAGGGACCCGAACTAGGTCTCGTCGCGGCAGCTAAGAAGCAGCGAGCGGAACAACACGGATTCAGAATACCACTGTGACCGCGGGAGCGTCCCACCGTGACGACCGGGAAAGCACTTCCGTTGGGTTACGCTCGAGCGAATCTGGCGGCACAGTGGAGTGATGACCTCGAGATCGCACACTTCGCTCCAGAGGATACCGTTCACCGCACTCGGTGTTGCCGCTGGCATCGTCGCAGCCGCGGCACTGCTCGGGGCGTGTTCAACTCCCGCGCGGCCGGGCGCACAACCCCCCGAAGGCATCCCAGCCCCCGGCGAGGTCCTCGGCCAGGGCACGGTTATCCAGATCGGCGACAGCGCACCCCAGTTCTGCCTCGGGCCAGTCGCGGAGTCCTACCCGCCCCAGTGCAGCGGACCGGAAATTGCGGGATGGGACTGGAGCGGGGTGCAGGGCGCCGAAACCTCCGACGGTGTGACGTGGGGCGGCTACGCCGTGCAGGGCACCTGGGACGGCACGCACTTTACGGTCACGTCTCCACCGATGTGGCTCGCGCTGTACGACCCGATTCGGATTGTGGATCCCCGGCGGGAGCCCGAAAACGCAGGCACATCGCCAGAGCAGCGACTTCTCGCCATCCAGAATGAACTCGCGACCGTTGGTGCGTTGCGGCCCCTCACCTCCTGGATCGAAAACGGATACCTCTTTGCAACGTACGTCTACGACGATGGGGACATCCAGCGCCACCTCGACACCGCGTACGGGGCGGACGTCGTGCAGGTCCGCCCGGCGCTCCGGGATGCGAATCCGTAAAAGTTCGACCTCCCCTGCGTGTGCTCGGCCTACCCTAGTGTTCGCAAACTAGGGTCGTCGGTCCTCCCCCGGCACCGCCCAAAACGGAATGCTGGCTACACAGGCGGGTGGGGTGCACTCGCTGCAGCAGGAGGATTCGGTGAGCACAGTTTACGCAGCAACGCGACGCAACGTTCGCACGATGAGCGTGTTGGCAATCGTCATGACCACGGCACTCGGATTGAGCGGCTGTATCGGGATCGGCCTGCCGAGCGGCCCGCCTGCCGTCGACTTCAAGGGAGTGCGGTCGGCGACCATACAGATTCAGGCGCAGGGCACGTTCGTTCCCCAGGGATCGACGCAGGCGTCCGAGAGCGCTGGACGCGGTTCGGGCTTCATCATCGACCCGAGCGGTCTTGCCGTGACCAACAACCACGTCGTCGTGGGCGCAGGCACCCTCAAAGTCTGGCTGGGTGGCGACTCGAGCAAGCAATACAACGCGAAAGTTCTCGGTGCGTCAGAGTGCCTCGACCTTGCCGTGATCCAATTGGATAAGGGGACCTATCCGTATTTCGCCTGGCATCAAGGCGACATCGAGACGGCCCTCGACGTCTACTCGGCCGGCTTCCCCCTCGGCGACCCGAATTTCACGATGACACGCGGGATCGTGTCCAAGAATGATGTTCCGCAGGACGACTCGTGGGCATCCCTCGATCACGTCATCGAGCATGATGCGCGGATCAGAGGCGGAAACTCCGGCGGCCCGCTCGTCGACCCCAATGGCCGTGTCGTCGGCGTGAACTACGCGGGAAACGACGACCTGGACTACAACTACGCAATCCACCGAGATCAGGTGCTTCCCGTGCTTGCAGACCTCATCAAGGGCAAGCCGGTTCTCTCAATGGGAATCAACGCCCAGGCTCTTCCCCCAGCCGACGACGGGACCCCAAACGGAATTTGGATTGAATCGGTCGCTGCCGGCGGGCCGGCCGACATCAGCGGCATCGAGCCGGGAGATGTGCTGATCGACCTCGCCGGGGTATCCATGGCGCCGGACGGCAGCCTCGCCGACTACTGCCAGGTGCTCAAGACTCAGGGCGTCGACGCCACCATTGACTACCGCATCTATCGCCCGTCCAACGATTCCGTGTACGAAGGGCAGTTCAACGGCAAGGAGATCAAGCTGGTCTCCTCCGGCAACTCCGGTGGCGGCGGCAACGTCGACAGCTTTGTCTCGATTACCGATGACAGCGGCTCTGTTGGGGTGACCGTGCCGAGTACCTGGTCGCAGCTCGACGGCAGCAGTTTCACCGACAGCGGGTTGACGTTCTACAGCGTCACAGCGAGCCCCGATCTTCAGGCATTCGGCCAGGGATGGTCGGTACCTGGGGTGCAGGTGGCCGCGAGCACTGAAGCCGTCAACTCCGACCCCAATGTGGTCATCGCGAACTACAAGTCGGGGGCCGGCGCCGACTGCACCGTCGGCAATGAGGGACCGTACGACGACGGATACTACGTCGGCCAGTTCGTGTACTTCACCGCGTGCGGCGGAACGAGCACCGACTTTGCGGTGCTCGCCTCGACGGATGTCGCGAAGACACACTTCATGATTCTGTCGGTGCAGATGGTATCCGCACAGGACAAGGATGCCGTTCTCACCCAGATCCTGAACAGTTTTCAGGCAACGTTCTAGCCAACGGCCACCTGTTGATTGAGCGTCCGGGCCAGATCGTGTCTGGCCCGGATACCCAGCTTGCGGTAGCAATGCGACAGGTGGAACTCCACCGTCTTCAGGGTTACGAACAAATTTCCGGCGATCTCACGATTGGAAAGGCCCTGAGCGGCGAGAGACGCAACCCGGAATTCTGACGGAGACAGCGACGCAACCCTCCGCTCGAGAGACGACGGCACGATGGGGTGCCCGATCGACCCCAGCACTGCACGGATTCGCTTCTCGGCACGAACAAGCCTCTGCGACTGCACATAGTCGAGTGCATTTTCGAGCATTTCTGCGGCCCGCTCCACCCCACCTCGCGCGATCATGAGGTCGGCGAGGAGTTGCCTGACCGGCAACTGGGCGAAGGGCCGAGATGGCCCCAACAGCTCCAGCGCGCGCTCCGCAAGCACGATTGCCTCGCTCTCGTCATCCAGCGTTCTCGCACGGCGGTAGAGGGCCGGTCCGAGCGCTGCGGCGTAGCTTCCCGTGGACTCGGCGAGCGCGACTTCCTGAGTGGCCAGGGCCAGAGCGGCCGCCTTGTCGCCGAGTGCGAGCAGCGCGTCCCCTGCTGAAGCGCGCCAGCCGAAGCCGAAAACATCGGTACCGCTGGGAACCGCGTCACGGGCCCGATACGCGAATTCGAGCCCCTTCGACGGTCGTCCCACTCTGGTCCAATAGTCGGACTTGCCGATGTACTGAATCGATCGCAGTACATCGCTCGCACTCGAATACTCGTCCCCGAGGGCGAGTCGTGCAGCGGCGACAGTATCGCCTAGGGCGATATGGCAGCGAATCAGCATCGTTTCGGCCGATTCGCGATAGCGCACCCAGCCGAGCTGGACGGAGTTTACTGCCGCAAGAAGATCGGGCACGCCGTGCCGGATATCGCCCCGGGCGAAGTACAGGGAACCGCGGCAGTACCGTGCCGTTGCCTCGCTCAGTACCCGCCCACTCACTCTGGACTCCTCGATGGCGCTCGTGAGAAGTTCCTCGCACTCATCAAATTGGCTGGTGATGTTGAGAACCGCGGCGAGCAGGTATGTCGCCGGGTCCTCCGGGAAACCAGAACCCGACCGGGGCCAGCGACGATACGCACGGAGGGCAAGGGCTGAGGCCTGTGCTTCCGACGCTCCGGACAGGGCGAGGCCTACCGCTGCAGCACCAAGAAGCCGGGCGTCTTCCGACGTGTCCAGTTTCGGGCGCTGTCCGATCGCCTGCTCTACCACTTCCTGCGCAAACGGTGACGGATGATGCGAAATGCTCAACCGCACCGACAATCCTTTCGCGGCGAATTCACGGTAGATCGGTTGGGTGGTCGCCACACCGGACGCTGTGAGTTCACTAATGCCCCGCTCGAACGCCGCGTCGGCAGCCCTCGTGTCACCTGCCTCGAACAGGGTGGCGCCCAGCTCCGCAAGTATTCGCGTCCTCACGGTGATATCACTGACCAGCGTGAGCGCCTCGCGCCACTGGGTCACAGCCGCGTCGGGGTCGTTGGCATCCCTGCTGGCCCTGGCGGCATCCACGAGGACGCCCGGCCGTCGAGGATCCCCATCCCTCATCTCCAGCAGGGCACGGCCAAGGTAGACGATGGCGTCATCCACCGACCCGGAGGCGAGCGCCGCGTGCCCGGCGCTCAAGAGCAGCGCAACCCGCCACTCGTCATGCCCGATCGGGCTTCGGACGATGTGGGCAGCTACGCGTGACCCGGATCCTCCGAGCGAGTGGAGTATCCCAGCGGCCCGATCGTGGAGGGTGGTCAGCCTGCCTGCGTCCATGCCGTTCCGGATGGCTTCCGAAATGAGTGGGTGCGCCAGTTCCAGTCGTCCCGAATCCGAAAAGATCCCTTCGGAGATCAGATCACTGACAACCCGGGGAAGCGCGTCGCCCGCCACTGCCGCGAGAGCGCAGATTGTCTCGGGCGTTGCATCGGAACCAAGCACGGCGACGGCGCGAGCCACTTCCCCGTGGGGGTCCCCCAGGCGGTCGAGCCGCCCACCAATCGATTCGATGACATGCAGTGATGAAGTGAGCTCCTGACCCGCCAGACCCATTGCGACGAGTTCAGTCACGAAAAACGGAATCCCGCCGGACAACTCGTGTATGCGCCCGACATCCAGTTCAGCTCCCGAGCCTCCTGGCGCGCTGCCCGCCACGATCGACGCGGTGCCCGCGAGAGTGAGCGGCCCAGGGCCGACGATCGTGGATACCTCAAGAATTTCCGAGAGCACCGAATTCGCAATTTCCCGAGGAATTCTTCGGACGCCGAACAGGAATCCGGCCCGTTCTGACCGGAGCAATCCCATCGCATTGCCGAGAATCGTGATCGATGCCGGGTCAGCCCAGTGGAGGTCGTCTACGACGACGAGAACTCGCTGGTTGGCCGCCAGGCGGGCGATGACCCAGTGGAGCGAATAGGACAGGGCCGCGGCATCCGCAGCGATGTCGCAGTTCAACACGAGATCGCGAAGCATCCTGCCCGGACCATCGAATGGTTCATCTCCCGGCGCCCCGATTCGCGCCAGGCCCGAAAACAGCTGGATCAGCACCCCGTGCGGAACGTGAGTGCCGAGAGGAGTCCCCCGTGCGCTCAGGATGCGCCACCCGGCACACTCCCCGGTCACCACATCCAGCAGCGTGGACTTTCCGATTCCCGGCACCCCGAGGACGGCGGCGGAACGGCCACCGGGTGCACCGACCGAGCCAAGGAAACTGCGCAACTGAGCCAGTTCCCACTCACGTTCGACGACCGCCATGGTGCTCCGCCCGCATCATTTGCTGTGAGCGAATTGTATGGCAAAACCCGACAATGTGAGCGTCCGGAATTCGCTGCCGTGGCCGGAACTCGCGCTAAAAACCCAACCGGCCAAGCTGCCTTGCGTCACGCTGCCAATCCTTGGCGACCTTCACGCGCAGCGACAGGAAGACCTGCTTGCCGACCAGCGGCTCGATCGATGCCCTCGCCCTCGCACCCACCTCGGCGAGTCTGCCGCCCTTGTGGCCGATGATGATCCCCTTCTGGCTGTCGCGTTCCACCCACAGGTTCGCGTAAATCTCGAGCAATTCCTTGTCGTCGCGCTCCACGAGATCGTCGATCGTGACCGCGATCGAGTGCGGCAATTCGTCGGATACGCCTTCGAGTGCGGCCCCGCGGATGAGTTCGGCGATTCGCGCCTCCGTGTCTTCCTCGGTGATGGTTTCCCGCGGGTACAGCGGCTCCGATTCGGGCAGCAGCGCAATGAGCTCGCGCGCGAGAATGTCGAGCTGAACGCCCGTGAGAGCGGACACCGGGATGATCGTCGCCCATTCGCGCAGCGCACTCACCGCGAGCAGCTGCTCGGCTACCGCCGACTTCGAGGCGACGTCGACCTTCGTGACGATCGCCACTTTCTTCGCCCTGGGAAACTGGTCGAGCTGCTCGTTGATGTACCTGTCTCCCGGCCCCAGCTTCTCGTTGGCGGGCACGCACAGGCACAGGACGTCGACGTCCGCGAGCGTCGATTGGACGACGTCGTTGAGGCGCTCGCCGAGCAGAGTCCGCGGTCGATGCATCCCGGGAGTGTCCACAAGAATCAACTGCCCGTCCGCGTGGTGGACGATCCCCCGGATCGCGCGCCGCGTGGTCTGCGGCTTGCTGCTCGTGATGGCCACCTTCTCACCGACGAGCGCGTTCATGAGTGTCGACTTGCCGACGTTCGGCCGACCGACGAAGGTCGCAAAGCCCGCTCGGAATGCGTCGCTCATGCCGGGGCCTCCTCCCCCGCTGGTGGCATCTCGAGTTCGGTGTTCGGGTCCCGTTCCACGATGACCGTCCTGAGCTTTCGCCCGCGGCCCTCCGTGCGCTCCGCCGTGAGCACGAGCCCGGCAATCCGAGCAACCGAGCCGGTCGTCGCGATGCGCCCCAGCGCTTTCGTGACCAGCCCGCCAACCGTGTCGACGTCGTCATCGTCGAGTTCCAGACCGAACAGTTCGCCAAGCTCATCGACCGGCAAACGGGCGCTGACCCGGAAACGCCCGTCACCGAGATCCGCCGCCACAACCACCTCCCGGTCGTATTCATCGGAAATGTCGCCGACGAGCTCCTCGATGATGTCTTCGAGGCTCACAAGGCCCGCAATCCCGCCATACTCGTCCACAACCATCGCGAGGTGGGTCGATTCACGCTGCATCTGCCTCAACAGCTCGTCGACGTTCTTCGACTCGGGAACAAACAACGCCGGGCGGGCAAGTCCCGCCACCGTTGTACCCTCCACGTCGAGGGGCCGTTCAAAGGCGAGGCGCGCGACATCCCTGAGCAGGAGAACGCCGAGAACCTCGTCAATATCCTCGCCGATCACCGGCATCCGCGATACGCCTTTCCCCAGGAACAGCTCCATCGCCTCCGCAACCCCGGCATCGCTGTCAATGGCCACCATGTCGGTTCGCGGAATCATGACCTCGCGCACCACCGTGTCGTTGAATTCGAAAATGGAGTGGATGAGCTCCCGATCGTCCTCCTCGAGCACGTCGAGTTCCGTGGCCTCATCCACCATGCTCAGCAACTGCTCCTCTGAGGAAAAGGACACGGTTCGCGGGCGCCCGGGCGTCACCCGGTTGCCGATCGCCACGAGGGCCGCGGCGATGGGGCCGAGGACGACCCGCGACGTGTGAACGAGCCACGCGCTCCAGCGGATGATCTGGCGGGCGTAAACCCGCCCGACCGCGCGGGGACTCGCGCTGACGAGGACGAAGGATGCGATGGTCATGATGAGCGCAGACAGCAGGAGAGCCCACCACCATTCTGCAAAGACGGACGCGAATGCCAGCGTCACGAGTACGGCGGCGGTCGTCTCCGCCACAACCCGCATGAAGTTCACGGCGTTCAGGTGAGCACCGACATCCGCGGCAATCGCCTGCAGCGACTTCGTGGCCCGTGACGTCGCCGCCAGCTCGTGAAGATCCGCGCGCGACAGGACGCCCAATGCCGCGTCGGCCGCCGCGAGCCACCCGCCGAGGGCGACGAGCAGCACGGCGACGGTCACGAAGGCCGGAATCATTTCTTTCGTCGTTTCCGTTCGGCCTGAGAGAATCCGGCAAGAATCTCGCCCTGGATCCGGAACATCTCCTTCTCTTCGTGCGGTTCCGCGTGATCGAATCCGAGAAGGTGGAGCAGCCCGTGGCAGGTCAGGAGGACCAGTTCGTCGGACAGGCCGTGCCCTGCCGCGCTCGCCTGCGCGGCCGCGACCTGGGGGCACAGCACGATATCGCCAAGGAGCCCCGCCGGTGTCATTGCTTCGTCCGTTCCCGGTCGAAGCTCGTCCATCGGGAAACTCAGCACATCGGTCGGGCCCGGTTCGTCCATCCACTGCACGTGCAGTTGTTCCATGGCCGCCTCATCGACGAGGACGATTCCCAGTTCGGCATCCGGATGCACGTGGAGCTGGTCCAGCGCATACATCGCGAGCCGCTGAAGCGCCACCTCGTCGACGGCCACCGACGATTCGTTGTTCACTTCGATGCTCATGATCGACCACCCCGCCGTTTTCCGTCGCCCGGATACCGACCTCGATTGAGGTTCGCCCGGCGCTCCTCGCGATTCGCGCCATCCCGCGACTCGGGATGATCGCGCTCGAATCGCTTCACCTGCCGCTCGGCATCGTATTTCGTGTACGCGTCGACGATGCGCCCGACGAGGCTGTGGCGCACGACGTCGTCGCTCGTGAGGCGCACGAAGTGGATGTCGTCAATCTCGTCGAGCACACGGGTCACGAGCTGCAACCCGCTCGCTCCGGCCGGGAGGTCGATCTGGGTCACGTCCCCGGTGACGACAATCTTTGATCCGAAGCCGAGCCTGGTGAGGAACATTTTCATCTGCTCCGGGCTCGTGTTCTGTGCCTCATCGAGGATGATGAAGGAATCGTTGAGGGTGCGTCCGCGCATGTAGGCCAGCGGCGCGACCTCGACGGTGCCCGTCGCGAGCAGTTTCGGGACGACATCCGGATCCATCATCTCGTTGAGTGCGTCATACAACGGCCTGAGGTACGGGTCGATCTTGTCGTTGAGGGTGCCGGGCAGGAAGCCGAGGCGCTCGCCCGCTTCGACCGCTGGGCGCGTCAGGATGATGCGATTGACTTCCTTGCGCTGCAGCGCCTGCACCGCCTTGGCCATGGCGAGGTAGGTTTTCCCTGTGCCGGCCGGCCCGATTCCGAACACGATCGTGTTCTGGTCGATGGCATCCACGTAGGCCTTCTGCCCCAGAGTTTTCGGGCGAATGCTCCGACCGCGCGAAGTGAGGATCGCCTGGCTGAGCACCTCGGCGGGACTCGCTCCCGGGTCATTCCTCAACATCCGCGCGGACGACTCCACCTCGGCCGATCCGAGCTCCTGCCCGTTGCGCACCATGCTGATGAGCTCATCCACGAGGCGACGCGCCGCGGCAACCTGCTCAGGATTGCCTTCGAGCGTCACCTCGTTGCCCCGCACGAGAACGCGGACGAGGGGAAACTGGTTCTCCACGGTTTTCAGCAACCGATCCTGCGGGCCGAGCAGTCGAACCATCGCGATGCCGTCCACCTCGAACCGCTCGCGGGCGACCCGCTCAGAACTCTGGGTTTCGAGGCTGGGGTCTTCGCTACTGGCCAAGGGATCCTTCCGGCAGTTCGCCGCCCGGCTCGGCACCAAGAACGTGCGCGTGGACGTGGAAAACCGTCTGGCCGGCAGACGCGCCCTCATTGAAAACCAGCCGGAACTCACCGCCGCAATGCTCCAGGGCGAGTTGCTTCGCGGTGGCAATGACCTCAGCAAGAAGCGCAGGGTCGCCGGCTGCGAGCTCGGAAACACTGCGATACTGCTGGGTCTTGGGTACGACGAGCAGGTGCACCGGCGCTTGCGGATGGATGTCTCTGAAGGCGACGATGGCATCGTTCTCGAACACGATGTCGGCCGGAATTTCGCGCGCGACGATGCGGGTGAAGAGGCTCGGCTCTGCGCTACCGGTCATGGTGACCATCTTAACCGGTACGGTCGGTGCGGCGCGGCGGCGCCCTACCACCGGCCGAGCACAGAGTTGAGCACGGCGATTGCTGCCGGGCCCGCGGTGCTCGTGCGTAGGATCGTCGAACCGAGGCTCACCTCGACTGCTCCGGCGTCGGCAAGCCGAGCCAACTCGGCGGGCGCAATGCCGCCCTCCGGTCCGACGACAAGGAGGATGTCCCGACCATCTGCGGCGAACGACCGAAGCGGTTCGGCCGCGGTCGGCTCGAGGACGAGGATTTGGTATTCGTCGCCCAGTGCAGCGAGCTGTGCGGTCGAAGCGAGCGGCTTCAGGGCAGGGATCCGCGAGCGAACGCACTGTTTGCTTGCCTCGCGAAGGATGCTCGTCCACCGTTGTTCATGTTTGGTCGCTTTCGTCCGCTCCCACCTCACAATGGATCTGGAGGCGGCCCACGGGATCACGCCGTCGATACCGAGCTCGGTCGCGGCCTGGATGGCAAGCTCATCCCTGTCCCCCTTGGCCAGGGCCTGCGCGAGCCACAACTGCGGACTCGGTTCATCGTCGAAGTGCGTCGACTCGACCCGCAGTTCAAAACGATCACCGCCGACAGCGGAGACCACGCCGTGAGCGATGAGCCCCCTTCCGTCACCCACCCGCATTCGCTCCCCCGCAGCGAGCCTCCCGACAGTGATCGCGTGGCGCGCCTCCGAACCGGTGACCGCGAGCGTGCTCCCCTTGACGGCGGAGGAAGCGTCGTCGCTCAAATAGAAGTGCGCCACGTCGACCGGCAATCAGAGGTTCAGAAAGCGATCGCGCAGTTTTTGGAACAGCCCCTGCTGGAATTGCATGAGGGTCGGTTCGGTCTTCTTTCGGGAGGAAGCAAACTGCTTGATCAGCTCCTGCGCTCTGGAGTCGAGCTTTGTGGGCGTCACGACCTGCACGCCAAGTCTCAGGTCACCACGACCTGACCCCCGCAGGTGCGTCACCCCGCGATCCTTGACCGTGATGATGTCGGCGCTTTGCGTGCCGGCCTTCACCTCGACCGAAACAGGGCCGTCGAGCCCCTCGAACTCGGTGGCGGTACCCAGAATCGCGTCCGTCATCTGGACTTCCAGCGTGGCCAGAAGGTCGTCGCCGCTTCGGCTGAAAATGTCGTGGTGCCGAACCTTCACTTCGAGGTACAGGTCGCCGTTCGCGCCGCCCGCCGGACCCACCTCGCCCTGGCCTGCGAGCTGAAGGCGCAACCCGGTTTCGACGCCGGCCGGGATGTCCACGGAAACTTTTCGCCTGGCCCGGACTCGGCCCTGGCCGCCGCAGTTCGGGCACGGGTTGGCGATGATCGTGCCGTACCCGCGGCATGTGCCGCAGGGGCTTGACGTCATGACATTGCCCAGAAGGCTGCGCACGGAACGCTGAATCTGCCCGCTGCCCTGGCAAATGTCGCACGTGACCGGTGAAGTGCCTTTCGCGCAGCAGGACCCCTCGCAGGATTCGCACACGACCGCCGTGTCGACCTCCAGTTCCCGCGTGGTGCCGAACACCACGTCGGCGAGTTCCACCTCAATGCGCAGGAGAGCATCCTGCCCGCGTTCCCGGCGGGACCGCGGGCCGCTGGAGCGTTGCGCGGCGCCGAAGAACGTTTCGAAGATGTCCCCGAAACCTCCGAACCCAGTGCCTCCCGAGCCGCCAAGGTCGTACTGTTCGCGCTGTTGCGGGTCGGACAGCACATCGTAGGCATGAGTCACGAGTTTGAACTGCTCGTTCGCATCCGGCCCGGGGTTCACGTCCGGATGCAGTTCCCGCGCAAGCCGTCGATACGCCTTCTTGATTTCCTCGGGCGTTGCCGTCCGCTCTACGCCAAGTATCTGATAGTGGTCTGCCACAAATTTCCTTCGAATTATTCCTCGCCGAGAAGGCGCGAAAGGTAGCGGGCGACGGCGCGCACCGCTGCCATGTTGTTCGGGTAGTCCATTCTGGTGGGCCCCAGCACCCCCACTCGGGCGAATTCCCCGCCCGAAGAAGAATAGCCACTCGCGAGGACGGAAGTCTCCCCGAGGCCGAAGGCGGCGTTCTCGCTGCCGATGCTCGTGGCCAGGCCGTGGTGGTCCGGCTCCATTTCGGCGAACAACCGAAGCAAGGTGACCTGCTCCTCGATCGCCTCAAGGACGGGGACGATGCTGCCGCCGAAATCCTCTGCGGTCATGGCGAGATTTGCGGCGCCCGCCATGATCAGTTTCTCGGCGCGGTTCGCCGCAACCTGTTCGCGAAGGCTGGTCACGATATCCGAGATCACGGCGCCGCGGTCGCGCGGAAAATCGTCCGAGATTTTCTCCAGCACCGACACCGCATCGCCGAGGCTGACACCAGCAAGCCGCGTGTTCAGTTTCGCGCGTGCCTCGCCGAGGAAGACTTCGTCGACGTCGGCACCCACATCAATGTGGCGCTGCTCCACCCGTCCCGTGTCGGTGATGAGGACGATGAGAAGCCGGGTTGCGCTCAGCGGCACCAGCTCGATGTGCCGCACGTGAGAGCGGCCGAGCGTGGGGTACTGCACGAGCGCCACCTGGTGGGTGAGTTGCGAGAGCAACCGCACGGTTCGAATGAGAACTTCATCGAGGTCCGATGAATTCCCCAGGAACGTCTCGATTGCCTGGCGCTGGGCGGCGGTGAGCGGGCGCAGGTCTGCCAACTGGTTGACGAACACCCGATACCCCTTGTCGGTCGGGATTCGACCCGATGACGTGTGGGGTGCTGCGATGAGTTCCTCTTCCTCGAGCAGGGCCATGTCGTGGCGAATTGTCGCAGCGGACACCCCGAACGCGTGGCGTTCGACGATGGATTTCGACCCGACCGGTTCGCGGGAGGCGACGTAATCCTGAACGATGACCCGCAGGACGTCGAGGCTGCGATCCGAAACCATGCGCACACCCCTTTCGCGACTGGCACTCTGTTATCGGGACTGCTAATTGTATCGCGACATACCACGAGTTAGGCGTTGCATGCGGACAGTATGGGCAGTACCTTATGGGTGAGCCCCAGCATTACCTTCGCGAGAGGGGCACGCCAGGGCTGGCCCAGTCCGAACCCAAGCGGGATTTCGTTCGACCATCTGAAAGGCAAGAGCAATGACTGATCAAACACCCCCGGCCGCAGCGCCGCAGCCGGCGGCTCCGTTGACCGCTGCCGAGGACAAGCAGTGGGCCATGTGGGCACACTTCGGAGGCATCCTCTGGCTGCTCCCCTCGCTCATCATCTTCCTCGTCTTCAAGGACCGCGGGACGCTCACCAAGCAGGAGAGCAAGGAGGCTCTGAACTGGCAGATCACGTTCCTGATCTTCTACATTGCGTGGGCGATCATCGGTGCGATTCTGACCGCTATTCTCATTGCCAGCGGCGCATGGGGCATCCTGTGGCTTCCGACCCTGGTCGGCTGGCTGATCTACCTCGCGAACGTCCTGTTCTCCGTGATGGGCGGCGTGAAGGTGAACGGCGGCGGCAGCTACCGTTACCCGGTCAACTTCCGTTTCATCAAGTAGTTCAACCGGCTTTTCGGGAGAGTCGGGCCCACGGGTCCGGCTCTCCTGCTTTAATGGGGACCATGACAGAGCCCATGCCAAAACCAGTCAACCCCTACCAGGCGTCTCAGCCGCTCAGCCCGTCCGATGAAAAACTGTGGGCGCTTCTCGTGCACCTCGGGGGGATCTTCTTCAATTTCCTGCCCGCCCTGATCGGCTACCTCGTGCTGAAGGACCGCGGACCGTTCGTGCGTCAACACACGGGAACAGCGCTCAACTTCCAGATCACGCTCGTGATCGCGTATGTCGTCGGCGGAATCACAGCGATCCTGTTGATCGGTTTCCTGATCATTGCGGTCGCCTACGTGCTCAACATCATCTTCAGCATTCTTGCCGCGGTTGCCGCGAACAAGGGCGAGGCGTACGAATACCCGCTCGCGATCAAGTTCATCAAGTAGTTAGCTCAGGAGCGCGCGCACGACCGCGTCCGCGAGCAGCCTGCCGCGCGCGGTGAGCACCACGCGCCCGGAAAGCGCTGCGGCCGCATCGACGAGCTCGTCGGCGATGAGGGGTGCCACGGCAGTTCGCCCCTCGGGGGTGAGTTCGCTCGTCGGCAGGCCGTCGCTGATGCGCGTGGCGAGCATGACCCGCTCCACCCGCCGGGTCTCGTCGTCGAGGGTTTCCCGGCCGGCGGCCGGCGACCTGCCGGCGCGGATCCGGTCGGCATACGCCGCGGGGTGCTTGACGTTCCACCAGCGCACACCGCCCACGTGGCTGTGCGCGCCGGGCCCCACCCCCCACCAGTCGTGGCCCTGCCAGTAGGCAAGATTGTGGCGGGAACGGTGCCCGTCGCCTTTGGCCCAGTTGCTCACTTCGTACCACCGGTATCCGGCGTCGGCGAGCAGCCGGTCGGCGAGCTCGTACTGTTCCGCTGCGAGATCGTCATCCGGTGCCGGGACTTCCCCGCGCCGGATCTGGCGGGCGAGTTTGGTCCCGTCCTCGACGATGAGCGAGTACGCGCTCAGGTGGTCGGGCTCCATGGCCAGCGCCGACTCGAGCGAGGTGCGCCAGTCGCCGATGCTCTCGCCTGGGGTGTTGTAGATGAGATCGAGGCTCACGTCGAGCCCGGCATCCCTCGCCCAGTGGACGACGCGGGGAACGCGCTGCGGGTCGTGGGTGCGCTCGAGCGTGGCGAGCACGCGCGGCACCGCGGATTGCATGCCGAAGGACACCCGGGTGAAACCCGCCGCCTTCAGCGCGACCAGATAATCGGCATCCACCGAGTCGGGGTTCGACTCCGTCGTGATCTCGGCATCCGGGGCGAGCCCCCACATTGATCGGACCGCGTCGAGCATGGCCGCGAGGTCGCTGGCCGGCAAGAGCGTCGGCGTTCCGCCGCCGAAGAACACGGTTGTCGCCGCGCGCTCGGGCACGCCGGAGCCTGCCAGCACCGACCGCGCGAACGCGACTTCGGCGATCGCCTGGGAGGCATAGTCGGATCGCTTCGCGCCGCGCAGCTCATCCGAGGTGTACGTGTTGAAGTCGCAGTATCCGCAGCGTACGCGGCAGAACGGCACGTGCACGTAGACGCCGAAGTTGCGCTCGCGCGCCCCGGCGGCCGCGGAAGCCGGCAGCAGCCCGTCGGCGGGCGCCGGATCGGCGAGCGGGAGGGTGGACGGCATTAGCGCATTCTCGCGCAGTTCAGGTGAGCGGGTCGGAGAGCGACCGAAAGTACCGGCGAGTGATCGCGGCCTGCACGAGGCGCAGAATCGGGTACACCGCCCACCAGTGCCACGCTGACGGCCTGGAGAAGGAGCGAATCGTCAGCCACACCGAACCGTCGTCCGTGCGGTCGACGATAAAGGCTTCCTCGCCCATCTCGGGGTGCCCGGGCAGCGTTCCGTAGGCGAAACCTTTGCGATTCGGCTCGTCGATGACATAGATGACCCGGCACGGCGCGCGGAATCGCACCGGCCAGATCGGCAGAACCAGAGTCGCCGTGTCTCCGGGTGCGATCAGCGGTTGCCCTTCCGCACCGTACACGACTTCGTCGCTTTCTGCCGTTTCCGGCGCAATCGGGGATCCGCTTCCGTCGTACACGATCGGAGTGTATGTTCCCTCGATCACCTCGCCGGGCGTGTCCTGCAGCTGCACGTCCATCCCGCTGTGGCGCTGAACACCCCACGACATGACCGCCTGGCAGGCATGCTCCCATCGCACGACACCATGCCCGATCCGGGATCGCCTCTCGAAGGGGCGAAATCCGGCCGGCGGAAACGACAGGAGGTCGGCGGCTTTCGTCCCACCGACCGCGCCGTAGGTGACGGTTTGCTGCCACGGGGATATCCCGGACATCACTTCTTGTCCTTCTTCTCCGTATCCCCGGACAGTGCGGCGATGAACGCTTCCTGGGGAACTTCGACGCGGCCGACCATTTTCATGCGTTTCTTCCCCTCCTTCTGCTTTTCCAGCAATTTTCGCTTGCGCGTGATATCCCCGCCGTAACACTTCGCCAGCACGTCCTTGCGCATCGCGCGGATGCTCTCGCGTGCGATGATGCGCGAACCGATCGCCGCCTGGATCGGCACCTCGAACTGCTGCCGGGGAATGAGCTCCCGCAGTCGCCCGGTCATGAGCACGCCGTACGCGTACGCCTTGTCGCGGTGCACAATCGCGCTGAACGCGTCGACCTGCTCCCCCTGAAGCAGGATGTCCACCTTCACGAGGTCCGCCTCCGCCTCGCCGTGCGGTTCGTAGTCGAGGCTTCCGTAGCCCTGGGTCCGGCTTTTGAGCTGGTCGAAAAAATCGAACACAATCTCGCCCAGCGGAATCGTGTAGTGCAGTTCCACCCGATCCTCACCGAGATATTCCATTCCGAGCATGGTTCCGCGCCGACCCTGGCACAGTTCCATGATGGTTCCGACATAATCCTTCGGCGCGAGAATGGACGCCTTCACGACCGGCTCGCTCACGCTCGCAATCTTTCCGCCGGGAAATTCGCTCGGGTTGGTGACCGTCACTGACTTTCCGTCGTCGCTTGTGACCTGGTAAATCACGGACGGGGCGGTCGTGATGAGGTCGAGCCCGAACTCGCGTTCGAGCCGTTCCGTCACGATCTCCAGATGTAGTAGCCCCAGGAATCCGCAACGGAATCCGAATCCGAGCGCGACGGACGTCTCCGGCTCGTACACGAGCGCGGCATCCGAGAGCTTGAGTTTGTCCAGCGCATCCCGCAGGTCGGGATAGTCGCTGCCGTCGATCGGGTACAGCCCGGAGAACACCATCGGCTTCGGCTCGGTGTACCCGGGTAGCGCGTCCGCCGCCGGCTTGGCCGCCGTCGTCACCGTGTCTCCGACCTTCGACTGTCGCACATCCTTCACGCCGGTGATCAGGTAACCAACCTCGCCGACGCCGAGCCCCTTCGTGGGAACCGGCTCGGGGGAACTCACCCCGATCTCCAGCAGCTCGTGGATCGCCCGCGTCGACATCATCTGGATGCGCTCCCGCGGCGACAGCGAACCGTCAATCATGCGGACATATGTCACCACCCCGCGGTAACTGTCGTACACGGAGTCGAAAATCATCGCCCGCGCGGGCGCATCGGGGTCGCCCTTCGGAGCCGGAATGCGCTCGATCACCCGATCGAGAAGTTCCTCCACCCCCGCGCCGGTCTTGCCGCTCACCCTCAGGACGTCGTCGGGGTCCCCGCCGATCAACCCGGCGAGCTCCTTCGCAAATCGTTCCGGGTCGGCGGCCGGAAGGTCGATCTTGTTGAGTACCGGGATGATCTCCAGATCGTTGTCGAGCGCGAGGTAGAGGTTCGCGAGGGTTTGCGCTTCGATCCCCTGGGCTGCGTCCACGAGCAGAATCGCCCCCTCGCACGCGGCGAGGCTCCGCGACACTTCGTAAGTGAAGTCCACGTGTCCGGGGGTGTCGATCATGTTGAGCGCGTAGGTTTGCGGCTTGCCCTCGCCCGTGGTCGACGACCACGGCATCCGAACGGCCTGGCTCTTGATCGTGATGCCGCGCTCACGCTCGATGTCCATGCGATCGAGGTATTGGGCGCGCATGTCGCGGTCGCTCACGACGCCCGTGATCTGCAGCATCCGGTCGGCCAGCGTCGACTTGCCGTGGTCGATGTGCGCGATGATGCAGAAGTTGCGGATGAACGCAGGATCGGTCGCCGACGGCTCAAGCGCCTTCAGTGATTTCGGTGTCACGCGTTCCTTCGATGGTTGCGAAAAGGGGTTGCACAATTCTCCCACGACCGGGCCTGAGTGGATTCCCACCGTCCGGCACCGGACACGGTTGGACCCAAACGGGACGGCCCGTGCGCGACGGCCGAAAGGATTGCCTAAAACCGGCGCTGGTCTGATAAAGTTACCTCTTGGCCCGCGTGCGACTCCCCATGTGAGGATTCGCGAAACGCTCCCACCATGACTCTCCCGGCCACTCGGCCGTGACTCAGACTGTTCAACAACAACGAAAAGGTTCACCGTGGCAAACATCAAGTCGCAGATCAAGCGCATCGGCACCAACCGCAAGGCGACCGAACGGAATAAGGCCATCAAGAGCGAGGTCAAGTCCGCGATCCGCGCTACCCGCGAAGCAATCTCCTCCGGCGACAAGAAGGCGGCAACCGCCTCGCTTGTGATCGCTTCGAAGAAGCTCGACAAGGCGGCGAGCAAGGGTGTGCTTCACAAGAACCAGGCCGCGAACCGCAAGTCCTCCATCGCGAAGCAGGTCGCGGCGCTCTAAGCGTCACACGGATGGGCGCTCCCCCACTTCGGTGGCGGGAGCGTTTTTCATTGCCTCGGCAGCACCCCCGCGCTGTCTAGTGCGGGGCTGCGCCGCGCGCGCTCACCACGTTCACCATGCGCTCGAGCGCGAACACCGGATCCCGGCTCTCCCCTTTGACCTGCGCGTCCGTTTCCGCCAGAACGCTGATTCCCCGGGCGAGGCCATCCTCGGTCCACCCCCGAAGGTCTCGTCTGGCGCGGTCGATCTGCCACGGTGCCAGTCCAAACTGCTGGGCGAGTTGCCCCGAACTGCCGCGGGAGCCGGAGATTTTCGCCATGGTGCGGAGCTTGCTCGCGAATGCCGCCACGATCGGTACGGGATCCGCGCCGGAGGCCAGGGCGTGGCGGAGGAGCACGAGAGCTTCGCCATGTCGCCCGGCGATGGCGATGTCGGCCACGCGGAACGCGTTCGTCTCCACGCGTCCGGCGTAGTAGCGCTCGACCGTGGCTTCCGAAATGTCCCCGTCGGTGTCGGCGAGCAGTTGGCGGCACGCACCGGCAAGTTCGGCAATGTCACCGGAGAACGCCCCAACCAGGGCGCGCGCAGCGCCCGGCGTGATTTTCCGGCCCGCCGCGCGGAACTCGGCAAACACGAAATCGGACCGATCCGTCTCCTTCTTCAGGTCGGGGCAGGCGATTTCGATGCCACCGCCGAGCCCGCCCCTCAGGGCGTCCAGAAGTTTCTTGCCGCGGACGCCGCCGGCATGCCTGAGGACCAGATAGCAGTCCGGCGCCGGCGCCTCCAGATAGCCGAGAGCGTCGCTCAGGAAGGCATCGGTGCATTTTTCGACGGCCGTCACCCTGATCATCCGCGGTTCCGAGAACAGCGAGGGGCTCGCGAGCGTCGCCAACTCTCCCGGCGCGTAGTCGTCGGCGCCGATATCGCTCACCTCGAGGCTCGCATCCTCGGCGCGGAGAATGTCGCGCAGCAGCCCGATCGCGCGATCGGCGAGAAAGTTCTCGGTCCCGGACACGAGTATGACCGGTGCCGGGCGCACCTTGTCCCAGGTCAACTGGGGGATCTTCTGAGTCCGCGTCGCTGCCATCCGCACCCTCACCTCCTTCCGTGGCCCCAGCCTAATGGGAGCCAACGTCGCGGGCCGGCGCACGTCCCGTCCACACCTGCACGGGACCGGCCGGTGTGGGCGACAGGAGGATCATCCCCTCCAGATCGGTGCGAGTGACCGCTGTTCCCGCGCGTTTGAGCATGCCGAGCAGCGCGTCGGTCGGATGCCCGTAGGTGTTCCCGCTGCCGACCCCGATGATGCCGACAGTCGCGTCCAGCCTCTCGTACAGTCTCTCGCACTGGTCCGCGGAACCGTGGTGTGCGACCTTGACCACATCCACCGGCGACGGATGTGTCAGGCCGAGCAGCCTCGATTGCGCCTCATTGCCGAGGTCGCCAAGGAAAATCGCGCTCAGGCAGCCGAGGAGGCATTCGCCGACTCCGTCGAACCGGATCGTGACGCTGGCGGGATTTCCGGGTTCAACGGTGCCGAGGCGAGCGGGCGGCCACAGGATCTGCCAGCGAAGTTCCCCAAGCGCTCCGCTCGCCCCGTGCGCTACCTCGTCGACGACCGCACCGGAACTGACCAGCGATTCCCGCAGCGCCGTGTCGCTCGCATCGGAAACCGGCCCGACGATCGCGCGGTCGACGAGCCCGAACACGGCCGAGGTGCCGCCGACATGGTCGAGATCGTAGTGGCTGAGCACGAGCAGGTCGATGTGCACGATACCCAATTCATTCAGGCACGCCGTGAGAAGTTTCGGACTGGGTCCGGTGTCGATGAGGGCGGTCTCCCCCCGGCTGCGAACCAGGACCGCATCCCCTTGCCCGATATCGCACGCGGCGATCTGCCAGTTCGCGGGAACGGCGAGCGTGCGACCGATGCTCGAACCCAGCGCCGCACCCGAATAGCACGCGAACAGGGCGGCGAGAGTGCCCGCCAGGATTCGCGCTGAGCGCGTACGGGGCCGAAGCAGGACGACCAGCAGGATGCCCGTGACAACCACGAGCGCCGTGACGCCGATCGCGCCGGGGAGCCACGGAGCCTGCGAACCGGGCGCCGTGGCGAAGAATCGCGCGACCGCCGAAATCCATGCGGACGGCAGCCACGCAAGGTAGGTGAACACGCGGCCCAGCGGCTCGAAAATCGGCAGGCTGGCGCATCCGAGGAGGCCGAGAACCGTCGCGATGGGGGCGGCGGGCTCGGACAGGAGGTTCGCGATGACACCGTAAACCGGGATCGCCGGGTTGAGCAGGATCAGCACAGGCTGGCAGGCCAGCTGGGCCGAAAGGGGAATCGAGATCACAGCGGCCATCGGCAGAGGCAGCCACCGCGACAGCACCTGGGACAGCGGTCCGGCCAGAACGAGCAGGCCCGCCGTGGCCAGAACGGAGAGGATGAAGCCGTAGTCGCGCGACAGCCACGGATCGGCGGCAAGAAGTGCGATGACGGCGGCGGAGAGCACGGCGACCCCGCGAATCGGCCGGCCGGCCGCCATCGCGAAAAGGACGAGCGCGGCCATGACGGCCGCGCGGAGCACGCTGGCACTGGGCGTGACCAGAATGACGAAACTCACCAGAGTGGCGATCGAAAGGGTAATCCGAACTCGTCGCGTCGCGCCCATGCCGCCCGCCGCGAGCAGGACGAGCCCCACCACGACGGCGCAGTTCGCACCGGAAACGGCGGTCAGGTGGCTGAGCGAGGTGACCTTCATGGCGGAATCGAGGGAGTCGCTCACCGCGCTCGTGTCGCCGATCGCGAGCCCCGGCAGCAGGGCTCCGCCGTCGCCCGGTAGCTCGGCCGCCGCACGCTGGAAGCCCCGTCTCAACCCGTTGGCCCAGTCCAGAAACCACGGCGGCCCAGCCGCGAGGTGGGGGCTTCCGCGCGCGAAAACGAGGAAGCGAACCCGCTCCCCCGCCTCCGCGCCCACCATGGTCCCGGCCACCGTCACGGTCGATCCGATACCCGACCTCGGCAGGTTTCCGAACACGAGCGCGGGAATGGCGATTGGGCCGACCGACTGCTCGCCGACCGCGGCATTGGTGATCGTCACGGATGTCGGCGCGCGCGGTGGCGTTGAGCGCGTATCGACATCGAGCACGGCGGTGAGTTCGACGAAACGGTGGCGATCCGCCGCGTCGCGCAGGAGCTCCGGATCCCGGGCAAGGGTCAGCGCCGCGGCGCTCGTCACGAGCAGGGCCGCGACCGCCGCCGCGACGGTCACCATCGAGAGAACCAGACGGAAACTCGGACGAAGCACCGCCACCGCCGCAGCCACGGCGCCCAGCAACCACAGCCCGATGGCGGCCGGGACCAGCAGCGCAGGGACGGCGATGAGGACGCCGACCACGACCCAGCCGAGGAGCGCCGGGACCGCGAGCCTGGCGTCGATCCTCATATCGTCACGAGGTCCTTCAGCCCGGCGAACGTTTTTTCCCCGATTCCGGAAACGCTCATCAAATCCTCGATCGAGGTGAATCGGCCATTCGCTTCGCGCCACGCGATGATGCGGGCAGCCAGGGAGGGTCCGACCCGCGGGAGCGTTTCGAGTGCTGCGGAATCCGCCGTATTCAGGTTCACCTTGCCGCCGGATGTCGCGGCGCCAGCGCCTGGCGCCCCGGAGACGACTTCCCCTTCGGTGGGGACGTAGATTTGCTCGCCGTCGGAGAGGAAGCGCGCAAGGTTCAGCTGGCGACGATCCGCGTCAACCGTGAACCCGCCAGCGGCGGCGACCGCGTCGATGGCCCTGTCGCCGTCGTGGAGCTGGTACAGGCCCGGCGCCGACACCGCCCCGAGAATGTGGACGAAGATGATGGCGTTCGTCGACCTCGGTGACGCAGTGGCGCTCTGCTTCGGCTCGGATGCCCCGATGACGGCTCGGGTTCCGGCTCTGGAACTGAGCGCTGACACGAGCACGGCAACGCCCACCCCCACAAGGAGCAGCACCACCGCCGCCCCGATGCCCACCCGGAATCGGCTGGTGCGCGAGGCCGCGAGGGGGTCGGGTGGCGGCATGCGCCGATGCTAATCGCGGCTCAATCTGGCAGGGAGACGGCCGCGAGCCGGCTGTGCACAGAGCGCCTCGACGTCACCTGCGAGGGAGCAGAGCGCGAAATCCCGATGTCAGCGGGTGACCACGTTCACGAGCTTCGGTGCGCGAACGATGACCGTCGCGATTTCCCGGTCGCCCACGGTCCTGGCCACGGCAGGCAAAGCGCGGGCGAGTTCCTCCAGCTCCGCGGGCGTCACGGAAGGGCTCACCTCGAGCCGGTCGCGCAGTTTCCCGTCGACCTGCACGACGCACGTCACCGACTCGGCGACAAGGAGAGTCGGGTCAGCTTTCCGCCAACCGTACAGGGCGACAGAGGGCGGATACCCGAGCGCCTCCCACATTTCCTCCGCGGTGTAGGGCGCGAACAGGCTCAGCCCGAGCGCAACCGTTTCCGTCGCCTCGCGCACCGCGGCATCCGCACCGCCCGGTCCGCTGTCGATCGCCTTTCGGGTCGCGTTCACGAGCTCCATGATGCGCGCGACGACAACGTTGAACTTGAACGATTCGACCAGACCAGGCGCGTCGGCCAGGAAATGGTGCGTCACGCGGCGCAGGGAGCGATCGCCCGTCTTCCACTCGACATCCGGCGAACTCGTCACGTCCTGAGCGAGCCGCCAGGCGCGCGCCAGAAACTTCGCCGAAGCGTGCGGTGCGACATCCGCCCAGTCGATGTCGTCCTCGGGCGGCCCGGCGAAGGACATGGTGAGCCGGATCGCGTCGACACCGTGCTCGTCCAGCTGCTCGCTCAACCGCACGAGGTTGCCCTTGCTCTTGCTCATCGCCGAACCGTCCATGAGCACCATGCCCTGGTTGAGCAACGCCGTGAACGGCTCGGTGAACGTGATGTAGCCCATGTCGTACAGCACCTTGGTGATGAACCGGGCGTACAGGAGGTGCAGGATCGCGTGCGTCACGCCGCCGACATACTGGTCCACCGGCGCCCACTTCTCCGCCTCGGCCGGGTCGAACGCCCGGTCCGGATCGTTCGGATTCAAGAACCGCAGGAAATACCACGAGCTGTCCACGAACGTGTCCATGGTGTCGGGGTCGCGGCGCGCCGGGCTCCCGTCCACGGGGTTCGCCACGGTGATCCACTGCTCTGCGCCACCGAGCGGGGACGTGCCCTTCGGAGTGAGATCGAGGCCCTCCGTCGACGGGAGGGTCACCGGAAGCTGGTCCTCCGGCACGGGGATGAGTTCCCCGTTCGCCCCGTGGATGATCGGAATGGGGGTGCCCCAGTAGCGCTGGCGCGAAATGAGCCAGTCGCGGAGCCGGAAGTTCGTCGCCGCCCGCCCGGTGCCCCTCGCCTCCATCAATTCGATGGATCGGGAGATCGCGTTGGTCTTGCTGAGCCCGTCCAGCGGCCCGGAGTTGATCATGCGGCCGTCCCCGTGGAGCGCCACGCCGGTGCTCGCGGGGTCCAGCGGGGGCAGGTCGTCCGGAAGCTCGCCGTCCGCAATGATCGGGATGGCGCCCGTGATGGGAGCGTTCGTGTCCACGACGACCCGCACGGGCAGGTCGAATGTGCGGGCGAAATCCAGGTCGCGCTGGTCGTGGGCGGGCACCGCCATGATGGCGCCGTGGCCGTAATCCGCCAGCACGTAGTCTGCGGACCAGATGGGCACGCGTTCGCCGTTGACCGGGTTGAACGCCCAGCGACCGAGGAAAACCCCGGTCTTTTCGCGCGTGGCGTCCTGACGTTCGATCTCGGTGTTCTTCTGCACCTCGGTGAGGTAGGCGGCGAACTCCGCCTGCACCTGGGCATCCGCGCCGGAGACGAGTTCGGCGGCCAGTTCGGAATCCGGAGCGACCACCATGAAGGTGGCGCCGTAGAGCGTGTCGGGCCTCGTCGTGAATACCGTGAGCGGCTCCTCGCGCCCCTCGATCACGAAATCGACGTCGGCCCCGATGGATCGGCCGATCCAGTTGCGCTGCATCGACAGGACCTTCGCCGGCCAGAACCCTTCAAGCTGCTTCAAATCGTCGAGCAGCCGATCCGCGTAATCGGTGATCTTGAAATACCACTGGGTGAGCTTTTTCTTCACCGCGAGAGTTCCGCAGCGCTCGCAGCGGCCATCTTCGACCTGTTCGTTCGCGAGCACGGTCTGGTCCTTGGGGCACCAGTTCACCCAGGAGTCCTTGCGATACGCGAGGCCCTTCTCGTAGAGCTTCAGGAACAGCCACTGGTTCCACTTGTAGTACTCCGGGTCGCTCGTGTGCAGCACGCGATCCCAGTCGAACGACGTCGCATACAGCTTCATCGACTTCTTTTGCTGGTCGATGTTGTCGTACGTCCATCCGCCGGGGTCAATTCCGCGCTGGATCGCCGCGTTCTCGGCCGGCAGGCCAAACGAATCCCAGCCGATCGGATGCAGGACATTGAAGCCCTGCTGCCGCCAATACCTGGCAATCACATCGCCGAGCGCGTACGCCTCGGCGTGGCCCATGTGCAGGTCGCCGGAGGGGTAGGGGAACATGTCGAGCACATACTTGCGCGGGCGCTTGTCGTCGGGATTGCTCGTGCTGAACGGCTGAAGTTCGTCCCACACGGCCTGCCACTTGGCCTGGATACGGGCGACGTCGTATCCGGAATCCTCGTCGGTGTGATGGTGTGCCACGGCAATCTCTCTTCGTGCGGAAGGTGTGCGGGCGATCGCCATTGATCTTCGGCGCGCCGTTGCACGCCGAGACCCGAGTTACAAGGGTATCAATCCGAGCGCGCGCAGCAGTGCACGCGCTTTGATGCGGGTTTCCTCGAGCTCCTCTTGCGGTTCCGACAGCGCCGTGATTCCGCCACCCGTGCCGATTGTGACTCCCCGCTCATCAAGCACGATGCTCCGGATGACCATGGCCAGATCGATGCTTCCGTCAAACCCGAAGTACCCGAATGCCCCGGAGTAGATGCCGCGCGCCCGCCGCTCGAGCGAGTCGAGGATCTGCACCGCGCTGAGTTTCGGCGCTCCCGTCATGGACCCGGCAGGAAAGCAGGCGAGAACCGCGTCGATCGGATCCCTGCCGTGCGAAAGCGTGCCGCGCACCGTGCTCACGAGCTGATGCACCTGGGCGTAACTTTCCACCTCCAGAAGGTGCGGCACCGTGACGGAGCCCACTGCGCACACGCGGGACAGGTCGTTGCGCACGAGGTCGACGATCATGAGGTTTTCGGCCCGCTCCTTGTCGCTCGCGACAAGCTCGCGGCGAAGCGCATCGTCTTCTTCCCTGGTTGCGCCGCGCCTCCGGGTTCCCTTGATCGGTTTCGATTCCACCTGGCGACCCGGCGTCACCGTGAGGAACTGCTCCGGAGACGAACTCAGGAGGCTCACCCCCGCGCACCGCAGGAACCCGCCATGGTGGCTGGGGCTCAGCCGCCGAAGCCGAAGATACGTGTCAACCGGGTCGGGGCGCACTCTCGCGCTGATTTCGGTGGTGAGGCACAGCTGGTACGCGTCTCCCGCACGGATACGCCGCTGACACTCCACAATCATGCCAAGGTATTCGTCCTCGGAGTTGAACCATTCAGGTTCGTGCTGCGGAGTTGGCGCTTCGTCCAGCGGCCTCTCCCCTGCGCCGGCCAGCGCAGCCAGCATGCTCGCCGTCTCATCGCGCCAGGCCGCGGCATCCCCGGTCCACGACGAGGCGAGGGCGACGAGCGTCACCGATTGGTTTCCATGGTCGAACACCACCGCGCGGTCAGCGCGCTGGAATGCGGCATCCGGATACCGCGAATCGCGCACACCCTCCGTGCCCAGGGTTGCCCCGTGGTTTTCATAGCCGAGCCACCCCACCCAGCCCAGCGGGAACGGCACCACGCCACCCGAGTCGCACGCACCGCCGGCCTGTTCCTGACGCAGGAAATCGAAGATCGTTTGCCCGTGCCTGATTCCCGTCGCCCACTCCGTGACATCGCCGCCGCCCGACGCGGTGACCACGCGGCCGCCGGCGCCGATACAACTGATTCCGGTCGTCGCGTCGAAACCGGAATCCAGCCAGAATGCGGGACCGTCGCCCGCGCACAGCGCGGGAAATGCCACGGCGGGGTCAACCCAATAGTCCAGGTGTGTCGAGATCACCCGGCGGCGCATACCCTAACTCTATGAGCAACGACGCGCTGTACCGCTGGGTCGGTGGCGCGTTTGCCGCTCTCGACTATTGCGACCCCGGCGAATATCGAGTCGAAGCGATGGACTCGTTTCTCGTCACGCACGGGCGAATTTTCGCCCGCGAGCTTCACGAGAGCCGATTTTTCGAAGCCGCCCGGCAGCGCGGGAATGACCTGGACGGTTTCGCCGCACTCGACCTCGAGGCGTTTTGGGACGCCGCACTCGCGCTCGTACCGGCGGACGGCAACTGGTTTCCCCGCCTCGAACTGCAGTCGAAGGATGGCGCTGCCCACCTTGTGTTCCGGCACAGGCCCGCGCCAGAGCTGGCGCGTTCAGCAGTCCTCGCCACCCTCGGTCGGCCGGATCCGCGTAAAGCGCCGGGGATCAAGGGGCCGGATGTCGACGCGCTGCTGTCCGCTCGCACCCGGGCTCGGCGTCTCGGCGCTGACGATGCGGTCATCCTCACAAGCGACGGATTCATCGTGGACGGGACGACGAGCGCCCTTGTGTGGTGGCGCGGAGACGTCCTCTGCGCGCCCCCGCTGGCCGAGGATGCGCGCGAGTTCGAGCGCGTCGACAGCGTCACAGCGCGGAGTCTGTTCGCGATGGCGGCCGCGCTCGGCGTGGAGACCCACCGGGAGCGGGCGACTCCGGCCGATCTCGACGGTGCCGAGGTGTGGGCCCTGGGCGCGGTACATGGCATCCGCATCGTCACGTCGTGGGTCGGTGGCCCTAAGCTCGCAGAAAGCCCGGGCAGACTTGGCCTGTGGCGCCACCGCCGCGAGGCGCTTCACAAGCCGATAGGAGGCACCGGGACATGAACGATGGTCTGACCTGGATTCTTGGACTCGTCCAGAGCGTTGACCCCCTGCTCCGCACTCTTCTGGCGGGAATCGGGATGCTCCTGGAGACTTCCATACTGGTCGGCCTGATCGTTCCCGGCGACACTATTGTGATCGTCGCGAGCACCGGAATCCAGGACTGGGTGCAGTATGTCGCTCTCATTGCTGCCGTCATCGCTGGCTCTCTGGCCGGGGAAAGCATCGGTTTCGCGCTCGGCCGTTTCTTCGGCCCCAAGATCCGCGGAAGCTGGCTCGGCCTGCGGATCGGCTACGAAAACTGGATGCGAGCGGAGAATTATCTGGACCGTCGGGGCGGGATCGCCGTGTTCGTTTCGCGGTTTCTTCCCATCCTGCACTCGCTCATTCCACTCACCGTCGGGATGAGCACTATGCGGTACCGCAAGTTCATCGCCTGGACCGTTCCCGCCTGCACCGTGTGGGCAGTCGGCTACGCCTCGGTCGGCTGGGCAGCGGCCGGCACGTATCGGGAGCTTTCCGGCCGGCTCCACTACGCGGGGTACATCTTCGCGGGAATCATCGTGGTCTTCCTCGCGGTGGCTTTCGCGATTCGCAAAGCCCTCGAGCGCAGCCAGCGCCGCCACATGGAACTCCCGGGTGATGGCGATGCCAACACCCGGGAGGATATTCCCTGATTCAAGCCCCTACAGGAGACCCATCTTGGTGAGCCAGTCCTTCGCCACCTTCTCCGGTGACGGCTTGGAGTCACCGGCGGCGATCTCGTTCAGACTCATCAGTTCTTCCGTCGTGAGCACGTTCGACACCCGGTCGACAATGTTCGCGACAGCAACCGAATACGTCTTGTCGTTGAACAGCGGGACGATGTTCTGCGCCGCGATCAGGTGCTTGGGATCCTGAAGCACGACGAGGTTGTTCGCCTTGATCGACGGGGTCGTCGTGTAAATGTCGGCTACCTGAATGTTGTTCTTCAGCAGGTCGCTGAGCGTGCCGGGTCCGCCGTAGTCATCGATGGCCTTGAACTTCCAGCCCGTCACACCGTAGACCGACTCGAGGCCCGCGCGCCCGTAGGAACGGCCTTCGAACTCCGTGTTCGCGCCGATCGTGATGGTTGAGGCAATCGGCGCGAGGTCCGCGATGGTCACCAGTTTGTTCGCATCGGCGAACTCTTTCGTGACGACAAGCGCATCGGCATCCTGAGCCTGCGCCGCCGACGAAATCGTCAGCCCCAGCGGTTTGAGCACGGCGGGCAGAGCCGCCATCACGTCGGCGGTGGAGGTCGCCGTGGCTTTGGGGTCTGCGCCGTAGAGCAGGTTTCCTGCGTAATCGGGGATGAGCCCGATGGAGCCATCCTGCAGGGCGGGAATAAACGTTTCCCGGGATCCGATCGACGGCGCGTACTTGACGGTGTACCCGTTGGCCGCGAGCATCTGCCCGTAAAGCTGGGCCAGGATGTCGCTTTCGGCGAAGCCCTGCGACCCGACCGTGATCGTGCCGAGTTCGGTGCTTCCACCGCCGCCAAGCGGATTGCCGGACGCGCACGCCGCGAGGCTCGCGGTCAGCCCGATTGCGACGAGCCCCGCCGTAATTCGCTTTACTCTGTGTGATTGCATTTGTCTATCCTTCCGTGAGGGGTGCCCCGGTCAAGGCCGACGGCGCGGTGCGCCGGCTCGACCTGGTTGTGGTGCGTGCCATCCCGCGGGACACCCCGTGCGGGACAACAAGTCTTTGGATGAGCGCGAGAATTCCGTCCGCCACGAGGGCGAGGGCGGCAACGAGGATCGCGCCGGCGAAAGCCAGAGTGTAGTCGTGGAGGGCCAGGCCCTCGATGAGGAACCGTCCCAGGCCCGTGAGCCCCACATAGCCGGCGATGGTCGCTGTCGCGATGATCTGGAGTGTCGCGGAGCGGACCCCGCCGAGAATGAGGGGCAGGGCGAGCGGAATTTCGACTTTGCCGAGAATCTGCCACTCCGTCATCCCGATCGCCCGCGCAGCATCGATCGTCTCGCGGTTGACCGAGTCGAGTCCGGAGTAGGCGCCGGCGATGATCGGCGGGATGGCAAGGATCGCGAGGACGAAAACGAGCGGGCCGAGCCCGAGTCCGGTGAACAGGATGATGAACAAGAGGAGCCCGAACGTGGGAAGTGCACGGAACGACCCGGTCAGGGCAATCACGAAGTTCTTGCCCTTCCCCGTGTGCCCGATGAGCAACCCGATCGGGATGCCCACGAGCAACGCCGCCCCCAGGCTGAGCCCGGTGTAGAGAAGGTGGTCCATCAACCGTGGGAGTATCCCTTTTTCGCCGAGCAGGTTCGCCGGATCGAAAATGAATGCCAGTGCTGCCGCAAACAACATCAGGCGGCACCCCCCACCGTCAGCGCCCGACTGGCACCGCGCGCTCCCCGCGCCCACGGCATCAGAATGCGGCCGATCGCCACTAAAATCTGGTCGAAAAGGACGGCGATGATGAGCGTGAAGATGATGCCGATCATCACTTCCGTCGGGAAGTCACGCTGATACCCGTTGATGAAGAGATATCCGAGAGCACCGTTGCCGACCAGCGCCCCAACGCTGAGGAGGCTCACCGTGGTCACCGACACGACGCGCAGATTGGCCAGCAGCACGGGGCCGGAAAGGGGCAACTCCACTTTCCAGAATCGCGACGCCGAAGAGAAACCCACCGCTGTGGCGGACTGGATGACGTCCCTGGGGACGGAGGCGAAAGCATCCGCGGCCCCCCGCACCATGATGGCTATCGCGTAGACCGCGAGTGCCACGACGACGTTGATGGGGTTCAGGATTTTGGTGCCGAGCACCGATGGAAGCGTGATGAAGAACGCGAGCGACGGGATCGTGAAGAGGATTCCGAACAGGGTGAGCTGGATGGCGCGCGTCACCCGGAATCGGTTGGCGAGCCAGCCGAGCGGGATGGAGGCTATGAGGCCGACGATGATCGGGATCGCACTCAGTCGCACGTGTTCCAGCGACAGTCCGAAAACCAGATCACGGTTCTCCCATAGCCACTGCATCAGGCGTCCCCGGCCTGATCGGTTTTGTTCGAAATGCTGCGCGATTTCGGGCCGGAATCCCCGTTCGCGATGACCCCGCCTGGCGCGTCCACGACACCGGCAGCGTGTCCCGCGCTGTCGACGAGCACGAGATCGTTTCCCTCGGATTCGACGCTCGCGTCCACCGACAGGCGGCGCTTTCCACGCCCGGCGCCGATGAAATCCGCGACGAATTCGGTCGCCGGATTGGCCAGGATCTCGGTGGGCGTCCCCTGCTGAGCAATCTGGGCGCCCACCTGCAGGATTACGACCTGGTCGCCGAGCAGGAACGCCTCGTCGATGTCGTGAGTGACGAATACGACGGTCTTGCCCAGTTCCTGCTGAAGACGGATGAGCTCCTGCTGCAGGTCGGCGCGCACGATCGGGTCGACGGCACCGAACGGCTCATCCATGAGAAGGATATTGGGGTCGACTGCAAGGCCCCGCGCAACGCCTACCCGCTGTTGCTGCCCTCCGGAAAGCTGACTCGGGTACCGGTTCGCGAGCGAGCGATCGAGGCCGACGGTGTCGAGCAGTTCCATCGCGCGGGCGTACGCCTGGCGTTTGGGAACGCCCTCCAATAGCGGCACCGTGGCCACGTTGTCGATGACTTTCCGATGAGGAAGCAGGCCGGAATTCTGCATCACGTAGCCGATGCGACGACGAAGCTTGACGGGTTCGAGGCCGGCGATATCCTCATCGTCGATCAGGATCGACCCGCTCGTCGGATCGACCATCCGATTGATCATGCGCAGCAACGTGGTCTTTCCGCAGCCGGACGAACCGACCAGAACCACGGTTTTGTGCGAGGGAATCACCAGGCTGAAGTCGTCAACCGCGAGTGTGCCGTCGTCAAATTGCTTGGACACTCCGCGAAACTCGATCATGATGAATTAGGCCAATTCCTCGCCGGACAGTGGTGTGCAACTCATATGTTTCGAAGTGAGCAATGGTTCAGCTCACGCCCAGACATCAAAGTCAAACACTATTCGGTGCCACTGGCATTCCCGATTGGTCAGACTTTCAGGAAATTCACCGCGCTTGCGGTTCTCCGAGCACGCTCTCGAGGTAGGTCCTTGCGACGGTGCGCGCTGCGTCGATGAAAGCCGCATCCCCGCGCGCATCGAACATGAACGCCCGAGCCAGCAGTGCGTCGATCATGGTAAAGGCGACCTCGAGATGGTACGAAAGCCCGGCTCCGCCCGCAAGCCCATAGCGGGACACCAGAATCGATGCGACGTGGCTCGCAACACGGCTGTTGCCGGTGACATGGCCTTCGCGCGGGCGCAAATCCAGAACGTCGCCGAACCGAATTGCCGCGAACGCAGGCTCGTTCGCAAAAGCATCAACGCCCTGATCGATGAGCGAATCGATGGTTTCCCACCAGGTTTCGTACTGTTCTGCGGCAAAAGAATCGTTGATTCGATCGGTGAATCGATCAACCGCGCGGGAGGCCACGCTCTGCAGGACGGCGATTCGATCAGGAAAGTACCGGTACACCGTGCCGATGGATGCGCCGGCGCGCTCCGCGACCATCGCCGTGGTGAGCCGCTCGTAGCCGACTTCGTCGATTGCGGCCGCCGCCGCATCCAGCAAACTGGTGAGGCGTGCGTTGCTGCGCGCCTGCACAGGTTCGTTGCGTAAGAGTGTGCTTGATCCGGACACGATTGACTCCGTCTCTGTCGCAGCCCGCCTGAGACCTGCAGAAATTGTGGGAATGTGTGGAGAAATCCTAGCGTGCCCCCGGCGCGGGGGCACCAATCATTGCCGTGAATTATGGCAATACTCAGGTTGGCGTTCCACTGCCGCGCCCCTGGGGCACTCACCCGCGGCCGAATTCGCGCCGCGTGACGCGATGAACGTGAAAGACTGGGGCCATGATCGGGTCTGAGCCGCCTTCCGACGCCCCGGCACCCGAGGAAGAGACCGCGCCACGCCTTCCGGCGAGACTTGAGGATCGTTTTCACCAGTTTCGGGAACGACGCGCCCGAAAGCGCGGCCTCACCCCGACCGTCATTCCGTACACCGGATACGGATCTACGTCGTGGATCCGCGTGCTCTCGAGAGTCCTCCTCGCTCGCCCGGGCGCAACCGACGACATCCGCTACAAAAAGATTCGAGGCTGGCGGAGTTTCACGAGCGTACCCGTGGGGGACGCCGCCGTGCTGGTGGGAATTGACGGCGTCGAGTATCCGCTCACCGCGGATCGAGGCGGAGTCATCGACGCGGTGATTGACGTGTCCCTCTCCCCCGGATGGCACACCATCACGATGCGCACTGAAGGATCTGACCGGGTGAAAGCCCCGGTCTTCATCGTCGACCCGAAGGCCACCATCGGGTTGATCTCCGACGTCGACGATACGGTCATGGTGACCGCGCTGCCTCGACCGCTGGTCGCTGCGTGGAACACGTTCGTCCTGGACGAGCACGCTCGAACACCGGTTGCCGGCATGGCCGTGCTGTTCGAGAAGCTCGTCAGGGATCACCCCGGCTCTCCCGTGGTGTACCTGTCGACGGGAGCGTGGAACGTTGCGCCGACACTCACCCGATTCCTGTCTCGCCACCTATTCCCGCCGGGACCGCTGCTGCTGACCGACTGGGGTCCGACCCACGACCGGTTGTTCCGCAGCGGGCGTGCGCACAAGGAGGAGAGCCTGCTTCGGCTGGTCGGCGAGTTCCCGCAGCTGCAATGGATTCTCGTCGGTGACGACGGACAGAACGATGAAGAACTTTACGATTCCTTTTCCGCAGCGCACCCCGACCGGGTCGCGGCCATCGCCATCCGGCAGCTTTCCGGCGGCGAGGCCGTTCTGGCCGGACGGCGGTCAAAGGTTCAGCAGTACGGAGCAGATAGCCCGACACCCTGGGTTCGGGCTTCGGACGGGGCTGGCCTGGCGGAGGAGCTAGACCGGCTCGGCCTGCTCTGAGGCGCACGCGGCGGGCGATCCCGCTCGCGGTGCAGCGGCCCGCTCCGACATCACTGGGAGCCGGCTCAGCGCCGACGCCATCGCTTCGGCCCATCCGAGCCGGCGAGGTATGTGTCGAGCTTGACCGCATCCTTCTTCCAGGCGGCCAGTACCGGTGCCACGATGCGCCAGCACTCCTCAATCTCGTCGGCGCGCACGGACAGCGTCGGATCATTGGCCAGCAGGCCGAAGAGAACTTCGCCGTACGGCTCAAGCTCGCCGGCGCCGAATTCGGTGCTCAGGACGACACGATCGATCGTGAACGGATCGCCCTGCCCGTTGATGTTCAAGTCCAGGCTGATGTCATCGGGGCTCAGAGAGATTCGAAGCGCCGCAGGTCCCGGCCGACCGGTAAATCCGATCGGCAGGTGCGGTACGTCCTTGAACGTGACGACGATCTCCTTCCTCGCTTTGGACAGCGCCTTTCCTGATCGCAGCGTGAATGGCACGCCCGCCCATCGCCAGTTGTCGACCGTGAGCGTCACTTCGGCAAGAGTCTCGGTCCTGTTCTTCGCATCGACGCCCGGCTCATCGATGTACGAGGGCAATTTCCTGCCCTTCACCGTGCCCGCCGTGTAGCGAGCGCGCCTGCTTGATGCTGCGGCATCTCCGTCGCGAATGTTTGTCGCCCTCAGCACCTGCGCCATGGATCCGCGAAGATCCTCCGCGTCGATGCTGGACGGCGGTTCCATGGCGACGAGCGCCATGACGAGCAGGAGGTGGCTTTGGATCATGTCAACAAGCGCCCCGGCATGATCGTAGTATCCGGCGCGCCCCTCCAGCCCCAGTTGCTCGTCGAAGATGATTTCGACGCTGTCGATGTTGTCCGAGTTCCACACGGGTTCGAGGATCCGATTGGCGAATCGCAGGCCGAGGAGGTTCAGAACGGTTGATTTGCCGAGGAAGTGATCCACGCGGTGAATGCGGTTCTCCGGGATGATTTTCACCAGTTGCCGGTTCAATGCCGCTGCGCTTTTGAGGTCGGTGCCGAACGGCTTTTCCAGACCGAACACGGTGCCGTCCGGAAGGTTCACTTTGGCCAATGCCGTGCATGCCGCAATCGTGATCCTTGGCGGGAGGGCGAAATAAAACGCGGGCGTTCCCGTGCATGTGGACAGGATCAATTCCAGGTCGTCCCGGTTTGTCACGTCCGCGGTGAGGTATTCGGATTTTGCTGCGAGCGCGCGCGCCCGGGATCCGGTCGCTCCGCTCGTCGCAAACGACTTCTCCACTCGGGACCGCCACGCGGCCGTGGACATGGCGTCCTGGCCAACGCCGAGCAGGGAGAAGTCTTCACTTCGCCCGGAATCAACCAGCTGGCCGAGCCCAGGCAGCAGCAATCGCTTCGCCAGATCCCCCCCTGCGCCAAAGATGACGAGAGTTCCAATTCCTTTTGCCATCCGCCAAGGGTAACCCCGGTCACTGATGACAAGATGGAAGGATGCCAATGAACATCGAAGATTACGCGATGATCGGCGATTGCCATACTGCCGCGCTCATCGGACGGGATGGCAGCATCGACTGGCTGTGCCTGCCGAGATTCGACTCGGCGTCGACGTTCGGCGCGCTGCTGGGGACGGAGGATCACGGCCGCTGGCTCCTCGCCCCCGTGGACCCGGTCGTTGAGACGAGCCGCCGCTATCTCGGAACGACGTTCACTCTGGTGACCCGCTGGGTTACCGAGAACGGCGAAGTGGAAGTCACGGAACTCATGCCGCACGGTGATCGGCGAGCAGACCTGATCCGCCGGGTGCGCGGCATTCGGGGCACCGTCACCATGCGACAGGAATTGCGCATCCGTTTCGGCTATGCGGATGCCATGCCGTGGGTGCGTCAGATTCAGGACAAGGGCGGGCACGCCATCATCGCGGTCGCCGGGCCGGATGCGGTCGTTGTCCGCGGCCCGAAGCTGAAGGCGACGGACCACGCGCACGCGAGCGAATTCTCGGTGGCAGAGGGTGAAACGGTGGACATCTCCCTCACCTGGTATCCGTCGCATCGGGTGGCGCCGCCGCCCCCCGCCGTTGATAGCGCCATCGAGCAGACGACCGCGTGGTGGACGGACTGGGCGGCATCGTGCACCCATCGCGCCGACCGGTATGAGGATGCGGCGCTCCGGTCCCTTCTCGTGCTGCGTGCGCTCACCCACGAAGACACGGGTGGCATTGTTGCCGCGGCGACCACGAGCCTGCCCGAGCAGTGGGGTGGAGTGCGCAACTGGGACTATCGCTTCGTGTGGCTGCGGGACGCGTCGTCCACGCTGGACGCCCTCCTGGGCCGCGGCTTCCTCAGCGAAGCGGCAACCTGGCGACGCTGGTTGCTGCGCGCAATCGCCGGGGATCCCGGCGACATCCAGATCATGTATGGTCTCGGCGGCGAACGCGAACTCACCGAGTTGACGATCGACAGTCTGCCGGGCTACCGCGGCGCGTCTCCCGTGCGCAAAGGCAACGGGGCGTACACGCAGTATCAGGGCGACGTGTTCGGCGAAACGATGCTCGCGCTCGCCAAGGCCCGCGACCTGGGTGTCGCGGAGGACGAGTTCTCCTGGCCGCTGCAGCGGGCGATGCTGAGCTTCGTCGAGGAGAACTGGCAGAGGCTCGACCACGGGATGTGGGAAATGCGCGGCCCACTGCAGGCGTTCACGCACTCGCGAGCAATGCTGTGGGCGGCCATGGATTGCGGCGTCCGCGCCGTTCGCGACCACGGGCTCGACGGTCCGGTCGCGAAGTGGGAGCGTATCCGCGACGAGATCCGGGAGGACATCGAACACCGCGGGTTCGATTCCGAGCGCAACACGTACACGCAGTATTTCGGAAGCAGAGCCGTGGATGCCACGCTGCTGCAGCTCCCGCAGATCGGCTACCTCGACTACGACGATCCGCGCATGCTGGGCACGGTCGCCGCGATCGAGAAGGATCTGCTCGTCGACGGCTTGCTCCTGCGGTATCGCGCGGACCACTCGGACGATGGCCTGCCGCCGGGCGAACATCCGTTCCTGGCCTGCTCGTTCTGGCTCGTGGAGCAATATGCGCACTCGGGTCGCCTGGGCGAGGCCACCGCGCTCATGGATCGGCTGGTCGGTTTCTGCAACGACGTGGGGATGCTCTCCGAGGAATACGATGTGGACTCCTCCCTCCACGTCGGGAATACCCCGCAGGCGCTCTCCCACCTCGGTCTCGTGCGCGCCGCCGACGCCATCGCGGTGGCATCCGCGTGACAGCGGCCGCGGACCGGGCGCTGGTTCGCGCGCGGATGGCCGCGCAGGAAATCTCGACGACATCGGAGTGGAGCCCCGCCGCCATCGTGAGGTGGATGACGGCGATGCAGGCGCAGGATGTCGCAAGCGCGACGTGGTCGATTGGCCTCCGGAACCCGAAACTTTCTCTGGCAGACATTAACCGGGCGTTCGTCGACGGCTCCATCGTGCGCTCCTGGCCGATGCGCGGGACGCTCCACGTTGTGGCACCGGAGGATCTTCGCTGGATCCTCGCCCTGACCCGCGAACGGCTGATTCGCGGCTCGCTCGCGCGGCGACTGGCGCTCGGCCTGGGCGAAGCCGATCTGGAGCGCGCCCGAACTGCCGCGCATGAGGCGCTCTCGGGTGGGCGTTCCCGTCCGCGAAACGCGATGTACCGCGTTTTCGACGACGCCGGAGTGGCCACGACAGGCCAGCGCGGTTATCACATCCTCTGGTTTCTCTCGCAGACCGGCACCCTCATTTTCGGCCCGCCATCCGGAACGACGCAGACGTTCGCGCTCCTCGACGAATGGGCGCCCGTCCAGCGCCAGCTCGAGCGCGACGAGGCCATCGGCGAGTTCGTGCTGCGCTATTTCCGCAGCCACGGGCCGGCAAGCATCCGCGACTTTGCGTGGTGGTCGTCGATGACTCTGACGAAGGCCAGAACGGGACTCGCTCTCGCCCGGCACCAACTCGACTCCGTGGACCGCGACGGTGAACCGCTATATTTCGCCGCCGACACCGCCCTGGATTTTCCGCGGGATGGCGTGCGGTTGCTTCCCGGATTCGACGAATACCTGCTCGGCTATCGCGACCGAACGCCACAGCTTCCTGCGAGCCGAGCGGACGACATCGTGCCAGGAGGCAACGGGGTGTTTCGGGGAACGGTGGTGGATGACGGCACCGTCGTCGGGTCGTGGAAACGCACGCCATCGCGAACCGGCGTTGCGCTGGACATCCGGATGTTTTCGTCGGCGAACTCTCGAATCGATCGCGGTATCTCGCAGGCGGAGCACAGCTATTCTGAGTTCGTCAGCGGGGCGCACGGCCGAGGTCGTTGATCGAAACCGGCAGGTACGGTATCGTTCAACTGCGTGCAGGCGTGCCCCCCAAACAGGGTTCGCCGAAGCGCACGGTTTCTGTTACCCGAGCGGAAACTTCTTCACACCCCCGGAAGGAACAACCAGCAATGATTGCTGAGTTGAATCTCGCGCCCGCTTCTGGCGCCATCATCCCCCTGCCCTTCATCGCCACCCTCGCGATCGCCGTTGCGGTCCTGGTCGGCATTGGCATCGCGGTCCGCAGACTCCGCGCGGCAGGCACACTCACGATCGCGACGGCATCCACGAGCGCCGCAGCAGCCTCGTTCGTTGTCGCGGCGACCATGCTGGCGGTCGTGGCCACCGGCACGGTATCGCCCGCAACCGCCGCGCGGGCAGTTTCCCCCGCGGCGCCGGGCACGGTCGCCACGCAGGACGGCTTTCAGCCGATCGTGATCGAAAATCTCGAGGGATACCAGCTCCCCACGAAGTAGCACGCCCAGCGCCGCGGCAACCCGGCGTACTGTTCTGTCATGCGAGCCGTGACGATTCCCGCCCCCGGCGGCCCTGAGGTTCTCCGCGTGGAGGACCGTCCGGACCCGGTGCCCGGCCGAGGCGACGTAGTGATTTCGGTCGCCGCCGCCGGGGTGAACCGGGCCGATCTCCATCAGCGCGAAGGCAACTATCCGCCTCCGGGCGGGGCGCCGGACTGGCCGGGCCTGGAGGTGTCCGGAACCATCGTGGCGGCCGGCGACGCGGTCGCGGACCTGAAACCGGGCGACCGGGTGTGCGCTCTTCTTGCCGGCGGCGGCTACGCAGAACTCGTGCTGGCACCAGCCGGGCTCGTGCTGCCCGTTCCGGACACCGTGGACCTGACGGAGGCCGCAGGGCTTCCGGAGGCGATGTGCACCGTCTGGTCGACCGTGTTCATGAGCGCCGACCTGCGTTCCGGCGAGACGCTCCTCGTGCACGGCGGATCCGGAGGCATCGGCACCATGGCGATCCAGCTGGCGCGCGCGATCGGGTGCCGGGTTGCCGTCACCGCAGGATCCGACGAGAAGCTGGACGCGTGCCGCACGCTGGGGGCGGACATTCTCATCGATTATCGGGATCAGGACTTCGTCGAAACCGTGCTTGCCGCCACCGAAGGCCGCGGAGCGGACGTGATCCTCGACGCCATCGGCGGCGGATATCTCGACCGCAATCTTCGGGCGCTCGCCCCGCACGGTCGAATTGAACTGATCGGCAACCAGAGCGGTGTGCCCGGCGAGCTGAGCGTCGGACGGCTCATGGCGAAGTGGGGCACCATCCGGGCGAGCACGCTGCGCGCCCGACCACTTGCGGAGAAGGAGAAGATTGTCGCGAGCGTTCTCGCCAACGCCTGGCCCCTGGTCGCGTCGAAGCACGTGCGGCCGGTCATCGATCGCAGCTTTCCGTTCGAGGAGGCTCGTCGTGCGCACCAGGCGATGGAATCGGGGAATCGAATCGGGAAACTGCTTCTCGTGCCGTGACGGGCCCGGCATTGGGGACTCCCCGACACGGCCACTACGCTGTCAGGATGCACAGCGGACCGCAGCGGAGTCCACCCGTGCTCCTGGTGCTGTCGGCGCATCCCGGGCCGAGCGCCGCCGTCACCCTGATCTGCATCGTCCTGGGGATAGGCGCGGGGCTTGCGCCCTGGCGAATCGCGGTCATCGGATTCGCCATACTGTTGGGCCAGTTTTCGGTCGGACTCTCCAACGACTGGCTCGACGCCGAGCGCGACTTCCACGCGGGGCGCGCAGACAAGCCGGTAGCTCGCGGATGGATTAGCGTATCCGCAGTGCGGAACGCGGCGTTCGTCGCCGGCGCGGCAGGGATCGCTGCCACGGGTGTCCTCGGTGGCCCTGCGACCCTCGCGCACGCGCTGTTCATCGCGTCGGGTTGGACCTACAACCTCTGGCTCAAACGCACGGCGTTGTCGGTGCTGCCGTACCTGGTCGGATTCAGCGCCCTGCCGGCGGTCGTGACCCTCGCGCAGAGCGCTCCGAAGCTTCCGCTGCCCTGGGTCGTGGCTGCGGGCGCCCTTCTCGGCGTTGCCGCTCATTTCGCGAATGCCCTCCCCGACCTTGACGATGACCGGTTGACGGGAGTCGTCGGGCTCCCGCACCGGCTCGGAGCGCAAACGTCGGGAATCGTCACGTTCGCTGCGCTTGCCGGGGCCACCACGCTCGTGGTGAGCGGTCCTTCGCTGTCCGGGACCGGGGAGCCCCCGGGAGTGCTCGCGTGGATTGCCTTCGGCGTCGAGTCGCTCATCGTGGTCGTCGGAATCGTGCTCGCTGTCACGCGCCCGCCCGCCCGGCCGCTGTTTCGGCTCCTGATCCTCGGCGCTCTCGTCGCGGTCGCTTCCGTTGCGCTGTCCGGGACTCAGCTCACGGCGTCCTGAGGGTTTCCAGGGGCAACCGCCTCAGTGACGGCGGTGTGCGGCGCGCGCTTCACGTTGTTCTGGATCCCGATCGCTGAGATCACCCCGCCCGCGAAGAGCAGACCGGCGCACACGATCAACGCGCGGTGCAAACCGCCGACATCGAGCCGCTCGACGACGATGATTCCGAGCATCGCCACGATCAGGAGCCCGGCGATCCGCGCAATGGCGTTGTTCACGGCGGAACCGATCCCTGCCTGCTTCTCGCTGATCGCGCCAAGGATGGCGGAGGTGAGCGGGGCGACCGTGATCGCCAGACCCAGACCGAAGAGCAGGATGCCGGGAAACAGGTGCCACCAGTAGTCGACCTGTGCCGTGACCGCGAGCATGAGGAGGTGCCCTATTCCGGCGAGAATCGGCCCCACCGCCATGAACAGGCGCGGGCCGTACTTCCCGGAGAGCCCTCCGAAGTAGGAGGACAGGAGCATGAGGATGATGGTGACCGGAAGCGCCGCCGCACCGGCGAGAGTTGCCCCCCATCCCGCGGTCTGCTGCAGGAACACCACGAGGATGAAGCCGGACATGCCGAGCGCACCGTAGATGAAGAAGGTCGCGACGTTTCCGACCGCGAAATTGCGTACCGTGAACAGAGCGAGAGGCATCATGGGTTGTTTCGCGGTGGCCTGGCGCCACAGGAATGCCGCGAACGCAAGGACTCCGACCACCAGGGGAATCCAGATGACGGGGCTCGACCAGCCGAAATTGGCCTGTTCGATGAGTGCGAACACCGGGCCACCGACCCCCACGATCGCCAGGAGGGCCCCCGCGTAGTCGATCGTCATGCTGCGATCGCGTTCGCCGGTGTGCTCCACCTTCACGAGAAGGATGATCGTGATGGCAATCGGGATGACGTTGATGCCGAACACGAACCGCCACGACAACAGGTCGACGAACAGCCCGCCGATGATCGGTCCGGCAATGAACGCCGCGCTGGTCCACGCAGTCCACGATCCGATCGCCTTCGCCTGCGGCGCTCCGCGAAACGCCGACATGATGAGGGCGAGGGAGCTCGGGACGAGGAGCGCGCCCGCGATGCCCTGGAGCCCGCGTCCGATGATCAGGATCTCCGCTGTCGGCGCGAGGGCGCACAGCAGGGAGGTCAGGCCGAAACCCCACAGGCCGGCGCGGATCACGAAAACCCGCCCGAAGACATCCGACAGCGAGCCTGCGACGAGGATGAGCGCGCCGAGAGTGATCAGGTAGGCGTCCACAACCCACTGCTGGGTGGACAGACCGCCACCGAGCTCGCCGCTGATGGCGGGGAGTGCGACATTCACGACGGATCCGTCGAGGAACGCGACAAACGAGGCGAGAATCGCGATCGCAAGCACGAGGCGCTGTTGGCGGGTCATGCCCCCAGTAAACACCCCGCCCCGCCCGTTGCGCTCGTTAAAGTTCGCCCACGCCCGTGATCCGGATGGCCGCCACGCCCTGCTCGGCCGATTCGGCGAGGTCGACGATCGCGCTGATCCCCCAGTCGTGGTCGCCCGCCGGATCGGCCAGAATTTGACGGACATTCCACGCTTCGGGCGTCTTTTCGATCATGAGCATCGCGGAACTGCGGGCATCCGCATCCGTTCCGATGTGGTCGTGAACGGCGTAGTAGGCGTCGAGCGCTTCGCCCCAGCGCCGGGCGTCGAACCCGGACTCGGCGTCAAGTTCGCCCAGAGCCTCGGCGTCGTCGAGGGCCGCGAGCTGGACGCGGCGGAACAGTTCATTCCGCACGAGCACCCGGAACGCGCGCTCGTTCGTGACCACGGAGGGCGGTGGCGGCGGCACGACCGGTTCATCGTCGTGCGCGGCTCCCGGGTGGCTGAGTTCCTCCCACTCCTCCAGGAGGCTCGAATCCACTTGCCGCACGAGTTCGCCGAGCCACTCGATGAGGTCCTGGATCTCCTCCGTCTTCGCCGACTCCGGAATGGTCTGGCGGATCGCGCGGAAGGCGTCGGAAAGGTACCGCAACAGCATGCCCTCCGACCGCGCGATGCCCTGAAAGCCGACATACTCGTTGAACGTCATGGCGTTCTCGTACAGGTCGCGCACGACCGATTTGGGGCGAAGCTCGAAGTCCGCGGCCCACGGCTGGGATGCGCGGTAGGTTTCGAACGCGGCTTCCAGCAACTCGTCGAGCGGTTTCGGGTACGTGATCGCCTCGAGCAGTTCCATCCGTTCGTCGTACTCGATGCCCTCGGCTTTCATGGCGCCGATTGCCTCGCCGCGGGCGCGGTGCTCCTGGGCGGAGAGCACGGGACGCGGGTCCTCGAGGGTCGCCTCGATGACGGAGATGACATCGAGCGCGTAGCTTGCCGCCTCAGGGTCGAGCAGGTCGATGACGGCGAGAGCAAACGGGGAGAGCGGCTGGTTGAGCGCAAAGTTCGGCTGCAGGTCGACCGTGAGGCGGATGGTCACCGCCCGGCCCCCTTCGAGACGATCGCCTTCGGCGATCTCCTCAGGGTGCGGATTCTCATGCCGCTCCCTGAGGAGGCCGGAGGCCGTCTCGAAGGGAGCCCCCGAATAACTTTGCTCGACGATCCCGGCGGTGCGCAGCGTGCGGTACATCGCGAGCGCCTGCCGGGCGAGCTCACGCTGCCGCGGCCGCGGTTCGTGGTTGTCCTCCACGAGCGCGCGCACCTCGGCGAACGCGTCGCCGCCCCGACCGATGACGTTGAGCAGCATGGCGTGGCTCATCCGCATGCTGGAGACGAGCCGCTCGGGCTCTGCCGCGACGAGGCGGCTGAAGCTCGGCTCACCCCACGACACGAACCCGTCCGGCGGCTTCTTGCGCACCATGCGCTTGAGCTTCTTTTCATCTCCGCCCGCCTTTGCGACGAGCCTCGCGTTTTCCACCTCGTGCTCCGGCGCCTGAACGGCGACGGTCCCCGCGGTGTCGAACCCGGCCCGTCCGGCACGCCCCGCGATCTGGTGGAATTCGCGCGCGTTCAGCTGGCGCATCCGCGTGCCGTCGTACTTCGTGAGCGCGGTCAGCACCACCGTGCGGATGGGCACGTTGATGCCCACCCCGAGGGTGTCCGTGCCGCAAATGACCTTCAGGAGCCCGCGCTGGGCGAGCTGCTCCACGAGCCTGCGGTACTTGGGCAGCATGCCCGCGTGGTGCACGCCGATCCCGGAGCGGATGAGCCGCGAGAGGGTCTGGCCGAACTTCGTCGTAAAACGGAAGTCGCCGATGAGGTCGGCAATCGCGTCTCGCTGCTCGCGGTCGATGATCTTCACGCTCGTGAGCGCCTGCGCGCGCTCGAGCGCCGCGGCCTGCGAGAAGTGCACGATGTAGATCGGTGCCTCGCCGGTGGACAGCAGCTCCTCGACCGTTTCGTGGATGGGCGTTGTCGCGTAGTAATAGTGCAGGGGAACCGGCCTGTCGACCCCGGTGACGGATGCCGTGGGCCGCCCGGTGCGCCTCGTGAGATCCTCGGCGAGCCAGTCGACATCCCCGAGGGTCGCGGACATGAGCAGGAACTGCGTGCGCGGCATCCGCAGGAGCGGAACCTGCCAGGCCCAGCCGCGTTCGGGGTCCGCGTAGAAGTGGAACTCGTCCATGACCACGAGGTCAGCCGGGGTGTCTTCTCCGTGCCTCAGCGACAGGTTCGCGAGGATCTCCTGCGTGCAGCAGATGATCGGCGCATCCGGGTTCACGCTCGAGTCGCCCGTTACCATTCCCACCGTCTCCGCGCCGAAAATATCGACGAGCGCGAAGAACTTCTCGGACACGAGCGCCTTGATCGGAGCCGTGTAGTAGCTGCGTTTCCCTGCCGCGAGCGCCGCGACATGCGCGGCGACCGCGACGAGAGACTTGCCGGTGCCGGTCGGCGTGCTGAGGATGACGTTCGCGCCGGAAACAAGTTCCATGATCGCTTCGTCCTGCGCGGGGTACAGGGTGAATCCTTCGGAGGAAGCCCAGTCGACGAAGGCGGAATAGACGAGGTCCGGGTCGCCGCTGTCGGGAATCTGCACCCGTTAACCGTCGCACACTCCCGCGGAGATACCCGATCCCGACTTATGCTGAGGGGATGCCAGACGAGCAGGATGGCGCGAAACCCCGGCGGACATCCGCTGAAACTATCCGCGCGCGCTGGCGGGCCGTGTTCGCGGGTCTTGCCGCCGTGAGCGCCGGATTAGGCGTCGCAGAGGTGCTCGCGGCGATCCTGTCGCCAACGGCAAGTCCTCTGTTCTCGGCCGGTTCCCTCGTGATCGATCTGGCGCCGTCGTGGCTCAAGGAGAGCGTCATCGCTGTATTCGGAACAGCGGACAAACCGGTGATCATCGCCTCCGTCGCCCTGCTCGTGACCGCACTTGCCGCCCTCGCCGGGCTCGTCGAACGGGCAAAGCCACCATGGGGGCGGGTCATCGTCGCGGCGGTCGGCGGGCTCGGTCTTGTCGCCGCGATGACGCGGGCAGGCTCCTCCGTCGTGTCGGCGATTCCGTCGATTGCGGCCATCCTCGTCGGCGTGTGGGTGCTTGCCGTGCTCACGCGGCGGTCGGTCGCCGTCGACTCGTCGGTTGGAGCGCGCAGCCAGGGTGCGTCGCGGCGAACCTTTCTCGTGAATGCCGGACTTGCGGCCGGGCTCGGCATCCTTGCCACCGTCGGCGGGCGGATCGTCGCCACCGGAATCCAGGCCGTCGACTCCGCACGGCGGATGTTCACCCTGCCGCACCCTGCCGTTGCCGCGGCGCCGATCCCTTCCGGTGCGTCGCTCGATGTGCCGGGCATCGCGCCGCTCGTCACGAGCAACGCCGACTTCTACCGCATCGACACCGCACTCATCGTTCCCTCCATCGACCCTGCGCAGTGGTCATTGCGCATCACCGGACTTGTCGACACCGAGGTCACTGTGACATTCGACGAACTTCTCGCGCTCCCGCTGGAGGAGAGCTATGCGACTCTCGCGTGCGTCTCGAACTACGTGGGAGGCGGCCTCATCGGAAATGCGCTGTGGCTCGGCTACCCGATCCGGCACCTTTTGGAACGGGCGGGCCCGACGCCGGGTGCGGACATGGTGTTGTCGCGCAGCGCGGACGGTTTCACCGCCGGGACGCCGCTCACCGCGCTGACCGACGACAGGAATGCGATCCTCGCGGTGGCGATGAACGGCACGCCGCTGCCCGCCGAGCACGGTTTCCCGGTGCGGATGGTGGTTCCCGGCCTGTACGGGTACGTTTCGGCAACCAAGTGGGTGACGGAGTTGAAAGTCACGACCTTCGCGGCGGATGCGGCCTACTGGACGCACCGCGGATGGAGTGCGCGCGGACCGGTGAAGCTCTCCTCGCGCATCGACACCCCGCGGCAATCGGGCACCGTTTCGGCGGGGACGGTGGCCGTCGCAGGTGTCGCCTGGTCACAGCACGTCGGAATCTCCCGAGTGCAGGTTCGCGTGGACGACGGCCCGTGGTCGGATGCCGAACTCGCGGACGCCATTTCCGCCGACACCTGGCGCCAGTGGCTGTATCGGTGGGATGCCCGGCCCGGTCGCCACACGCTCACCGTGCGGGCGACCGATGCCAACGGCATGGTGCAGACCGCACTGCAGGCGGATGTGGTGCCCGACGGAGCGACGGGCCTCCACTCGATCGACGTGACCGTGTCCTAGGACGCCACCCGCGCGTAACTGCTCAGCACATAATCCCAGAACCCGGCAACGTCGAGCTTCACCGGCACGAGCGCGTTCGGGATGCTGGACCGGAAATCGGTGACCGTCATGCCCGCAGTCCACTCCCCCGCCGTTTCCACTTCGACCCGCGCGGGCACGCTCGTAAACAGGTCCGGCCGGCTGATGTAGGCCACCGCGCACACGTCGTGTACCGCCTGACCGCCCCAGTCCGGATCCTGCGGGTCGTTCCAGAATGTGGCGAGCGGGACCACCAGTTCGCGGCCGAGAGTGCCGAGCGCAAGCATCCGTTCCTTGATGGCATCGTCGACGAGCGCCTGAAGCGTGAGGTCCAGGCCCACCATCACGACCTGCCACCCCGCGCGGAACACCTCGGCGGCAGCCTCCGGGTCGGCGTAGATGTTGAACTCCGCGGCGGGAGTGGTGTTGCCGCGCGTGAACGAGCCGCCCATGATGACGAAGGATGCGGCCCACTGGGCAACGCGGGGCTCCTGGCGAAGGGCCAGGGCGATGTTCGTCATCGGCCCGGTCGCCACGAGGTGGATTTCGCCCGGCGCATTCCGCAGGGTTTCGATGATGAGGTCGACGGCGTTGCGCGAGTCGAGCGGGAGCATCGCCGGGGGCAAGATGACATCGCCGATACCCCCAGGGCCGTGCACTTCTGCGGCGTTCTTCGCCTCCCGCACGAGCGGGCCGGCCGCACCTGAGGCGATCGGAACATCGGGGAATCCGAGGTGTTCGCGCAGTTCGAGCGCATTGCGGGTCGTGTTCTCGAGGACGACGTTTCCGCCTACCGTCGTCAGCGCCACGAGCTCCAGCGCCGGGTCACTGTGGGCGAGGAGAATGGCGAGGGCATCATCCAGACCAGGGTCGCAATCGAGCAGGAGTTTCGTGGGAGTCATGGAGTCAGCCTAAAGCCGGCACCCGCGCAAATTCTCCCCCCGCCGAAGGCTAAAGTTGTCCCATGACGGTGCGGCGCGGCTGATAACCCATGATCTTTGTCGTTACCGTCGCTCTCGCGGCGAGCGTGTTCTACGGTGCCTCCGATTTTCTCGGCGCCTACACGGCTCGTAAGCTCACCGTGCTCAAGACCAGCACCTTCGTCTACTTCACCGCGACGATAGTCGGAACCCTCTGGTTGTTCATGAGCGCCTGGACGTACAGCGATGTGGCGCTGTGGGCCGGATCGATTGCCGGAGTGTTCGCGGCCGTCGGAATGGTCACGTTCTATGCGGCGCTCGCGATCGGCCCGATGAGCCTCCTCGCACCCCTCATCGCGCTCATCCAGACATCCATCCCGGTCGTTGTCGCTGCCGTCACCGGGCAGACCCTTCAACCGATCGCGTGGGTCGCCGTAGCTATTGCCCTCGTGGCGACCACCCTCATTTCGGTCCCGGCCAGGGCCGAGACCGGGGAGCCTCCGATTGAGCGGATCACCGCGCGCGGCGGAGTGCTCGCGATTTTCGCGGGAGTCACTCTCGGGCTTTCCGTGGTGACGCTGGACATCGCGCCGCCCGAGTCCGGGGTGTTTCCAGCCTTCCTCGACCTCGCCGTCGGCCTCGTCGTACTCGCACCGTTCCTCGCCTTCCGGCGGCTGCGCACGAGCGATGCGTGGCTCAACGGTCATCCGACAGCGGCCGAGGCTCGTTTGCGAGACGCTCCGCCGGTGAGTCCGGCTCCCGCCGGCCTGCGAATCTGGGTGTTGAGCGGAGTTGGAGGCGTGTTGCTCGGCATCGGCAACGTGCTGCTCGTCGTCGCACTGCACGCCGGAAACCTTGCCGTGGTCGCCGTGCTGGTAAGCCTCTACCCTCTCGCCACAGTTCTCCTGGCGTGGTTCCTGCTCAAGGAGCGCATCTCCCGCGTGCAGTTCCTGGGCGTTGCGCTGGCCATCACGGCCGCCGTACTGCTCGGAGTTTCCTAGAAACAGGCACCTCGGCAGGTCCTGCGGCATCCGGCAGACCTCGTCAGCCGTCGGAACTGGGCAGGTCCTGATGGGTGCTCACCGCGAGTCGATTCCACACGTTGATCGCGGAAATGGCCATGAGGAGCTCCACGATCTCCTTCTCGCTGAACTGCGCGACCACGCCCGACCACACGGCGTCCGAAACGCCGTCGCGGCTGATGAGCGTGACCTGTTCCGTGAGGGCAAGCGCGGCGAGTTCGCGATCCGAATACAGCACCGGCGCCTCGCGCCACGCGGCGAGCACATCCACCTTGCGCTGGTCGACTCCGGCGTTCCGCGCTTCCCGCACGTGCATGTCGAGGCAGTGCGCGCATCCGTTGATCTGCGATGCGCGGGTCTTGATGAGGGCGAGCAGCGGTTCGCCCAGGGTTCCCGCATGAACGTACTTTTCCAGCGCGTACATCGGCTTGTAGGCGTCCGGGTCGACGTCGTGAAGCGAAATTCGTTGTGTGAGAGACATTCGTCATCCTTTCGATTCAGCTTACGTCCGCCCGGTGACCCGGCGCTGAGCCCTTGCGGCGATGGGGCCCGCGCCGATGGGTAGAATCGTGCGGTGATGTTCGCGGAGAAAGCATGAGCTGGACCCGACCATGAGCGACGGCAATGCGATCGACCCCGCAGACCTCGACACCGTGCTGCGCGTGCTCGCGGCAATGGACGACATCGACGAGGAACATCCTGATTTCATCGCCGTACGTCAGGCGACAGCGCGGATGTTCAAAGCCGTCAAGAAGAACCGGCGCCTGGAGAAACGCGCGACGATCGCGGAGGCGGACCGCGCCGTGGTGGCTGCAACGGCCACAGGAGCACCGGATCGTATCGACGACGAGACCCGGGGCATCCCGCTCGCCGCACGGGTGGCCGCTCCCGTCGCCGGCGAACTCCTCAAGCCGCGCGCCTGCTACATCTGCAAGAAGCAGTACACCCAGGTGGACGCGTTCTACCATCAGCTCTGTCCGGAGTGCGCGGCATTCAGCCACGCCAAACGCGACGCGCGCACCGACCTCACCAGTCGGCGTGCACTGCTCACCGGGGGCCGCGCCAAGATCGGGATGCACATCGCGTTGCGGCTGCTGCGCGATGGCGCCCACACGACCATCACGACCCGTTTCCCGCGGGATGCGGTTCGACGGTTCTCTTCGCTTCCGGACTCCGCCGACTGGTTGCACCGCCTGCGCGTCGTCGGCATCGACCTGCGTGACCCCGCCCAGGTGCTCGGGCTCGCGGAATCGGTCGCCGAGGCCGGTCCTCTCGACATCCTGATCAACAATGCCGCGCAAACGGTTCGTCGCTCCCCCGGCGCCTACGCCCCGCTCGCCGCAGCCGAGTCGGAGCCGCTTCCCGACGGGCCGATGCCGGAAATCCTCACGTTCGGCCACTCCCACGACCTGCACCCGCACATGCTGCTGCCGGAATCCGGGCACATTGATGCAGCGCGGGTGATGTCGCTGGCGGCGGGCGAAGCAACTCCCGCGTCCGACGGGAACTCCCGCGCTGAGGAGCTTGCCGAGCTCGCGATGGCGGCGGGCTCGTCCTCACTGGAACGGATGGCCGCGGGGACGGCGATCGACGCCGGCGGGCTCGTGCCGGACGAACTGCACATCAACAGCTGGACTCAGCACGTGCAGCAAGTGGAACCGCTCGAATTGCTCGAGGTGCAGCTCGCGAACATGACGGCTCCGTTCCTGCTCATCAGCCGGTTGCGCCCGGCGATGGCGGCGAGCACGGCGCGCCGCAAATACGTTGTCAACGTGTCGGCGATGGAGGGACAGTTCGCGCGACGGTACAAGGGGCCCGGGCATCCGCACACCAATATGGCCAAGGCCGCGCTCAACATGCTGACCCGCACGAGCGCGGGAGAAATGCTCGAAACGGACGGCATCCTCATGACGGCCGTGGATACCGGTTGGATCACCGATGAGCGCCCGCATCACACGAAGGTGCGCCTCGCAAGGGAAGGATTCCACGCACCCCTGGACCTCGTGGACGGCGCCGCCCGCGTGTACGACCCGATCGTGCGCGGCGAAGACGGTGAAGACCTCTACGGCGTGTTTCTGAAGGACTACCGCCCTGCCGCCTGGTGAGCGCCCGCTAGGAGAAGTAACGCTCCCCCACCGGAATCGGCACGGACACGGTGTTGCCGGCCCCCGGCAACGGACACGCCCACGCCGGGTCGTAGGTGCACGACGGGTTGTAGGCGAAGTTGAAGTCAATGATGAGTGCACCATCGCGGCCGGTGCCGAGGTGCGCTCCTTTGACGGTGTCGAGCAGATAGCGCCCGCCGCCGTAGGTGCCGCCTGGGGCGCCGGCAAGCGCATCCCGGACGGGGAGAAAAAGCCCTCCCGCGTAGCTGGCAAGACGCCACAGGTCGAGTTCGCCGACCTCTGGCGCGGAAATCGTGCCAACTAATTCGAACGGAACAACGCCATCCGTGCCTGTCTCTGCGCGCATCATCGCCGACCTGTGTGGTGCCCGAATGTCGCACTCGAACCGCCAGCCAGGGTCGTAGTCTGCCACCGGCAGACCAGTGAAAGCTGCGCGATCCCCCGCAAGCAGCGGGGTCGCCGGATGGGTGGCGAACAACTCGTCGCGCCGATCGCGCCACGCGCGGTGCGCGGCGGGCGGGTCCTCGAGGCTCAGTTTTCGAACGCGCGAATAGAGTTCACACATTTGAATTCGCCAGTCGGCCACCTGAAGTGCGGTTGTCGCAGATTCCATTCTGCGAGCCTATTGCGCGCATCCCGTTAGACTGGTTTCTTTGGGTTGCCGGGAAGTCTGGTCGGCGGTTCCCTCGATGACCCTGTCGCTGGGGCGCTGATCCCTTGGAGTTGTATGTCCGAACCCCCCATCACCCCCTCCCGACGTAAGCGCGTTCGCCGCTGGCTGACTCTGGAAACCACGAGCGGCGGCCTCCTGGTCTTCGCTGCGCTCATCGCGCTGGTGTGGGCAAATTCCCCGTGGCGCGCCGGCTATTTCGAACTGTCGGAGGTTGTTGTCGGCCCCGCAGCACTGCACCTGGACCTTTCGCTCGCAGCCTGGGCAACCGACGGCCTGCTGGCCATCTTCTTCTTCGTCGTGGGGGTGGAACTCAAACACGAGTTCGTCGCGGGAAGCCTGCGGAACATGAAGGAAGCTGCTGTGCCGATCTTTGCGGCGATCGGCGGGATGGTGCTTCCCGCCGCACTCTACATCGGCATTGTTCTCGTCGCCGGCGACCCCGGCGCTCTCCGGGGCTGGGCCATTCCCACCGCCACCGATATTGCGTTTGCCCTTGCGATTCTGGCGATCTTCGGCCGCGGGTTGCCGACGGCGCTGAGAACATTCCTCCTTGCCCTAGCCGTCGTGGACGACCTGTTGGCGATCGTGATCATCGCCGTGTTCTACACCGCGGGCATCAACATTCTCGCCCTCGTGCTCGCGATCCTCGCCATTGCCGTGTTCGCCCTCGCCGTTCGGATGCGCAAACCGCGCTGGTGGATTCTGCTCCCGCTCGCGCTCGTGGCGTGGTCCCTCATGCACGATTCCGGGGTGCACGCCACCATTGCCGGTGTGCTGCTGGGCGTTGTCGTTCCCGCGAGGCTCCTCTACGACGAACCGCGCCCGCGCACCCACCACTATGAGCACGCCGTGCGCCTGTGGTCGGCGGCCGTCGCCCTGCCGATCTTCGCGTTCTTCGCTGCCGGTGTTTCGATCGTGGATGCGGGCGGCGCCGGCGCCCTGTTTGCGCAGCCCGTGGTGACCGCGATCGTGGTCGGCCTTGTTGTCGGAAAACTGGTGGGCGTGCTGGCCACGACCGCCCTCGTCACGCGCTTCAGTGCACTGCGCCTTCCGGAGACGCTCAACCTGCGCGACCTCGTCCCGGTCGGGTTGCTCTCCGGTATCGGGTTCACGGTATCCCTGCTCATTGCCGAGCTGTCGTTCCCTGGGGCTGTGCAATCCGATGGAGCGAAGATCGCGATCCTGACTGCGACGCTGGTCGCAACAGTCCTTGCCGCGGCGACGCTCCGCTGGGACAGCCACAAAGCCCGTTGAACAACGGGGAGGCATCCGGTTGCCACGGCAATCATCCCGTGGGAACCCTCAGACAGGTGCGTTGACGCCAATCGCCGTCACAAACTCGTCCATCGCCGCGCGGTTGTAACTCTCGACATCCAGACGTTGGGGGGCGACCTCGCCGCGCAGGAACGCCAGCATCCCTTCGGCGAGCGCTTCGTCAGACTGGTCGACGATGTGGATGACGCTGTCGGGGAGTGCGTCGCGGATGGTGTCGAAGTTCACGGAGACAATGGGCAGTGAGAGGATTGCTGCTTCCAGGATCACCATGGGCTGCCCTTCATGATCGCTGGAGAGAACGAAGCAGTCCGCGGCGGCGAGGATCGGAAACGGATTGTTGTACGGGCCGACAAGGAATGCGCACGCCTCCAGGCCGAGGCTTTGGATGAGCTGCTCCAATTCGCCGCGCTGTGGCCCGTAGCCGACCAGCAGCATTCGGCTTTCCGGGTGGGTTCGGTGCACGGTGTGAAACGCACGCAGGAGCCGTGACTGGTTCTTTTCGGTAGAGAAGCGGCCGACGGTGATGAACCACGAGGTTTTGTCACCAGAGGCGGATCTGCGAGAAGGAGAAAGCTCGATGGCCCACTCTGGAATGCTCTCCTGTTCGTCGCCGCCCGTGACGACTTCCTCGAGGGGAGCCTGGGCGGCACTGAGGATGTGTTGGTCGTGGATGAGGTTTCGTGCCGACACGAACCGTGCCGGTTCGATCCCATATCGCGCGCTGAGTGCCCTGCGGTTGACGTCGCTGAGCGATGGCGAAACAGACACCAGGGCGTCGTACTCGGGGTAGAGCGCAAATACGGCGCCAAGCGAGAGCCGGATTCGCTTCCGTCCGCGGATGATGCGATCCGTTTCTGCGACCATGTCGTTGTGGAGCCAGATCGAGTTGCTCGTGGCCCGACCGTGCAGGAGGAGTGTCGCCCAGAACGGACCGTACCCGTCAAAATCCACAACGTGGCTAAATCGGGTGCCCCCGAAGCATCGGGTCCATTCGTCGTCCCACATGCGGCGCTGCGCGGCAGAAGAGGCATGCACGCTTCGTTTGCCGCGCACCTCGGAGAGTCGTCGCCGCAATCGATCGACACTGCTGCCGCCCATGCCGCCGACGCGGTGGAATTGGCGCACTCGCGGGTCGATGCGCGACTGGCTCGCGAGTTGCCCGGCCTCGGAGGGCCGATTGAAGACGACAGAGACATCGAAACGGGTGTGGTCGAGCAGGCTCAGGAGGGTGAGCGCCGACGAGGTGATGCCGTTGGGACGCAACGACCCGAGGTGCAACAGAAGTGCCGTGCGGGAGTCATCGGCGATGGACACGGTGTTGTGGTCGTCCGCCTGACCTCGGAAAACCACGTCCACGACCCGACTGCTGGAGTTTCCATCGTCGCAGCCCGCGAACCGTTCCTGCCACTGCGCGTAACGGGTGGCGGTTGCGCCCGCCGGGAGCCCGCCTCGCACACAGGAGCGCACCGCGTCCGTGGCCTGTTGGATGGTATCGCACACCGGCCCGGGCAGCTGTTCGGGGTCAAAGTAGGTGCCACGGGACGAGTTGTAGTCGGCAGGATGCGGCCGATAGAAGAGTATTGGCCGGCCCGTGGACAAGAAGTCGAAAAGGATCGAGGAGTAGTCGGTGATGAGGATGCTGCTCACACCCAGCACGGTGTTCGTCGGGATCTCGTTGGGAACGAGGACCGGCCGGTATTCGGTGTCGGCTGCCGCAAAGTGGTGAATGATCTGGTGGGTCTTGAGCAGAACGACATAGTTGTCTTCGCCCAACGATCGTTGCAGGTCCCGAGCCGCGTCGAGGAGTTCGCGAGCATCGTCATCCGGTGACGAGAACGAATCCCCCTTCCAGGTCGGGGCGTAGAGCACGATCTCCCGTTCGCCGAGCTCGATTCCGGCGGACTCCAATTGGGCCCTGCCTGCCTGTCGGGCGGACTCATCCATGAATTGCCGGTCGACTCTGGGGTAGCCCTCCTCGATAATGAGTCCCCGGAATATTCCTCGCAACTTGTAGGCACCCTCGTACATCTGACGCGTCATGAAGGAATTCTGTGAGAGCAGAAAGTCAGCGGAGACGAAGTTCCGCAGCGTGTTTGCGGACTCCAGCGCGCCGTTCGGCATGTCGTAACCCATTTGTTTCAAGGGGGTTCCATGCCACGTATTCAGATACGTCTGCCCGGTGCGCTTGCTGAACTCCGGCGGGAAGGTGGCGTTGTTGATGAGATACTCGCTGGTCGCGAGCGCCCGGAAGTACCGGGCGGAACGGTACCGCACAAATCTCACACCGGGATGTTCCGCAAACTCCGACCGGATGGCCCGGTGGCTTCGGAGATCCTTGAGCACCCAGGTATGACGCAGGTCCGCCATATCCGGGGCCAACAGGAGTTCCCGGAAAATTGCCTCCGGGTTGCAGACGGCGCCGTTTCCGGCAAAGGATTCGTACAGCACCGTTCGGGGCCGCACCGGCAGCCGCCGCCACACTGCGCGAAGTTCGGTACTCCAGCGCACCCACAGCGGACGGATGAGGTGCCGCAGGCGCCGTCGTACCTGATGCACAGGCCCTCCTTCGAAAACTCCACGAGACGTGGCAAGTCTAAGTGGGGCGGGATTCAGTATCGATCTGTTCGGCGGCCGCCCCGCGTGTCGCCGCCACGAATGGGTCGCCGGCCAGGCTGGTCGCCAAAGACGGCACCGTCATCAACTCGGGTCGATGACCCCTCGCAGGGAAAACGATGTCGCGACACTTCACAATGACGCAGCCGAGGGTGTGTGAGTTCAGGAAAATTGTGGAGCTGAGGGTGTGTGAGTTCAGGACATATGTCCCTAGTGATACGTCACTGGTGTCTCGCGACATAGGTCACAGTGCTATGCATG
>CALMSL010000100.1 GCA_937872445.1 uncultured Microbacteriaceae bacterium | reverse complement strand
GACCAGGTCCTTGATCGCATCCTGCACCGACTGGGTGAAGTCGGTCTTGACCTCCATCGTCGCGACGGGCAGCCCGTTGACGAAGAAGACCAGATCGACGCTCTGCTGGTTCGACGGTGAGAAGTGCACCTGTCGCATCACCCGCAGGCGCACCTTTCCGTACCGTTCGAGCGTGGCGGGGTTGAGGTTCTGTGCCGGCTTGAACTGGCACATGTCGAAGTGGGTTGAGACGTCTTTGAAGCCGCGCCGCAGCACCGACAGCATCCCTCCGCCCTGCGAGAACGGCTTGTCGAGCACCTGGGCTAGCCGGGTGAGCAGCTGCTGCTGCGCCTTCTCTTGGAGCAGCGGCGGGTCGGATGCCTTCACCCGCTGGGCGAGCGCGTCGGGCTGGGTATCGCTCAGCCACCCGATGATGTCTTCGGGAAACAGCGCCAGTTCGCGGTCGTAGCCGGTGTCGTTGCGGGAGTAGAGCCAGCCGTGCGCCTCGAGGTATTCGCACAGCTCGTCTTCGAACCAGTACTCGTTCTGCTTGCCCACTTCGCCCCTCACCTCGCACGTGACGCTCCCCACACGCTAGTGGAAACGCGAGGCATCCTGCGGGATGCGGGCGCAATCCCTGGCACGCCCGAGCGATCGGGGAGGTGCGGGTCAGGCTCCGGATGCGGTGCGCACGTCGATCTTGCCCGTCACCGCCGCGCTGATGAGCGCCTGCCGCCGTTCCTTGAGCACGTCAATCATCTCGCGGGCTTTCGCCACGAGTGCATCAATCTGGGCAGTCTCGCGGTCCAGATAGTTCGCAACAGCACTCTGCTCTTCCGCCGGAGGAAACGCGAGCTTGTAGTTACCCATGGCACCTTCGCTCGTAGATGGAACGGCACCTGGGTTTACAAGCCAGTCGAACTGAACCATCTCGAGTGCCCAAAATAGAAATCGTGAGCTGACCTTGTCTTTCGGTTGAACACACATCATGTTGTTGTCAATGCAAGCGGCTGTTCCCAAGACGCGAATTCGACCGAGCAAGAGCGCTGCTCCGATCTTCGCCATGACAAGTGAACCGGCGGGATAGATTCGAGCGCGGAGAAGGCTTGCTGTCTCCCGAGAGACCGAGTCCGACCGAACTCTGATCATCCCGTCATGATCGGCCTTACTCAGAACGTTAACTTTATGGAACGGGAATTCCTCCTCCTCAAGTCCTTGAAACTCAGGAGGGAAGCCTGTACCCGCACCAATCAGCCCACGTCTCTTGATCGCCTCTACTGACCAGGCGATTGGCACCTGTCCAAGCCACTCCACGCCCGAGTCCTTCATCGGGACGTTCGGGTCGAGGCCCTTGGTCACGGCGTGGCTGATGACGGCCTGGCGTCGCTCCGCCAGTGTCTCGATCAGCTGCTCCTGCTTCCCGATCAGCGCATCAATCTTCGCCGTCTGCGCGTCCAAGTAGTCGGCGATAGCTGCTTGTTCGGCGAGGTCTGGAACGGGAACGACCACCCTCACGAGGTCGGAAGCGTTGATGGCTGGATAGCTGACTCCGACTGACCGCGCGATGACCTCTTCAATAAAGAACCCTGCACGCGATAGATATCCCAAGTACCCAGGAACTAAGTCCTTCGCTCGTAGTACTGCAAACCCAGTCGAAGCAACACTTCCGTCATACTTTCGTGAGACTCGAGCAACGGCCCGAAGGTAGGTTCTCACCGTTGAAACGAGCACGTCACCTTCGCGGATAAGTCGACGAGCTCGGGAGGGGGCTACTCCAAACTCAATCGCGGTCGTGCCCTTGATTCCTTCTACCTCGTCAACATCCGAAATCTCGATGTACCGAATGATTACTGAACCATCAGTTGATTCAGGAATCGTCTCGTCGTTGTAAGTGACCAGTCGTTTGACGGGCATCGCTCCCCATGTCGCTGGAATAACCCCCAGCCAATCAGATCCTGATTCCCGATACTCGGGATACGGCTTGAGGGTCACGCCTCGACCTCGTTGAGCAACTCCGTGATCTCGCGAACCAGCTTGTTGAGGTCGGCGTCGATCTCGTCGAGCGAGCGCGGGGGCACGTACTTGTAGAAGTGGCGCGTGAAGGGTATCTCGTAGCCAATCTTCGTCTTGGACTCGTCGATCCAGGCATCCGGAACATGCGGAAGCACCTCGCGGGCGAAGTACTCGTGGATGTCTTCGCCGAGCGGCACGTTCTCGGTGTCGCGAGCGTCGGTGTCGGGCAGCGGGTTGCCCTTGGCGTCGGTGACGATCGGGGCGGAGTCGTCGCGTTCGGAGAGACCGGACAGGAGGGCCTTCAGCTGGGGGGCCGTGAGGGTGATGTTGGCCTTGGTGAGGATCGACTTGAGGCTCTTGGTGAAGGCGGATTGGTCGGTCGTGGTCTCGATACGGCCCTCCGGGCCTAGTCGACCAGCGATAAGCTCGGCGACCGCTGCCAAGGGCTTCGCGGTGAGTGCGGTGGCGAGGCGGTCGGGGGTGAGTGCCCAGTTGAGACGGAGGGGGCGCTCGACGGTGATGGTGCGGTAGCCAAAATCCTCGTTCTTGAACGTCTTCGAGTCATCCGATTCCTCGACGGTGCCATACAGCTTCACGATCGCGTCGATGTCGTCAGGCCCGAGCTCCTTGCGCTTGGAGCCGAGCGACTTGCGCATCTTCTGCGAGAACCCGGTGCCGTCGATCAGCTGCACGGTGCCGCGACGCTCGGGACGCTTGTCGTTATCAATGATCCACAGGTAGGTGGCGATACCGGTGTTGTAGAACATGTCGGTCGGCAGCGCGACGATCGCCTCGAGCAGGTCGTTCTCCAGCAGGTAGCGGCGGATCTCCGACTCCCCCGACCCTGCGGCGCCCGTGAACAGCGGCGACCCGTTCAGAATGATTCCCGCCCGCCCGCCGCCCTTGGCCTTCGGGCGCAGCTTCTTCACGAGGTGCATCAGAAACAGCAGCGACCCGTCAGAGACGCGAGGCAGGCCGGGGCCGAACCGCCCATTGAAACCCTCCTGGTCGTGCTCCTTCTGCACGAAGGCCTGCTGCTTCTTCCAGTCCACACCAAACGGCGGATTCGAAAGCCCGTAGTCGAAGGTCTGCCCCACCAGGCCATCCTCGGTGAGGCTGTCACCGTGAACGATGTTGCTAATGTCCTGACCCTTGATCACCAGTTCGGCCTTGCAGATCGCGTAAGACTCGCCATTGATCTCCTGCCCGAACATGACGAGCCGGGCATCCGGATTCTGCTTGCGCAGGTGCTCGTCGGCGACCGACAGCATGCCCCCGGTTCCCGCCGTCGGGTCATAGAGCGACCGCACGACACCCTTCTTGCTGAGCACCTCGTCATCGCCGATGAACAGCAGATCGACCATGAGTCGGATGACATCGCGCGGCGTGAAGTGTTCGCCCGCGGTCTCATTGGAACTCTCCGCGAACTTGCGGATGAGCTCCTCGAACATGAGCCCCATCTCGAAGTTCGACACCGCACTCGGGTGCAGGTCGACCGCCGCGAAGCGCTGAGTGATCAGGTAGAGCAGGTTCTCACCATCAAGCTTCTCGAGCTGCTTCTCGAAGTCGAACTTCTCAAAGATGTCCCGCACGTTCTCGGAGAAGCCACGCACATAGTCGAGCAGGTTCGCCTTGATGCCCGCAGCATCCCCCATCAGCGACTTCAGCGTGAACGCCGAAGTGTTGTAGAACGACTGCTGCGCGGCCTTTGTCAGGAACACGGCAGCGGAGGGCGCGTCACCGCGCTTCTTCGCCTCATCGAGCACCGCCTGCTTGGTCGGCTCCAGCACGCAGTCGAGGCGTCGCAGCACCGTAAACGGCAACACGATCGAGCCATACTGGTGCGGCTTATAGGGCCCGCGCAGCAGGTCGGCGATCGACCAGATGAAGCTGGCGCCGTTCTTCTGTGACGACTGCGGCTGTGCGAACTGCTGCACCATTGCGTTGACACCTAACCTTGCTCATGTGCCACCGGCCGCGACACAGTCTCGACTCTATTAGGCGGAGGCGAAGTGTCGCCTAACGGAGCTAGCTCTTCAAGAAACGGGAACACTACTGCGGTCGCAAAGTCTTTGAACGATGCTTCGCGACGCTCTGTCAATGGCGTGGCATCGCGATGTGCTCAGACAAGACCAGCCGCAACTGCCATGTGGAAGGAGCTTGACCCGCGCTTGCGGAGGCTCTGGGTCGCGATTCGGCTGGGCCGGGGCCTCAAGCTTGCAGTTCACATAGACACAAATCACGAGCGTACATGGCGTTGCGAATCTGCTGCTCGACAGACAGTCAGTTGCAGCCCCCATCTCTCAGATGTGGAGTTTCGCCCGGAAGTGTCGGCTGGCAACTACCCGGAATTCCCGGGTAGTTCGGCACGTGGAGGGCGCCCAGCTTCACAACTTCCACATGAGGCGCAGAAGCCAAGGCATCGTTCGGGCCGTCTGGCCTTGCATTCTTCACCGTCCCACCCGGGCCGTACTTGCGTCACAAGTGGGCCGGACGAGGAGGGCGCATTGCCAGACTTGAAATGCCGCAGTGGGGCGTGCGGGACTTGAACCCGCGACGACCGAATTATGAGTTCGGGGCTCTAACCAGCTGAGCTAACGCCCCCCAAGAAACTATATTGACTTTTCCTTATCTACCAGCACGCTTCAGATTATGAGTCCGCTGCTCTAACCAGCTGAGCTACCGCCCCGCACCGCAGGCCAGCCTCAGGAAGCAGACTCGCCCAGCGACACCTCGGTGACCGGGTCGGTCACCGCTTCACCACGATACAGTCTCTCAAACGTCGTGAGCGTGCTCTCGATGTCGTGTGGCGCAATCAGCTTCATGCTGTTGCGCTTCAAACGGCTGAGCTCGGCGTCGGATGCCGTGAGCACGGTCGTGAGCTTCGCGACCATATCATCCACGTTCCCCGGTTCGAACAGGTACCCGTTCTCCCCTGGATGGACGAGGTGCGGCAGCGCCATCGCGTTCGCCGCCACGACGGGTAGTGCTGAGGCCATCGCCTCCATCGTCGCGATACTCTGCAACTCCGCCGTCGAGGGAATCGCAAACACCGTCGCGTTCGTGTATGCCGCCCTCAGCGCCTCATCAGAAACGTAACCGGTAAACGTCGTCCGGTCGGCGATACCCACATCGCTCGCCAGTCGCCTCAACTGGTTCATGAGGTCACCGCCGCCCACGATCTCCAGCTTCGCGTCAAGCTTCGGGTCGAGCTTCGCCACCGCCCTGATGAGAACGTCGATGTGTTTCTCCCCCGTCACCCTCCCGACGAACAGGATGCGGTTCTCGGTCTTCTTCTCAAAATTCGGCGTGTATTCGCTCGCATTGATTCCGCAGGAGATCGCATGCACACCCGTGAGGTCGGTTGCCGCCTCAAGGAACTCTGCCCCTTTCCTTGTCGGCGTCGTGATGGACTCCACGAGGTGATACGTCTTCGCGGCGTCATTCCAGGCGATCCGGATCGCCGTCTTGCGCAAAAACTTCGGCAACAGCGTGTGCTGGATCAGGTTCTCCGGCATGAAATGGTTCGTCGCCACAACCCGAATTCCGCGAATCTTCGCTTGCCGCGCGAGGCCGCGCCCGACGAGGATGTGGGACTGGATGTGAACGACGTCCGGTTTCACCTCGTCGAGGATGCGCGCCGCGTGCGCCTGGCTGCGCCACGGGAGCACAAACCGGAGCCAGTCGTGCGGATACCACCGCCACGAATACACCCGGTACACGGTGAACTTCTCGCCGTCGTGTTCCTCCACGAACACGCCGTGGTGACGATCCGCCGCCGGGGCCTCGACAAAGACTTCATGCCCGCGCCCCACGAGGCCGGCCGCAAGACGCGACGTGAAGTTCGCCGCGCCGTTGACGTCCGGCGGAAACGTGTCAGCGCCAATCAGCACGCGCAAAGGCGCGGAAAAGCTGGGTGATGAATTCGTCGGGGCTTCAGGCAAAGTGTGGGTGATCCCTCGTGCTGTAGGCGTAAAGTCCAGCCTAGTGCTGGGCCTGCGGATGATATTTCGCGAGTTGGAACACACCGTACACAGCGAGGGCTCCCGCGGCAATGTAGGCGACCACCGCGAACCACGGTGCGCCGGCGGCCTCCTGCAGCACCACAATCCCGATCGTCACCGCCACCAGAGGATCCACCACGGTGAGACCGGCGATCACCAGGTCGGGAGGGCCGGACGAGTACGCGTTCTGCACGAAGTATCCGCCCAAAATCGCCGCAGCGAGCAGCGCAACGATGCAGGTGACGGTGAGCCACTCGAAGTCGCCGGTCTTTGCCCGGTCGATGACGACCTTCGCCAGCGTTGCCACAAACCCATACAGCACGCCCGCGCCGAGGATGAAAGCGATCGCCTTGAACCGGTCCCGGAGGAACGCGAACGCGAGAGAGAACCCCATCGTGATGACGCCGAGAATCGCCAGAATCACCCCGAGCTGCGCCGCACTGATGGGACTCGATTTCGCGGTGAACGCCGCCACCGTGACGAACAAGCCGACACCCCCGACGCAGAACGCGATCGCCCGGATCGACCTGCCGTCGAGTGCGACTTTGGAAATTCTGGAGTTCACGATTGCCGTGATGACGAGCGCGGTGGCGCCGAGCGGCTGCACCACGATGATGGGCGCCAGGTACAGGCTTGTGAGCTGGAGAAGCACCGCAAGCCCGAGCATGAGAGAACCGATCACCCAGGACGGCCGGCCGAGCAGGAGAAGAATCTGTTTCGGGCTGAGGCCGGGGCTCGCGTCGATCTCCCCCGTGTCCGCCTCGACGCGGCCCACGCCCCGATGCTGAAACTGCGCGCCGAGCGCGAGAAATGCGGCCGCAATGAGCGCAACCGGGATTCCGAGCCACTGGTTCGGCGTGAGCGTCACGAACTGATCCGTGAAGTCACTCAGGTCAGGCGGCACCCCACGACTTTACCCGTTGCGGCCACGATAATCTTGGCGAATGGCCGTTCTTTCGATCCGAATCACCGGCGACCAGGTGCTCCATGAGCCTGCTCGCCCGGTCACCGCATTCGACGACTCCCTGCGCACGCTCGTTGCGGACATGATCGAAACAATGAAGGCCGCGCCGGGGGTCGGCCTCGCCGCGCCCCAGGTGGGCGTGGGACTGCGCGTGTTCGTGTTCGACTGGACCGGCGACGACGGAGTGCGTACGAGCGGAACCGCGATCAACCCGAGTCTGTGGGTGACCCCGGTACCGGTCGGCGAACCGGATGACGAAGCCGAATCGGAGGGGTGCCTGTCCATTCCCGGAGAACGATTCCCGCTGCGCAGGGCCCGTGAAGCCATCCTGCGTGCCGTCGACCTCGACGGTGCGCCATACGAGTTGCGCGCATCCGGGTGGCTCGCACGCATCTTCCAGCACGAGTTCGACCACCTTGACGGCATCCTGTATGCGGACCGGCTGAACCACGAACAGGGCCGTCTCGCGAGAAAAACCGTGAAGAAGAACGGATGGGGTGTGCCTGGGCTCAGCTGGTTGCCGGGCCAGGATCACCTCGAAGGCTACTGACCGGCGCCGAATCAGCCCCAGCCGCTCAGCCGAATGAGCGCGGCCGTCACGGCCGCGAGAACCACGACGATCACGAACGGCACGCGCAACGCGAACAGGACGACCGCGACGACGAGCGCGGGCACCCGCGCGTCGAACTGGAGTCCGGTACCGGACCCGAGTGTCTGCACTGCAACGAGCGCCGAAAGCAAAGCCACCGTCAGGAGGTTGGCGATCCGGGACGGCGCGGGTTTGTCCAGAACCGACGGCGGAACGAGATAGCCGGCCAGCTTGAGGGCGAGGCACGCGAGCGACGCGATGATCACGAGAAGCCAAAGAGTCACGCGCCCTCCCGTTCCAGGGGCACGAGCGGCGGTTCCGAATTCGCGAACCAATTGAAACCGCCCACGACGACGGCGACAACCCCGGCGACCAGAACGGGCAGGCCGGGCAGCAGCACCGGCGTCAGAACGATCGCGACGACCGCGGCGGCGCTGGCCACGGCAATGGTCTGCACCTGGCGAAGTCGCGGCCACAGCAAGCCGACGAACGCAGCGGCGGCCGCGGCATCCAGTCCCCAGGCACGCGGGTCGCCGAGCGCATCCCCGATGAGCGCGCCGACCAGACTCGTGAGATTCCAGCCCACGAACGTGGCCGCTGCGGTCGTCCAGAAGCCAATCCGCTGGCTGCGCTTCGTGGGCTGGTTCGTGGAAACGGCGGTGGTCTCATCGATGGTGACCCAGGCCGCAGCAACCTTCTTCCACCAGGGGCCGCCGATGATGGGCGCGACCCGCACGCCGTATATCCCGTTCCGGATGCCGAGAATCGCGGCACTCGCGATCGCGGTCGGCCCTGCCGCAACCCCACCCGTGGCGATGACGCCGATGAACGCGAACTGCGACCCGCCCGTGAACATCAGAAGGCTCATGACACAGGTTTGCCAGACGTCGAGACCCGCAGCCACAGCGAGCGCGCCGTAGGAAACCCCGTACGCTGCCGCCGCGAATCCCACCGCGAGTCCGGCCCGGACCGCGGCCGAATCCTCGCGGCTTCTCACACCTGACATCACTTCGAGTCTCCCGATTCCCTCCGCAGCGATACCAGCGACCGTCAGGAAAACCAACGGGGACCCGGATTGGCTCCCCGACTTGGACTCGAACCAAGAACCTGCCGGTTAACAGCCGGCTGCTCTGCCAATTGAGCTATCGAGGAATGGCGATTCAGCTTGTCACTTTATCAAAGATTGCGACCCGGCAATTCTCCCGAGCGGCCAGCCGCGTTCAGGAGAAGTCGGGGAGCAGGCAGGTCGGCGAGTCGATGAACATCGGGGTGCCAACCATCAGCGGGACCCCGGACTGCGGATCCAGCTGGAACGCGGCGATGGTGCCCGAATTCTGGTTCGCCACGAGCAGCAGGTTGCCGACGCGGCACAGCCCGCGGGGGATGTCCCCGCCGCTCGGAAGGTCGGCGATCGGTTCCAGAGTTGCGGCAGCGATCGCCACGATGCGGTTGGACCCGCGAAGCGCCGTGTAGAGGAAACGGCCCGTCGCGTCCGCGACGAGGCCTGCGGCATGGTCGCCGGGCGCGGCACCGGAGTGGCCCGCCTGCACGACCTGAAGATTTCGCCCGCCGCCGAGTGCGAAAACCGCTCCCCCGAGCTCGCCGAGAAGGAAGATCTTGCCCGCCGTCGGCGACACCGCAAAATCGCGCGGGCCGGTACCCGGCGGCAATTCGACCGACGATTCCAGCCCAAGCTGACCGCCGGACCAGCGATACACGTTCACCCGGTCGGTGCCCAGGTCCGCGGTGATCGCCGTGTCGCCGAAAGCGAGAGTCGAGTGGGCGTGCGGCCCGTCCTGTTCCGGCTTCGGGCCCGAGCCGCTGGATAGCAGCGATTGGTGCAACGCCCCGATACCGCCCTCGGCGTCCAGGGGGAACACGTCCACCTGCCCGGTGCCGTAATTGGCGGCGTACAGCCACTGGTCGGTCGCCGCGAGGTGGCACGGCTGCGTGCCCGACGTCGCCTGTCCGCCGATCGACACCAGCGTCGAGGACTTGCCTTTCCGTCGGAACGCCTCCACCCGGCCGTTGGCCTCATCCACCGCATACAGGACATTGGGAACCGGGGCATGGATGACGTAGGACGGCGACGATGTTGCGACGCCGAACCCGGCAAACTCCAAACCCTTGTCCCCAAGACGAACAGCCGAAATCCCACGGGAGAACCCGCCCATGTTTTCCGTGTACGAACCCACCCACAACAGAGTCAATAGCCTGCCTCCGGGTCTACTATTCCCTCGAACTTCGAGTCGCCCAAAAACGCTCGCACGTTAGTTTTTACTCTTTCCGCCAGCAGCGGAGTGGTCATTTCTGGCGTGTCGGCGCTGTGCGACGTGATGATAGCGCGGGGCTCAGACCACAGCGGATGCCCGTCCGGGAGCGGCTCCGGATCGGTGACGTCGAGGCCGGCACCCGCAATCCTCCCCGACGCGAGCGCCGCCGTCAGCGCATCCGTGTCGACGAGTCCCCCGCGCGCGACATTGATCAGGATGGCGCCAGGCTTCATCGCCGCAATCTCGTCGACCCCGATAATCTTGGCGGTCGGCCCGGTCATCGCCGCAGCGACCACCACGAGGTCGGCGTCAGGGAGCACGTCGCGGAGGCGATCGCTCGTGACGGTGCGATTCGCGCCGGTGACGGCCTTCGAACTGCGCCGAACCACGGTGACCGAGGTGCGGAACGGCGCGAGAAGTCTGAGGAGTTCGATGGCGATTCCGCCCGCGCCGATGATCACAACGGTGGCGCCGTACAGGGATGTACCGATCTTCGGCCCCCAGCTGCGTGCGACCACGCGTGTGGGCAGTTCGCGCAGGAGCGCAAGCGCGACGGCAAGGGTGTGCTCGGCGACCGGTTCGGCATACGCGCCCTTCGCGCTCGTCCACAGCGGACGAACACTACCGGCGTGCTTGTTCAGGATGTCCGCGAACGCGTCGACACCCGCCCAGGGAAGCTGCACCCAGTCAATGCCCGGATACTTCGCCAGAATCCCGGCAAACTCTGCGGCGCGGTCGTACGAAAGCCAGACGACTCCCCTCGTGTCGGCGGAGAGCGGCTCCACCGTTCCACCTGCAGCGCGGATCGCGGAAACGAAAAACTCGTCCGGCTCGGGAAGTACCGCGATGGGCCCTGGCCTCGGGCGCCGTTCGGGAGGCAGATCCTCAGCCGGGGAGGCCAGCACAATGCGATGCTGAACCGAGCCCCCACCCGCAGTCATGCATTGACTGTATCGAATCGTGACGCCGAGAGGGCCTTCAGA
>CALMSL010000099.1 GCA_937872445.1 uncultured Microbacteriaceae bacterium | reverse complement strand
CTCGGCACGCACCTGGCGATGACCGGCCGGATGGGATCCGGGGCGGACGCCATAGCCCTCGGATTCGCCGACTACTACGTGCACAGCGACTGGCTGCCCGCCCTCGCGACCGCCCTGGAAACAACTCCGGCGGCGGAGGCGATCGCCGCCGTGGCGATGCCCGCACCCGCGTCACCCCTCGAATCCCAGCGCGGCTGGATCGACACGTGTTACGCGGGAGACGATGCGGCGGCCATCGTCGGGAGGCTGGAGGACTCGTCGGTGGCGGCCGCCCGCGAGACGGCATCCACGATCCTCACGAAGTCGCCGACCGGGGTGAGCGTCGCGCTGGAGGCGGTCCGCAGGGCGCGCCAGCTCGGCTCGCTCGAGGAGGCTCTCAACCAGGACTGGCGCGTGTCCACCCGGTTCCTCGACGGCACCGAGTTGATCGAGGGTATCCGCGCGCAGGTCATCGACAAGGATCGGATGCCGCGTTGGTCGCCGGCGAGCCTCTCCGAGGTTTCGCGCGCAGACATTGAGGCTTACTTCGCGCCTGGCGAAGCAGGGGAACTCGGGCTTTCAGCCCGGCAGGAAGAGAGCGCATCATGACACACATCGCCTTCATCGGGCTGGGACACATGGGCGGGCCGATGGCCGCCAACCTCGTCAAGGCCGGACACACCGTCACCGGATTCGACCTGGCACCGGCCGCCCTCGACGACGCCCGGGCACACGGGGTCGGCATCGCCGCGAGCGGGCCGGAGGCCGCAACGGACGCCGACGTGGTCATCACCATGCTGCTCGCCGGCCAGCAAGTGCTCGACGTGTATCAGGGCGGACTGCTTGCCGCGGCGAGACCGGGCACGTTGTTCATCGATTCGTCCACGATCGATGTGGACAGCGCGAGGGCAGCACACGAACTGGCGGTCGCGGCCGGACACCGCGGCATGGATGCGCCCGTCTCCGGCGGCGTGGTTGGCGCCGAGGCGGGAACGCTCACGTTCATGGTCGGCGCCGACGACGCGGACTTCGCCGAGGCGGAGCCCCTCCTTTCGGTGATGGGCGGCCGCGTCGTGCACTGCGGCGGCTCCGGCGCCGGGCAGGCCGCGAAGATCTGCAACAACATGATCCTCGGCGTCTCCATGATCGCGGTGAGCGAGGCGTTCGTGCTCGGCGAGAAGCTCGGACTCACCAACCAGGCGCTCTTCGACGTTTCCTCCACCGCATCCGGGCAGTGCTGGGCGCTCACCACGAATTGCCCTGTCCCCGGACCCGTCCCGACGAGTCCCGCCAACCGCGACTATCAGCCCGGATTCGCCGGACAACTCATGGCCAAGGATCTGGGGCTTGCACTCGCCGCACTCGAATCCACCGGAACGGATGCGCGAATGGGAACGCTCGCCGCAGACCTCTACCGGCACTTCGCCGATGAGGGCGGTGCCGGCCTCGACTTCTCGGCGATCATCAACACCATTCGCGAACGGTCGGGGGCGACATCATGACCGCCGGGAAGACCATCACCGTCGAACGGCGCGACCGGGTCGGGCTCATCACGCTGAACCGGCCGGAGGCGCTCAACGCCCTGAACCTTCAATTGCTGAACGAACTCGTGGCTGCGGCATCCGAACTGGACGCCGACACCGGGATCGGCGCGATCGTGCTCACCGGATCCGCGAAAGCGTTCGCCGCCGGCGCCGACATCAAGGAAATGGTGGCGAAGGACTATTCGGAAATGTACGCGGCCGACTGGTTCGAAGGGTGGAGCAGGTTCACGGCCGTGCGCACGCCCATCATCGCGGCGGTGTCCGGGTTCGCGCTCGGCGGCGGATGCGAGCTCGCGATGATGTGCGACATCGTCATTGCGGGCGAGAACGCGAAGTTCGGCCAGCCGGAGATCAAAATCGGCGTCATTCCCGGCATGGGCGGGTCCCAGCGGCTCACGAGGGCGATCGGCAAGGCGAAGGCGATGGAACTCATCCTCACCGGCCGCACGATGGGCGCAGAGGAGGCGGAACGCGCCGGGCTCGTCTCCCGCGTGGTCCCCTCCGAGGCGGTCCTCGATGAGGCGCTCGCCGTCGGCGCTACGATTGGAGCAATGTCTCTTCCCATCGCGATGATGGCAAAAGAAGTCGTGAACGCCGCGTACGAGACGATGCTGGAGAACGGCATCCGGTTCGAGCGGCGCGTCTTCCACGCGACCTTTGCGACGGAAGACCAGAAAGAGGGCATGAGCGCCTTCGTTGAGAAGCGCGACCCCACGTTCACGAACCGATAGGACGACGATGGCCAGGGAAATGGCGCACAGCAGTGAAATCGAGCACAGTAGCGCCGTAGACACGTACAAGACTTTCACCGGACCGGACCAGCCGATGTGGATCAACGGCGAACCGGTCGAATCGACGACGGGGGAGTGGCGCGACGTGCTCAACCCGGCACGGCGGGGCTCCGTGATCACGCGCGTGCCTGCGGCAGGTGTCGAAGATGTCAACCTCGCGGTCGCCGCGGCGAAAGCCGCGTTCCCCGGCTGGCGGTCCACCCACTTCTCCGAGCGCGCCAGGGCGCTCTCGCTCATCGCCGACGAGATCGAAGCGCGCGCGGATGACTTCTCGCGGCTCACCTCGCTCGACACCGGAAACGCCCTGCGCACGCAGGCGCGCCCGGAGACCACTGCACTCGTCTCGCTGTTCCGCTACTTCGCCGGTGTCGCGGGAGAGGTAAAGGGCGTCACCCTGCCTGCCGGCGACAACCAGCTGCAGTACACGCGCCGCGAGCCGCTCGGCGTCGTTGCGGCGATTCTGCCGTGGAACTCGCCGCTCATGATCGCCGGGTTCAAGGTTCCCGCCGCGCTCGCCGCCGGCAACACCGTCGTGTTGAAAGCGGCGGATGACGCGCCCCTCACGATCCTGTTGCTCGCCGCCGTGTGCAACAAGTACCTGCCGAAGGGCGTGCTCAACGCGCTCACTGGCCGCGGTAGCCTCATCGGGTCGGCACTCGCCGACCATCCGGATGTCGACAAGGTGTCCTTCACAGGCTCCACCGAGGTCGGCCGCACCGTCGCGAAGCAAGCGGGTCAGCGCCTCGCTCACATGTCGATGGAGCTCGGCGGCAAGAACCCGAACATCGTGTTCCCGGACGGCGTCGACGACCAGCTCCTCGACGGCCTGCTACTCGCGAGCCGCTTCACCCGTCAGGGCCAGAGCTGCACGGCAGGGTCCCGTTTGTTCCTGCACGAGGACATCTACGACGAGGTGCTTGGTTCGCTCGTCGACAAGCTTGGTTCGCTTGTCGTGGGCGACCCGCTCGACGAGGCCTCCGACATGGGTGCTGTCATCAACCAGAAGCAGTTCGACGCGATCGATCAGTACATGGTGGAAGGCCGCGAGAGCAAGGACATGTCCGTGGCGCTCGGCGGAACCGCCCCCAGCTCCGGCCCGCTCACCGAAGGCTTCTACCACGTGCCCACCGTGTTCTCCGGCGGCCGCAACGAATTCCGCCTCGCGCGCGAGGAGATCTTCGGGCCGGTGCTCGTCGCCATCCCGTGGAAAACCGTCGACGAAGTTGTCGCCATGGCCAACGACTCGCACTACGGTCTCGCGGCGTTCGTGTGGAGCCACAACCTGGACAACGCCCTGAACACCGCCCACCGGCTGGAGGCCGGTTGGGTGCAGGTGAACCAGGGCGGCGGCCAGGTCGCCGGGCAGTCCTACGGCGGCTACAAGCAGTCCGGCCTCGGCCGCGAAGTGTCCCTCGAGGGGATGCTCGAAGGCTTCACCCAGATCAAACAGATCAACGTCAAGTTGCGGGCGTAACGGTGCCCGAGCACACCGGGTCGGCCCCGACGTCCGCGCTGCCGCTGGCCGGGATCACCGTCCTCGACCTCACCCGGGCTCTCGCTGGGCCCTACGCGACGGCTCTGCTCTCCGACCTCGGCGCGACCATCACGAAGGTCGAGTCGATCAAGGGCGGCGACTCCACGCGGGGCTGGCCGCCGTTCGAGGGCGACCACAGCCTGTACTACGACTCCACGAATCGCGGGAAATCCTCGATCGCGCTTGACTTCTACAGCGCGGAAGGGCAGGCGCTGCTGAAGCGCATGGCGCTCGCTTCGGACGTCGTGATCGAGAACTTCCGCCCCGGCGTCATGGCCGACCTGGGCCTGGACCCGGAGGCGCTGCGCGCGGAAAAGCCCGGCCTCGTGGTCGCCTCGGTGAGCGGCTTCGGCGCCACCGGCCCGCTCAGCCAGACCGCCGGGCTCGACCAGGTCGCCCAGGGCATGTCCGGGCTGATGTCCGTGACGGGTCAGGATGCCGACAACGTGTACCGCGTCGGCATCCCGGTGATCGACATCTTCTCGGGGATCTTCACCGCCGTCGGCATCCTTGCCTCCCTCCTGGACCGCGAACGCACCGGCACCGGCCACACCGTGTCGACGTCCCTCCTGGAGGCGGCGCTCGCGATCTCCGTGTTCCAGGGGCAACGGTTCCTGAGCACGGGCGTCGTGCCGGAGCCGCAGGGAAACGACCATCCCGTGCTCGCGCCGTACGGCGTGTTCGCGACCGCCGACATCCCGGTGATCATCGCCGTCGGAAACGAGAAGCAGTGGCGCGACCTGTGCGAACTCGTCGGGGATGCCTCGCTCGCCCACGACCCGCAACTGGCCACCGGCAAGCTGCGCACCACGCACCGCGCGGAACTGAAGGAGCGGCTGGAGGCGTTGCTCGCGGCACGCGCCGGCCTCGACTGGGTCGAGGCGTTCCGCGCCGCGCGCATCCCGACCGGCCCGATCTACAACTACGCGCAAGTGTTCGAGGATGCGCAGGTGAAGCACCTCGACATGGTGCAGCACGTGACGCGCGCCGACGGCAGCGACCTGCCGCTGTTGCGCGGCCCGCTGTCAATCGACGGCGTCGCGCCGAGCATCCGCAAGGCGCCGCCCGCCCTCGGCGAAGACACGCGGGCGGTTCTGGAGCGGCTCGGCCTGACCGAAGAACAGGTGCAGGGGCTTCTCGACTCCGGCGTGGTCGCCGCCCTGGACGGGTCGACCGCGCGCGGTTCCGCCCGGGACGGCGCGGGAGGCTGACCGTGGGGTCGGTGCGGGTGGAGACCGCGGGGTCGATTGCCACGATCGTGATCGAGAACACCGGGAAACGCAACGCCATCGACTCCCGGATGTGGGCCGAGTTCGAACCGCTCCTTGCCCGTCTGGCCGCCGACGACGCCGTCACCGTCGTTGTGGTGCGCGGAGCGGGCACCGACTTCTCCGCGGGGGCGGACATCACCGATCTGGACCGGATCCTGCCGCAGCCGCCCGACCCGACGGTGTCCGACGGCGGCATCATGACCGTCGCGGAAAACGCGATCGCCGCATTTCCGAAACCGACCATCGCCGCGATCGACGGCTACTGCGTCGGCGGCGGATGGGAGATCGCGGGCGCGTGCGACATCCGGATCGCCTCCGAGCGCTCCACGTTCGGCATCACGCCGTCACGGCTGGGCATCATCTACCCGGTCTCCGGCATCGAACGCGTCATCGCGATCGCCGGGCCGGCCGTCGCGAAGCACCTGCTGTTCACGGGGGAACTGTTCCCGGCGCAGGCCGCCCTCGGATTCGGGCTCGTCACCAAGGTGCTCCCCGCCGACGGGTTCTGGGAGGCGGCGAACGAGTTCGCGCGGCTGCTCGCCGCGAAATCCCAGTACTCGATACGGGCGACGAAGGAGATCATCGACGCGTTCGCGGACGGGTCCGCGAGTGCTGGGCAGGTTGCCGCGACGTGGCAGTCGGTCGCGTCGGAGGATCGGGCCATCGGCGTGGAGGCGTTCCGTGCGAAGCGCGCGCCGGAATTCACCTGGAACGGCGGCGAAGGCGGGTAAACCGCCGGCTCACGCGCTGGTCGTCTCCATCACGAGGACCGGCGTCCCCTCGTGGTCTTCCAGCGACAGTCGCGCGGTGAGACCCTTCAGCTCGCCGAGGTCGTTCGCATGCGTGCCCCCGCACGGGATGCGCGCCGCCCCCTCCGGGAACTCGCACACCCAGTAGCGGCGGTCGGTGAGGCGGTCGCCGTCACGGTCGATGCGGACAGGCAGTTTCGCCCCCACCCAGCTCTGGAGCGAGGCGTTGATGGCGTCCTCCACCGCGGCAAGGCCATCGGCGAACCCGTCCGTGCGGAACCCCTTCTTGCGCAGCGACTTGCCGAGTCGGTACGTGTCCCGGGATCCGTTCTCGAGGATGCGCGACACGTCGTTGGCTTCAGCGTCGAAGTTCGGCGAACCCAGCGCATCCTCCCGCACCGTTTTCGCCCAGCGGTCGGCCAACGCGCGGTTCAGGGCGAGCGAGGCGAGGTGGCATCCGGTGTGCCCGATCGACAGCGCGCGACGGAACTTGTCGTCCACGTCGACCGTCACAACCATGCCGTCCGGTGGAGCCTCGGTCACCACGTGCGCGGCCACGAACGCCCACCCTTCCGTGCCCTTCCGCACCGGGATCTCCGCGCCGAGCGCCAGGGTTTCGCCGTCCGTCGCCGCGACCAGGCAGTCGGTCACGTCGGCCCGGCCGCCGTTCCACTCGAACGAGGCGCGGTCCGCCGGCTGGTCCGGCCAGCCCGCGTCCACCGGGTGCACCGGCGTGGTGTCGAGCAGGACCGCGAACACGTCTCCGATCTTCTCAACGTGCAGCACCGTCGCCGTGCCGGACGTCGCCCCCGTCGGATACGTGACGACGGTGTCGTTGATGGGCAGCGTCATCGGGCGAGCAGTTCCCGCACGGCGGTGGTGAGCGCGTCCACCGCGGCCTGCGCTGCGGCGATCCGCTCAGCGGGCGAGCCCTCGGTGCTCGACGCATCCAGGTACACTTTGACTTTCGGCTCGGTGCCGCTCGGGCGAACGATCACGCGGGAGCCGTCCCCGAGGTGGATCCGCAGGATGTCCCCTGGCGGGAAATCGCCGAACCCGTTCTCGAAATCATCGATCGCGCTCACCGGAACCGTGCCGAGGCGGGTCGGCGGCGACTGGCGGATGCGGGACATGATCTGCGGAATGTCGCTGAGATCCTGAACCCTCACCGACACCTGACCGGACGCGAACGCGCCGAACTCGGCCGCGAACTCCAGCTCGTGATCCTCGAACGACTTCCCCGCCGCCTTCAGCTCGGCCATGAGCGAGAGGAACTCGACCGCCGCGGAGATGCCGTCCTTGTCGCGCACCTTCTGCGGGTCGACGAGGTAGCCGAGGGCCTCCTCGTAGCCGTAGGCGAGGTCGGGCACCCGGGACACCCATTTGAAGCCGGTAAGCGTCTCCGCGTACTCGAGGTGGTATGCGGCGGCGACCGCGGACAGGGCGGGCGAGCTCACGATCGAGGCGGCAAGAGTGCCGGTCACGCTGGAGGCGACGTCGCCGCCGACCGCGGCAACGGACTCCGCGGCCTGCCTCAGCCGCTGCGCCGCCCGCCAGCCGAGCAGCCAGCCGATCTCGTTGCCGGAGAGGCGCCGCCATCCGCCGTCGCCATCCGGGACCGCCACGGCGAGGCGGTCCGCGTCGGGGTCGTTCGCGATCACGAGTTCAGCGCCGGACTCCGTGGCGGTGCGGAAAGCGAGATCCAGCGCGCCCGGCTCCTCCGGGTTCGGGAACGACACGGTTGGGAATGCGGCATCCGGTTCGATCTGCTCCGGAACCACGACGGGCTCGCCGAAGCCCGCGTCGGCGAACACGCGTTTCGTGGTCTCCCAGCCGACGCCGTGCATGGCGGTGTACACGAAACGCGGCGTCGCCTCCGGACGCTGAACGAGAGCGGCGGTCAACCGCACGTACTCGTCCAGCAGGTCCTCGCCCGCCGTCTCGTAGTCGGTTGAACGTGGCAGCTCCGGCACGAGGCGGGTGGCGGCGACGTTCTGGATCTGCGCCTCAATCTGGGCATCAGAGGGAGACACGATCTGCGAACCCTCGTCCGATCCGCCCAGGTACACCTTGTAACCGTTGTCGTTCGGAGGGTTGTGGCTCGCCGTGACCATGACGCCCGCGCTCACGCCGAGGTGCCGCACCGCGAAGGCGAGCACGGGGGTCGGCAGGAGGCGGGGAAGGATGATCGTGCGCACGCCGGCACCGGCCATGATCTCCGCGGAGTCGGTGGCGAAAACCTGCGAGTTCTTGCGGCCGTCGTAGCCGATCACCACGCTCGGGGCGCTTTCGCGCTCAAGCAGGAACGCGGCGAAACCGGCGGCCGCCTGGGCGACGAGCACCCGGTTCATGCGGTTCGGGCCGGCGGCGAGCTCCCCGCGGAGCCCTGCCGTGCCGAACTCGAGGCGGGAGTCGAAGCGGGAGTGCAGGTGCTCGAGGGCTTTGTCGTTGCCGGCTTCGGCGTCCGCGATGAGCGCCTCCAGTTCGGCGCGCGTCTCCTCGTCCGGGTCCTGGTCATGCCACGCGCGTGCGGCGGCGAGGACGTCGTTCGTTCCCATTCAGATCGCCGCCACGATCTTCGCGAGGAGCGCGCTGATCACGGGCTCCGCGGCTTTCCCGGCGTCGATGACTTCGGCGTGGCTCAAGGGGGTCTTCTGGATGCCCGCCGCGAGGTTCGTGATGAGCGACATCCCGAACACCTCCATGCCGGACTGGCGCGCGGCGATCGCTTCGAGCGCCGTCGACATGCCCACGATGTGGCCGCCGATCGTTTTCGCCATCTGCACTTCCGCCGGGGTCTCGTAGTGGGGGCCGCGGAACTGGCAGTACACCCCCTCATCCAGACCGGGGTCGATCGTGCGGGCGAGATCGCGCAGCCGCTTCGAATACAGGTCGGTGAGGTCGACGAACGTCGCGCCCTCCAGCGGGGAGGTCGCGGTGAGGTTGATGTGGTCGCTGATGAGCACGGGGGTGCCCGGCGTCCAGGTTTCCCTGATGCCGCCGGCGCCGTTCGTGAGGATCATCACCTTCGCGCCCGTCGCGGCCGCCGTGCGTACGCTGTGGACGACGCGCCGCACGCCGTGGTCTTCGTAGAAGTGGGTGCGCGCGCCGATCACAAGGGCGCGTTTGCCGCTCGGCAGCAGGATGGAGCGCAGCGAGCCGACGTGGCCCTCCAGAGCCGGCTTGCTGAATCCGGTGATCTCGGTCGCCGGAATCGTCGCGGTCGTCTCGCCGATCAGGTCGGCGGCCTTCGCCCATCCGCTGCCGAGTGTGAGCGCGATGTCGTGGCGGTCGACGCCGGTCTTCTCGGCGATCTGCGCCGCGGCATCCTGCGCGACCTGGAACGGGTCCGCGGCAGGGTCGTCGAGCGGATTGGAGTGGTTCGTCATGCCCTCCACTCTAATTTGCCCGGCTGGCTTTCATCATTCAGGAGGGTGTGGGGCAGATGTGAAAGCCGTTACTACAGGAGAATGGTGCGATGGCGTACAAGTTCGAGCGCAAACAGCGCATAGCAATCGTCGGCGGCGGTCCAGGCGGGTACGAGGCTGCGCTCACCGGCGCGCAGCTCGGCGCGGAGGTGACGCTCGTCGAGCGCACCGGGGTCGGCGGGTCAGCGGTGCTCACCGATGTCGTGCCGTCCAAGACGTTGATTGCCACAGCGGAGGCCGCGAATGCGATCGTGGATGCCGCCGATCTCGGCGTGCAATTCTTCGCCCGCGGCGACGGCCGGCCGACGAAACCGGAGGTCGCCGTCAACCTCGCGGCCGTCAACAAGCGGCTCCTCGGGCTCGCCCGCGACCAGTCCGAGGACATGAAGGCCGCCCTCATCGCGGCGGGCGTCACGATCCTGCAGGGCGACGGGCGGCTGGACGGCCCGCAGCGCGTCATCGTGTCGACGGGCGCGGGGAAGAAGCGCACCGACTTCGAGTCGATCGACGCCGACACGATCGTCGTCTCCGTGGGGGCGAGCCCGCGCACGCTGCCGTCCGCGATGCCGGATGGCGAGCGCATCCTCACCTGGACGCAGCTGTACGCGCTCGACACCGTGCCGGAGCATCTCATCGTGGTCGGGTCCGGGGTCACCGGTGCGGAGTTCGCCTCCGCGTACCGCGCGCTCGGAGCGCACGTCACGCTCATCTCGAGCCGCGACACGGTGCTGCCCGGCGAGGATGCCGACGCGGCCCAGGTCATCGAGAGCGTGTTCAAACGCAACGGCATGACCGTGCTGTCGAAGTCGCGCGCCGAATCGATCGAGCGCACGGCGGATGGCGTGGTCGCGACGCTCACCGACGGCCGCACCGTCGAGGGCAGCCACTGCCTCATGGCGGTCGGATCGGTGCCGAACACGGCAGGCATCGGGCTGGAGGAGGCGGGCGTGCAGCTCACCGAGTCCGGGCACATCCGGGTCAACCGGGTTGCGCGCACCTCGATGCCCTCGATTTACGCGGCCGGCGACTGCTCGGACTTCCTGCCGCTTGCCTCCGTCGCGTCCATGCAGGGGCGCACCGCGGTGTTCCACGCGATGGGGGACGCCGTGAATCCGGTGGAGTTGCGCAACGTGACCTCGAACATTTTTACCCAGCCGGAGATCGCGACGGTGGGCTGGTCGCAGAAGCAGATCGAGGATGGTGTCGTGCCGGGCCGGATTCACAAGTTGCCGTTGTCGCAGAATCCGCGCGCGAAAATGCTGGGCATCAAGGACGGATTCGTGAAGCTCATCGCGAGCGTGAGCACGGGCACGGTGATCGGCGGGGTCGTGGTCTCGCCGAAGGCATCCGAGCTGATCCTGCCGATCGCGCTCGCGATCGAGCACCGCCTCACCGTCGACGAGCTCGCGGAGGCGTTCAACGTCTACCCGTCGCTGTCCGGCAGCATCACGGATGCCGCCCGCGCCATGCACATCGTCCGCT
>CALMSL010000098.1 GCA_937872445.1 uncultured Microbacteriaceae bacterium | reverse complement strand
ACGTATCTCACGGCCGGCCCGAAGGAAACGCGCGCCTGGACGATCCACAAAGGTTGGAAAGCACCGCAAGCTGCTGGCGTCATCCACACCGACTTCGAGAAGGGCTTCATCAAGGCCGAAGTGATCTCGTTCGAGGATCTCGTTGCGACGGGTTCCGTGGCCGAGGCGCGCGCGAAGGGCAAAGCCCGCATGGAGGGCAAGGACTACGTCATGCAGGATGGCGACGTCGTGGAGTTTAGGTTTAACGTATAGCGTTATTGACGCTGCGCGTTATATACTTTTCGCGTGATCAGATCGTTCGGCAACAAGGTCACCGAGCGCATCTGGCATGAGCAGTACGTCAAGGGAATCGATCGGGCAGTGCAGCGGGTGGCTCTGCGGAAGCTTGAGCTAATCAACGCAGCGAAGGACGTGGAGGATCTTCGGATTCCTCCTGGTAACCGTTTGGAGCGGCTGGTCGGCGATCGTCGCGGGCAGCACAGCATCCGAGTGAACGCCCAGTGGCGTCTCTGCTTCATCTGGAGAGAGGGAGGTGCGGAAGATGTCGAACTCGTCGACTACCACTGAGGGTGACCTGATCGAGCCGATCCACCCCGGGGAAATCCTGATGGAGGACTTCATCGAGGGCTTCGAAATCACGCAGAACAAACTGGCCGTGTCCATCGGCGTATCGCCGCGGCGCATCAACGAAATCGTGCACGGCAAGCGGGGGATCACGGCCGACACCGCCGTACGCCTGGCGCGGTATTTCGGAACGTCGGATGAGTTCTGGATGAACCTGCAGTCCAACTACGAACTGCGGCTCGAGCGCCGCGCGCTGCGCGACACGGTGGCCGAGATTGTCCCGCTGAAGGTCGCGTGAGTGCCAGTCCGCAGCGTCGTCTCGTTCGGAAGGCTGTCGGCTATGTCGTAAACGACGGACGGCTGCTGGTGTTCACGCACGATGACCTGCCACTGGAGATCACTGGTGTCCAAGTTCCGGCCGGGACGATCGAGCCAGGCGAGCAGCCCGAAGTGGCTGTGGTCCGCGAGGTTTTCGAGGAGACCGGGATTGCAGTGCGCATTGTCCGGGCTCTGGGTGTCGACAATTACGATGTGTGGCCTTCTAAGGCGGAGGTGCACGAACGGCACTTCTTCCAGCTTTCACCTCGTGACGTTCGCCTCGCGGATCGATGGAACGGGGGTGAAGAATTGGCGTCCGACGGTGGTGCGCCGCAGCGCTGGACGTGCTGGTGGTTGCCGCTGGAGCAGGCTCACGTTCTCTGTGCCGGGCTCGGGGCGCGGCTCAGCGACGTTGCACTCGAGGACTAGTGATCCACCCTCCCCATTCAGGCATGAGGTAGTCACACTTGGGTCAGACAGTTCGTCGAATGCAAGGCGCGAGTCAATCTTCCGCTTCCGCAAGCCCTGGTCGCGCTCGCAAACAAGGTGTTGACGCAATCACAGGCCGCCTTCGCCGACGCTCTCAAGGTCGTCCACGGTGCGTGGGACCAGAGCGCCCCGCGAGTAAGGTCTTGGGCATGACTCCACGCCCACTGGTGCCTTCCGAATTCGATCCGCCAAGGACGCTGGTTACCGACGAGTTCGTGCTGGAGCCACTCGGCCCGGAACACAATGAAGCTGACCACGCTGCGTGGACGTCAAGCATTGACCACATCCGTTCAACCCCTGGTTATCCTGACGGTGGCTGGCCGCCGGGCGATGGGATGTCGCTGGAGGAGAACCTCGATGACCTCGAGCAGCACGCGCATGACTTTGCCGCGCGGACGGGCTTCACGTTCACCGTGCTCGATCCGAGCGATCGGGACGTGATCGGATGCGTATATCTGTACCCGCCCAAGACGGGCGGCGACGTTCGCGTGCAGTCGTGGGTGCGGGCCGATCGGGCACATCTGGACAACGCTCTCTCGGACGCCGTCGCGGTATGGCTCGCCGAGTCGTGGCCGTGGACGTCGCCGGATCGTTGTGGCCGATGATGGAATATACGTTCCACAGGGTCTCGACCAAGCGTCGCCGCGAAGGGCTCTACCTCGACGAGGACTATCGCGACATCATCCGCGAACGCGCAGCGGAAGGGTGGGAGTTCGTGCAGGCGATCTCCTTCGAACAGCACATGGACCCACATATCGATCTCGTATTCACAAGGAAAGGTGAAACTCAATGAAGAACCCACTTCGGGTATTGCAGTCGCTAACCCTCGCCATGGCGGGCCTGTTCGGCCTGTTCGTGTTTGCGGGCAACCTCATGGACTACGACTCCAACTTCCAGTTCGTGCGCCACGTGCTCTCCATGGACACGACGTTCGACGGCAATGCGCTCATGTGGCGCGCAATCGACAGCCCCGTGATCCATCACATCGCCTACATCGGGATCATCATCGCGGAGGGAGTCTTCGCCGCACTCGCACTCATCGGTGCAGTGAAATTGTTCCGGCTGCGCGGTGCTGACGTTGCCGCTTACAGTCATGCCCGCAGTTGGGGGTACGCGGCCTACGGTCTCGGGTTCATCATCTGGTTCTTCGGCTTCATCGTGATCGGCTCCGAATGGTTCGCCATGTGGCAGTCCTCCATTTGGAACGGTAAGGACACCGCCATGGGCATCTCGACTCTGTGGGCCGGCTTTGCCGTGCTTCTCGCACTCAACGAACCAGTCGCGACGGCGAACTCGAAGAAGTAACTGCCGACGGTAGGTGGTCGTTAGCGCGACGGAGAGCGCCGAGATCCGCCGCGTTCGTAAAATGCGGCCACGATACAGCGGGACTTGTCGAACCTGACGTCAACGGCAGTCCCAGCCGAGCCGTTTTTGATCAATTATCAAAAAACTCTTGTCGATATACCGATCCTTCGATACGGTGGCGATTGCGCAGGATCGTGGTGGGACCCGAACCACCACGATCACCCCCGCGTTGCACCGTGCGAGCGTCCAACCCGGAACGATCACGGATGTTCCAACTCCTGGGCAATTCGCCGTTCGCCACCGCCTTGGGTGCCGCTGGACAGCGGATTGGGCGACGACGGAATGTGGTTGTGGTACGTGGGCGGCTTCCTCCTGTTTGGCATGTTGTTCATCGTGATGGTGTGGTGGCTCAGGCGCAACGACGCATAGTCGGTTGGTACGGATAACCTTGGCGGGTGCTCACGGAAAAAGAAACGCTCCAGCGGTACCTGCAGCAGGCACGAGAGGTGCTGCTCTGGAAACTTGACGGTCTGAGCGAGCGCGAGGTGCGCTGGCCCATGACGGCTACCGGAACGAACCTGCTCGGCATTGTGAAGCATGTCGCGAGCGTCGAGATCGGCTACTTCGGAGACGTGTTCGGACGGCCCTTCGTCGAGCCGCTGCCCTGGTTTGCCGAGGATGCGCCGGACAACGCCGACATGTGGGCGACACCGGAAGAGTCCCGCGCGGACATCATCGCGCTGTACCACCGATCGTGGGCGCACGCGGACAAAACCATCGACGAACTCCCGCTGGATGCGCCCGGCATCGTGCCGTGGTGGTCGGCAGAAGCGCGGGACGTCACCCTGCATCGCATCCTCGTGCACATGATCAACGAGACTGCCCGGCATGCCGGACACGCCGATATCGTGCGCGAACTGATCGACGGGAAGGCAGGGCTGCGCGCCGACAACGGCAACCTTCCCGACCATGATGAGCGCTGGTGGGCCGACTATGTCCAGATGCTGCAGCAAGCGGCAGGGGACGCTGAGCGTTGACCCTCACACTGCCCCTCGAAACCGACCGGCTCCTTCTCCGCGCCTTCACCGTCGCGGACGCTGCGCGCTACTACTCCTACCGGAGCCTGCCGGAGACGGTGCGGTACATGTACCG
>CALMSL010000097.1 GCA_937872445.1 uncultured Microbacteriaceae bacterium | reverse complement strand
CGGTTGTAGATGTCGTGCAGGTCGAGTTTGAGCTTCACGCTCCCATCCTGCCCCAGTGTCAGCCGTTGGCGGCGAGGAACCCCAGAACTCGGCTCATGAGCAGCTCCGCCGCTTCCGGCCGATACGACGGCAGGGTCGAGTCGGCGAAGTAGTGTTGGTCACCGGAATACACGAACAACTCGGCATTGTCGGCGGATGCGACGAGCTCGCGCGCCGCCTCGAGGTCCCCTTCATCGGCAAAGTACGGGTCAGCATCCATGCCGTGGATCTGGACGGGCACTCCATCCGGCCACGCTTCGCCGAACTCTGTATACGGCACGCACGAGTAGCACAGCACAGCGCCGCGGGCGCCAGACCGCGTCTGCGCGAGCATCTGCGCGGCAACGACCCCGAGCGAGAACCCGATGTAGACGAGCTCAGGGGGCAACGCATCCGCCGCCTGCCTGGCACGCTCCATGATCTCGCCGAATCCGATCTCGCCGGCATACCCAACACCTTCGTCGATGGTGGCGAAGGTCCTGCCATCGAACAGGTCCGGCGTGTGAACGGTGTGACCGGCCCCGCGGAGGGTTGCGGCGAACGCTTCAATTCCGGAGGTTAGCCCCAGAGCGTGATGGACCAGGAGTACTTCAGCCATGACAGAACCCTACGATTCGGCACCGACACTCCGATAGTGGGGTCCGGGAAGTGTTTCTCAAGCCAGGCGTCACACCCCGCGTCACATTGTTCCGCCGATAGTCACGCCGTAGAGGTGACAGTTGCCCCGCGCAACCGTTCCCATCAAACGATTCGAATCAACCCAGGAGGACATCATGCCCAGTGCAAACCGACTCTCGACACCCGTCGAGGTGGATGAGGATGTGATCGAAGGCCGCTACGCGCCGCTCGGCGAGTACATGGTCAGTTTTGAGAGTTTCAAGCAGGATGCCGACCCTGCGCCGTTTTTCGCCGGGCTCCCCGGCGACCGTTGCCCCTGCCCGCACTGGGGAGTGGTGACGAGCGGCCACGTCACGTTCCGCTGGCAAGACCACGAGGAGACCTACATGGAGGGCGACGCGTACTACGCGCCCGCCGGCCACCTGCCGCTCGTCACGGCGGGCACGTCCGTCATCGAATTCAGTCCGACGGCCGAATTCGAGAAGACGATGGCCGTCGTCGGAGAGAACCTGGCGAAGGCGGGTGCATCCGCATGAAAACCGCAATGACGGACCAGGAAAAAGCGACCGTGGCGCCGGACTCGGCAATGAACCTCGGCACACCTACGGCGGTCGCGAACTTCATCCGGTTCCTGGAGACCGGCGTAGCACCTGAGGGCCTGTTTTCGCCGAACCTGTTCTCGGACGTGATGCTCCCGCACTGGAGAATTCAGGCGGAAACCGCGGAGGGCCTGCTCGCGATCCGCAAGGAGAATCACCCGTGGCCGGGGCAGGTGCGCGCCGCGCGCGTCGAGAATACCGAGCACGGTTTCACGATGGAGTTCGAGGAGCGCTGGCACAATCAGGGGCAGGAGTGGTACGCACGCGAGTTGGCACTCGCCGACGTCGACGGCGACACGATCACCGAGCTGGCGATCTACTGCACCGGCGACTGGGACGAGGCGCAGCAGCGCGAACACGCCGCGGCCATCCACATCGTGAGGCCGTAACCCTCCGCACACGCCACGGTAGAAATTACAATAAATCGTGGCGACCGCACCGTCGGAGATCGTTCAACTCCTCGCCCGCGCAGACACCGAGCGTGCCTCCGGGCGGGGTGTTGACGCGGCCCACCTGTACGGCGCGGCCGCGGATCTCGCCCGCGACGCGGGCGACCTCGAACGCTGGGCGACGGCGGCGCTGGGAGCTGCATCCGTGCAGCCGTTCGACACCGAGCCCGGCAGGCTCCCGTCGCTGCTGTACGACATCCTCGCCCACAGCACCGACGACGCCATCCGTTCGCGCCTCGCTGCGGCCCTCGCCCGATGCTGGGTGTACGCCGGGCAGGCGAAACGCGGCGTTCAATTCTCGGACCAGGCAATCCAGTGCGCTCGCCGAACCGGTGACGAATCCCTCATCGCCGATGCGCTCGATGCAGCGCTCGCGACGCATTGGGGTCCGGACGACGTGGAGACCCGTCGGATCCTCGCACGCGAACTGGATGACGTTGCCGCGCACGTGCCCGACCCGAACTCCCGCCTTCAGGCGCATTTGTGGGGACTGCACGTGGCGTGCGAAGCGCTCGACGTGCCGGCCATGAACCGCCAGATGCGCGCGATCGAACGACTGGGCGAGGAATCCCCGCGCGCGCTCTTCTTCGCAGCATCCCGCCGCCTCATGCTCGACCTCCTCCGGGGAAGGACCGACACCACCAACCAGCTCATCACCGTGGCGTCGGAGGCCGCGTCGAAGTCGTCAATCCCGGATGCCGCGCTCGTGCTGAAGGCCATGGACGCGTACTCGGCGGTGCAGGCGGGAGACGTCGAGCGGATCGAGCGCGGGGCTCGCATCGCGGAAGATTTTGCCCGCGCGGACGGTGCCGTCGTGGTTTTTGCGGAAGCCGCGTTCCTGTGGGTCGAGGCGGGTGGGCACACGAATGCGCGTGCGCTCGTGGAGACGTTCAAGGGCGGAGTGCTGGACGATCTTCCCCGCGACGTGAACTGGCTCCTGACCGTGCACTGCGTCCTCGAGGTGGCGCTCACGCTTCAGGATGCGGAACTCATCGAGACGGCGGCCGACCTGCTCTCCCCCTACGCAGGGCGCGCGGTCGTGAATGCGGGCGCGATCATGTTCCACGGCACGACTGACGACACGCTGTACCGCGCAAACGAAGCGCTGGGCCGGGGCGAGCAGGCCGCGGCGCTTCGCGCCCGTGCCCTCGCCACCTACGAGCGGATCGGCGCCCAGTGGTGGTCGCGGCGGCTAGCCCAACGAAGCCCCGGTCTGGACGCCGCTAAGCCCCGGCAGGAACGCGGGCCGCACCTGCATCCGACCGCCGGGGGCCTCTGGGCGGTCGGACAGGACGCGGTCGCCGTCACCGGACTTCGCGGTTTCGGGTACCTGCAGGAGCTCCTTCGGCGGCCTGGCCACCAGATTCCCGTCCTCGAGCTGGTCGGGGCGGATCGCCCGGTCGTGCAGGAAAGCGGTGTGGGCGAGCTCGCCGACCGGCACGCGCTCAAGGCGTACCGTGATCGTCTTCGGGAGCTCGACGAGGAACTCGGCGAAGCGGAAGACTGGGCCGACCCTGGCCGCATCGACGCGTTGCGGGGCGAACGTGAAGCGCTGCTTGAGGAGGTGCGCCGGGCAACAGGTATCGGCGGTCGGCAACGCATGGTGGGTTCGAGCGGTGAGCGGGCCAGGGTCGCGGTGAGGAAAGCCATCTCGGCCGCCATTGCGAGGATCTCGACGGTCGATGAGTCGCTCGCGCATCATCTTCGCAACTGCATTCACACGGGACTCTTCTGCAGCTACGACCCGGATCCGGGAACCGCGCTGCACTGGGTTCTTGCCGAGCATCCGGCGGCGACGGACCGGAGCGATCCCCTCTGAGTCGAAGAAATTTTTGATGGGAATTCCCAGCTATGTCGATATCCGATGCGCCCGTTCGACGGCATAGTAGGAGGACGCACCGCGCAGCCTCCCCTGATGAAGGAGAACACCATGAAATTCATGCTCATCATGCGAACCACCCCGGAAGGAAAGGCGGCCTACGAGAAGGCCGACTTCGAGCAGATCATCAACGCGATGGGCGCCTACAACGAGTCCATGATGAAGGCAGGAGTGATGATCGGAGGTGACGGGCTCGCCGACGACCTCTCGGAGGCGTTCGTCGTCAACTTCGACAACGACCCGCC
>CALMSL010000096.1 GCA_937872445.1 uncultured Microbacteriaceae bacterium | reverse complement strand
CTCCGTCGGCTCTGGCCACAGTACACCGACTTGAGTGCCCGCCTGATTGTTGGACCCGTTGCGGATACGACCGGTCCTGAATCATGATGTTAGCGATCGACCCGAAGTCGGCGACGCCGCCATTCGAACAGTTGCGCACGCAGGTCAGGGATCTGGTCACATCCGGCGAACTGGCGCCCGGAACGCGCCTGCCCACGGTGCGTCGACTTGCTGGCGACCTCGACCTCGCTCCGAACACGGTGGCTCGCGCCTACCGCGAGCTGGAGACTGATGGCATCATCGAAACCCGCGGACGCCACGGCTCCTTCGTCGCCAGTCACGGTGACCCGGTCGAACGGCAGGCGCAGGAGGCTGCGTCCGCGTTCGCAGAACGCATCCGCAAGCTCGGCGTCGACCGGGAACGAGCGTTCGCACTGATCCAGGCTGCCCTCCGAAGCGCGACCGACAGCTAGGCGGATGAGCCTGGTTCCGGTGTGAGTTTCCCCGCTACGGCGAAGGCGACGCGGTGGGTGCTGGATTTGGGGTTGGAGCCACCTGCGGTTGAGCAATATCCTCCGTGAGCATCCCGCCGGCGCTGCGGGAGAGGAAACAGTAGTAGTCCCTATCCCCGGATGACCATTCATCCGCTGTGGCGGCATAGCTCGCCGCAACCTGGATGTCCGTGTATGCCGCCGCCTTCGCGTAGTCGATCACGGTCGGCGCCGTGCACAGAAGGTTCACCTGCGACTGCAATGCCTCAAGCCCGGGGTAGGGAGTGGCGAGTCCTCCATCCGGCCCGAACGTGCCGCGAATCACCAGCTGCGCAGCGTGCGGGGTGGTGCAGTCGACGACCGTGTACTTCTGCTGCCACGGCCCCTGGTACGGGTTCAGGCACTCGCCGCCCAGAAGCTTGTTCCAGAGGTACTCGCCGGGCGCAACCGGGCCAAGCGGGGCGGCCGTCGGCGTCGGCGACGCGGTCTTCGTCGGAGCAGCAACGACATCGGGTGCGGGGCCCAGCAGCCCGCTCAACCGGGTACCCAGGCTGAACAGCGCCAGCAAAGCGAGAAGGGCGACGAGCGAACCGGCAATCCACATGAGCGACTTCTGGGCCGTGGAAATGACCGCAGGCTCTTTGACCTCGCCCGGGACGGATCGGGAAGCGAACGGGCTTTCGGATGGCGCAGGCTCCTGCTCGTAGTCACGAAACTTCGACTCGCCGAACAGCGCGTCGATCGCCGAGGGTCCCGCCGGCTCGCTGAATGCCTCCGTCGGCGACGGCGGGAACTCGGGTGCTGGCGGCAGTCCGGCAAGTTCTTCCGCCATCGGGACGACGCCGGGCGGCCCGGTCGTCGGGGACACCCGCTCGGTTGGCGGTTCCGGAGGCTCAGACCGTACCGGTGTTGTCGGTGGTTCAGGGACTATGGGCGATTCAAGTGCCGCCGGCGGCACGACGGGCGGCACGACGGGCGGCACGACGGGCGGCACGACCGGCGGCTCCGAAGGAGGTTGCGTGGGTGGTTCCACCGGGGTTGGTGTCGGCGGCTCCGTGGGGGGTTGCGCTGGCGGCTCTTCGGGAGTCTTGGGAGGAAAGTGCGCGGCAAGCCACGCATCGAGGCCGTCGCTCTCCTCCTCGTTGCCGTTGCCGTTGCCGTTGCCGTTGCCGTTGCCGCGATCGTTGCTCACGGTGACAGCCCCAGATCCTCAAGCCCGAGAGCGGCGCGGTACTGATATCCCGCCGCCTCAATGGATTCTCGCGCGCCGGTGTTGCGATCCACGACGACGGCAACCGCGGCAATGGCGGCACCCACTTTCTCGAGTGCGGCGATCGCCGCCAGCGGCGAGCCGCCCGTCGTCGACGTATCCTCCACGACGATCACGCGCTTGCCGGCCAGATCCGGACCCTCCACCTGACGGCCCCGCCCGTGATCCTTCGGTTCCTTGCGCACCACAAACGCGTCGTAGCCGAGTCCCCTCGCGGCACCCTGGTGAAGGATTGCCGCAGCGATGGGATCGGCGCCCATGGTCAGCCCGCCGACAGCGGAAACGTCGGGGACATCCGCAATCAGATCGAGCATGACGGCCCCGATGAGCGGGGCGACACGGTGGTCCAGGCTCACCCGCCGAAGATCGACGTAGAAGTTCGCCTTCTTCCCACTCGTCAGGGTGAAGTCGCCGTGAAACACCGCATCCGAAACGATGTAGTCGATGAGTTGGCGTCGGGCGTCGTTCACGCAGACAACTCTATTCATCATTCAGGAGGCGGTGTGACTTGGAGCCGATAGCGTTGGAGCATGCGCATCGCTACCTGGAACGTGAACTCGATCCGCACCCGGGCAGGTCGAGTCGTCGACTGGCTCATCCGGGAAGACATCGATGTGCTCGGCATGCAGGAAATCAAGTGCCGGCCCGACCAGTTCCCCCTCGAACAGTTCGAGGAGGCGGGCTACGACGTCATCGCGCACGGCCTCAACCAGTGGAATGGCGTCGCGTTCGCGAGCCGCCTGCCGATGACGGATGTGGAAACGAGCTTTTCCGGTCAGCCCGGATTCCTGAAAGGCGCGGAAGGGCCAGACCAGCCTCTCGAGGCCCGCGCCCTCGGCGTCACCGTGGACGGCATCCGGCTCTGGAGTCTCTACGTTCCGAACGGACGGGGGCTGGACGACCCCCACTACGCCTACAAGCTCGACTGGCTCGCGCGCCTCAAGGATCACGCGACGGCGTGGCTCGCGGAGAATCCGGATGCGCCGCTTGCCCTCATGGGCGACTGGAACGTCGCGCCAACCGACCAGGACATGGGCGACCCGAGTTTCACGCCCGGCACTTCGACGCATATTTCCGCCCCGGAGCGGGCGGCGTTCTTCGCGTTCCTCGACCGGGGGTTCAGCGACGTTGTTCGACCGCTCGTCCCGGAGGGTTACACCTACTGGGATTACAAGCAGCTGCGCTTTCCCCGGAATGAGGGCATGCGCATCGACTTCATTTTGGGCTCGCCAGACTTCGCAGACCGCGTGGTCTCCGCTCAGATCCACCGCGACGAGCGCAAGGGCGACGCGCCAAGCGACCACGTGCCCGTGAGCGTCGAGCTGGCATCCGACGATACGGAGGACCTCGACAGACCGATGATCTTCTGACCTGGCAAAGATCGCCCCGGTAATATTGGTGGGATGCTTGAGTCCCATTCGCCAGGCCGTCAGAACGCCCCTGCCGAGGCCGCCGGAATTGCTACGAGCAAGGTTGTCGCCACGGTGTTCGAGGGCCTCCTCGCCGACATCCACGAAGGGCGGCTGCTCCCCGGCGAGCACATCAGCGACACTGCGCTGGCCGCCAGTTATGGCGTCTCGCGGACGCCGGTGCGCGAAGCCATCCAGCGTCTCAGGGAAATCGGTGTCATCGAGGCCTCAGCCAACCGCTTCACCCGCGTCGCTGTGGTGAACCCCCGCACGACCGCCGAGGCCGTCGTCGTGTGGAGCGCGCTGTTCGGTGCACTCCTGGACGAGACAATTCCGATCGCGGGGGCATCGACTCTCGAGGACATGAGCCAGGATCATGCCGACTTCCAGACCGCGGCCACGTCCCGCGACATGCAGTCCATGGCCACCGCGAACTTCCATTTCTTCAACCGCCTCACTCCACTGTCGAAGAACGAGTCGCTGCGCCGCGCCATCACGTCCGTCATGCACCTCGTGCGCCTGGGCGGCCTCCACCTCCCGAAAACCATCGACTACGCTGCGCTGTACGAAGCGCAATCCACACTTCTGGATGCGGTGCGCACGCACGATGTTTCCCTCGCGCACGACGCGATGGCCGCGATCCGAAGCATCCGGATTCCCACCGAATCCGACGAGAACTGACACCCGAGCGCCCTGTCGTTGACGGAACCGGCGCGGCGAACCGCGCAGGCGCAGTTTTTTGCCGACGACCACAACCAAACGCCATGGTTCGCCGGATACCCTATAAATCGCTACCAATTTCGCATCGACAACGACGGGAGGTCGAACCATGTCATCACTCACTCACGAGAAGACCATCATTGGCGAACCCGAGGTCGTTGAGGACGTTGCAGCCAACCCCGCGTGGCTCGCCCTGAAAGCCGCGGCCACGAGCATTCGCCCGCTCCAGGTGCAGGACGGCAGCATCCCCAAGTCCTCCGACCAGTCGAAGGCGCGCAAGCTTGTTGCCTCCCTCGTCCAGGAGATTGCCAAACTTGCCCCCCTGTTCCCGTACGACGAGGAGTACCTCACCGCGCTCGTCGCCGACTTCGAGCGTTGGGCGAAGGAGGGCTTCGGCGTGCCGGACTTCTACGATTCGCTTGTCGCCTTCCACCCGGAGAACAACCGGGTCGACGGTTTGCGCCACCTGGTCGTGTTTCCGATGTACACGCAGAACGGCAGCACCGACCGGCTTGTGGAGGCCGTCCTCATCGAGGTGATCTGGCCGAAGTTCGTCGCCGAACTGGAAGCCGGCGACTACTCCAACACAATGTTCGTTCCGATCCGGTTCCTCGACTTCACCGCCGGCTACGACACGAACTCGGCCGTGCTGTTCCCGGAGACGGTTGCCGTTCGGGAGACCCCGAAGTTCACCTGGGGTGCGATCTTCGCCGACCGCGAGGCTGCGCGATTCCGCCGTGTCGTGAAGGCGGCATCCGACATCACCGGGCTCGACCTGCCGGCGGATGCACTCGAACTTCTCGAGGACCAGAAGCTCACGGAAGAGACCTTCGTGATGTGGGATCTCATCCACGACCGCACCCACATGCGCGGGGATCTGCCGTTCGACCCGTTCATGATCAAACAGCGGATGCCGTACTTCCTTTACTCGCTTGAGGAATTGCGCTGTGACCTCACCGCGTTCCGCGAGAGCGTGAAGCTCGTGCGCGCCGACGACACGGACCCGGTGACCCGCAAGCACGCCCAACTCGTGCAGTACACGGTGATCTTCGACCGCATTTTCCGGTTCGCGCTCACCGGAAGTCGCGTGCGCAATTACGACGGCCTGGGCGGGCAGCTGCTGTTCGCGTGGATGCACCAGCACCACGTGCTGCACTGGACAGACACGACGCTCAGCATCGACTGGGACGAGGTTCCGGATGTCGTGAACGCGCTCGGCGATGAGATCGGCGACCTGTATTGGCGCTCGATCGACCGGCCCAAAGTGGCGCACTGGCTGGCGGCGTACGACCTGGTGTCGGCTACGCTCACCCCGCATCCGGCGTCACAGTGGGCGACGCGCGACCTGCCGCTTGACGGCCTGCCGAAGGACCTCACGAACGAGGTGCTCGACGACGAGTTCCCGCTGTCGATGTTCTACGAAGCGCTGTCCCGCAAGATGACGACCGTCATCGAGTCGACATCCGGCATCACGGGCACCGACTGACCGCGACCGCGTGACCGACCCCGCTTCGCCCCAGCCCTTTCCGTGGGGCGAAGCGTTCGGCGGTTATCTGGAGACGATCGGCGACCGCACGGCCAGCTACCGTGCTGCTCGGGCGATCACCGGCGGCGAGCGCGTGCTCTACCCCGGCTCCTACCTCGACGCCGCGCCGCTCAGCGTGTGGCCTGAGGTCACCTTCGTCGACAGCGACAGGACGTTCGCGACGGCTGTCTCCGCACTTCCCACCACGCCTACGGGGGCGCGCTTCGTCGTCGCGGACTATCGGGAGCCGCTCGCCGAGGTCGCCAACGGATGGGCGGATGTGCTCATTTCCCTCTACGCCGGTCCGGTCACGCGATACTTCACTCGATACCTTGCCGACGGTGCATACCTCCTCGCGAACAACTCGCACGGGGATGCTTCGCTTGCGCTCCTGGACCCGCGCTACGAGCTCGTCGCCGTTCAACCGACCTGGGCCAGCATGCAGTATCGGACCGGCAATCTGGACTCGTTCGCTCGCGCCCGAAAGCCCGAAACCTTCACCGTCGATCAGGTGCTGGCGAGCGGTCGTGGTGTGGCTTTCGAGCGACCAGCGGCGTGTTACCTGTTCCGGCGCGTGGGCCGTTGAGGGCGAGTAGGCGAGGGCGAATTTTGTGCCCGTGCGACTGGTCTAGGGTGGTTGGGTGCTTGAGCTAGTCAACGTCAATCGGTCGTTCGGGGGCACGCGAGTTCTCCGCGACGTGACATTCTCCATCGCGCACGGCCGGATGACCGGATTCGTGGGCGCGAACGGCGCGGGCAAGACAACGACGATGCGCATCATCCTCGGCGTGCTGTCCGCCGACTCCGGAACGGTAACCCGCGACGGACGCCCCCTGGAGACGGCCGACCGCCGCCGTTTCGGGTACATGCCGGAGGAGCGCGGGCTGTACCCGAAGATGAAGGTCGCGGAGCAGATCGTCTACCTGGCCAGACTCCACGGTCTGAATCCTGCCGCTGCACAGCGCAACACGGCCACCCTGCTCGACCAGCTCGGGCTCGGCGAACGCGCGGACACGACCGTCGAAAGCCTCTCGCTCGGCAACCAGCAGCGGGCGCAGATCGCCGCGGCGCTCGTGCACGACCCGGAGATCCTCGTTCTCGATGAGCCGTTTTCGGGACTCGACCCGATCGCCGTCGAGACGGTTCAGGGCGTCCTGAAAGAGCGTGCGGCCCGCGGAGTTCCGGTGCTGTTCTCCTCCCACCAGCTCGATATCGTCGAACGACTGTGCGATGACCTCGTCGTCATCGCGGAGGGGGCGATCCGCGCCTCAGGGTCTCGCGAAAAGCTGAGGGCGGAGTTCGGCGAATCCCGCTACGAGCTCGAGGCCACCTCGGATATCGCGTGGGTCCGCGGCACTCCCGGGATCGAAATCGAGGCTCTCGACGGCGCCACCGTGACCTTCCGCGCCGACACGGCGGATGCCGCACAGAACCTCCTCCGCACCGCTCTTGAACGGGGTGGCGTGGCGCGGTTCGCCCCACAGGAACCGTCACTCGCGCAAATCTTCCACGAGGTAATCCAATGACCGACTACCGTGAACCCAGTTTTGCGAACAGCGTAAACCTTGTTGCTGCGCGCGAAATTCGGATGAAGCTGCGCAGCAAGGCATTTCTTATCTCCACCGGCATCCTGATGCTCGCGGTGCTCGCGTCGGTGCTGGTCGGCGGACTCGTGAGCACGACGGCGTCGAAGACGAATGTCGCGGCGACGGGTGCGGCCGTGGCCTTCGCGGAGGCAATCCCCACACTCAACGTCACGGTCGCGGACTCGGTGGACACGGCGAAGAGTCTCGTGCGCGAGGGCACGGTCGAGGCGGCGATCATTCCTGCCGAAGGGTCCGGGATCGGCGTTTCGGTCATCGCGCTGGACACGGTGCCCCAGTCGCTGGTGGCGCAACTGAGTACGTCCCCGAAAGTGGAGCTCCTCGACCCCGGCGCCGTCAACCCCGTGCTCGCGTATTTCGCCGCCATCGCGTTCGGGATCGTGTTCTTCATGTCCGCCATGACGTTCGGCACCACCATCGCCCAAAGCGTCGTCGAGGAGAAGCAGACCCGGATCGTCGAAATCCTGATGTCCACCATTTCGGTGCGAGCCCTCATGGCGGGCAAAGTGATCGGCAACAGCATTCTCGCGTTCGCGCAAATCGCGGTGATCGCGGGTCTCGCCGCGATCGGGCTCACCCTGACCGGCCAATCCAGTCTGCTCGCCAGTTTCGGTCCGTCCATTGCCTGGTTCGTGGTGTTCTTCGTGTTCGGCTTCGTGATGATCGCCGCGCTCTACGCCGCCACCGCGTCCCTCGTGTCCCGGCAGGAGGATGTCGGGAGCGCCACATCCCCGGTGATGATCCTCGTGATGCTCCCGTACATCCTCGTGATCGCGTTCAACAACAATCCGCTTGTTCTCGCGATCATGTCGTATGTTCCGTTCTCCGCGCCCGTCGGGATGCCCATGCGGGTGTTTCTCGGCGAGGCCGCCTGGTGGGAGCCGCTGCTGTCGCTCGCCGTCCTGCTCGTGACGACGGCCGCCGTCATCGTACTCGGTTCGCGGATCTACTCGAATGCGCTGCTCCGGACGGGCGCCCGCGTGAAACTCTCCGAGGCCCTCTCCCGCTGATCGACCCCGGTCCTGGTGAGAGGATGGACGGGTGACCCAACTTCATGATCCCGAGCTGCGCGGTTTCGCGAGCGACAACTATGCCGGCGCCCACCCCGAGGTTCTCGCGGCGATCACCGAGGCGAACGGCGGACACCAGATCGCCTACGGAGGCGACGTGTACACCGAGCGGCTGGAGTCCGGCATCCGGCAGCATTTCGGCGAACAGGCCGAAGTGTTCCCCGTGTTCAACGGCACCGGGGCCAACGTCACCGCGCTCACGGCCATGCTGCCCCGGTGGGGCGCGGTCATCTCGGCGAAGACCGCGCACATCAACACGGATGAGAACGGCGCCCCGGAGCGCGTGAGCGGCTTGAAACTGCTCACGGTCGAAACCTCGGACGGCAAACTCACGCCCGAACTTATCGACCGCGAAGCGTGGGGCTGGGGAGATGAGCACCGTGCGCAACCGCTCGCGGTGAGCATCACGCAAACCACGGAACTGGGCACCCTGTACTCCGTCGAGGAACTCAAAGCCATCACCGACCACGCCCAATCGAAGGGCATGACCGTGCACATGGATGGCGCCCGCATCGCAAATGCGGCCGCAGCGCTCGGAACCGGGCTGCGCGAATTCACGACGGATGCCGGAATCGACACGCTCAGTTTCGGGGGCACCAAAAACGGGATGCTGTACGGCGAAGCGATCGTGGCCGTCAATCCCGAAACCGCACCCGGTCTGCTGTACCTGCGCAAACTCAACATGCAGCTCGCGTCGAAGATGCGGTTCGTGTCCGCCCAGTTCCTCGCGCTCCTCGAGGGAGACCTGTGGCTGCGCTCGGCAGGCCACGCGAACGCCATGGCCGCCCACTTGCGGCGGTCGCTCGACGATCGCATCGCGGACGGATCCGTCACCGGGTTGTCCTTCTCGCAGGAAACCCAGTCGAACGCGGTATTCGCTGTGCTGCCACCGGGCGTCGCAGATCGTCTGCGGCAAGCGTTTCGGTTCTACGACTGGGATGCCGCAGCCGGCGAGGTGCGCTGGATGTGCTCGTTCGACACGACGGAGGCCGACATCGACGCTTTCGTCGAGGCGATCGCCAAAGAACTCGCCCCGTAGTGTGTGCGCCGACGTTTCGTCGGCGGGGCCCCGATGGCGACCCTCCCGCCGCCTCAGTTAACCGTTCGTGACGCTGAGTTCTTCGCCGTTGTCCGCAAGATCGACGAGCACCGTGTCGCCGTCCCGCACTGTTCCCGCGAGGAGCGCCGTCGCAAGCCGGTCATCGATCTCATGCTGCATGAGCCGTCGAAGCGGCCGCGCACCGTAGATGGGGTCGTAGCCGCGCTCGGCGAGCCACGCCCTCGCGCTCGGGGTAACGGCGAGGCCCAGGCGGCGCTCGGCGAGCCGGGTCTCCAGGCGATCCACGTACAGCTCGACGATCTGGCCCAGATCCTCCATCGACAGCGGCGAGAAGATGACAATGTCATCGAGACGGTTCACGAACTCCGGCTTGAACGCCTGCCGCACCATCGTGTTGACAGCATCCTCCTTCTGCTCCCAGCTGAGCTCGGGGTCGACGAGGAATTGGCTGCCCAGGTTCGACGTGAGGATCAGGATGACGTTGCGGAAGTCCACGGTGCGACCCTGCCCGTCCGTGAGGCGGCCGTCGTCGAGCACCTGCAGGAGCACGTCGAACACGTCCGGGTGCGCCTTCTCCACCTCATCCATGAGCACAACCGAGTAGGGGCGGCGGCGCACCGCCTCGGTGAGCTGGCCACCCTGTTCGAAGCCGATGTACCCGGGAGGGGCGCCAAGCAGGCGCGCGACCGAATGCCGCTCGCCGTACTCGCTCATGTCGATGCGGATCATCGCCTTCTCGTCATCGAACAGGAACTCCGCGAGCGCCTTGGCGAGCTCGGTCTTTCCGACACCGGTCGGCCCCAAAAACAGGAACGATCCGGTAGGCCTGGCCGGGTCGGCGATGCCGGCCCTGCTGCGGCGCACGGCATCCGCAACCGCGCGCACCGCTCGCTTCTGGCCGACCAGCCGTTTCGCCAGCTCGGACTCCAGGTGCAGCAGCTTCTCCGTTTCGCCCTGAAGAAGACGGCCGACGGGGATGCCGGTCCACGCGGCGATGACCGCTGCGATGTCCTCGGCGGTCACCTGATCGTTGACCATGAGCGGGGTTTCCTCTTCCGACTTCTCCGCAACCGCCACCTCACGCTCGATCACCGGGATCTCGCCGTACAGCAGCCGCGAAGCCAACTCGAGGTTACCTTCGCGCTGCGCCCGGTCGGCCTGCATGCGCAGCGCATCCAGTTTCTCCTTCAATTCACCGACGCGGTTGAGGGATGCCCGCTCGTGCTCCCAGCGCGTCTGAAGGTCGTCGAGAATCGCGCTCTTCTCCTTCAGGTCGTCGCGGAGCTTCTGGAGCCGCGCCTTGCTCGCGTCGTCCTTCTCCTTTTTGAGCGCGAGCTCCTCGAGCTTGAGCCGGTCGACGCTGCGCCGGAGCTCATCAATTTCCACCGGCGCGGAGTCGATTTCCATCCGGAGCCGGCTCGCCGCCTCATCGATGAGGTCGATCGCCTTGTCCGGGAGCTGGCGGCCGGAAATGTAGCGGTTGCTGAGCGCTGCCGCGGCCACGAGCGCCGTGTCGGCGATGGCCACCTTGTGGTGCGCTTCGTACCGTTCCTTCAGTCCGCGAAGGATGGCGATCGTGTCTTCAACGCTCGGCTCACCCACATACACCTGCTGGAATCGCCGCTCCAGGGCGGCATCCTTTTCAATGAACTCGCGGTACTCGTCCAGGGTCGTGGCGCCGATCAGCCGAAGTTCGCCGCGCGCCAGCATGGGCTTGAGCATGTTCGCGGCAGCGACGGAACCTTCGCCGCCGCCGGCGCCCATGAGGGTGTGCAACTCGTCGACGAAGGTGATGATCTGTCCATCCGCTTCGTTGATCTCCTTGAGCACAGCCTTGAGTCGTTCCTCGAATTCTCCGCGGTACTTCGCGCCGGCGACGAGCGCGGCGAGGTCCAGGGCCACGAGCCGCTTGCCTTTGAGCGAATCGGCGACGTCCCCGGCGATGATGCGCTGCGCCAGACCTTCCACGACCGCGGTTTTCCCCACCCCCGGCTCCCCGATGAGCACGGGGTTGTTCTTCGTGCGCCGGGTGAGCACCTGGCTCACCCTGCGGATCTCCGCATCACGCCCGATCACCGGGTCGAGTTTGCCCGTACCGGCAATCGCGGTGAGGTCGACACCGTACTGTTCGAGAGCGGTCTTGGGCTCTTCGTCGCTTGCCGGTGCGCCCTGCATGTTTGCCATCGTCTACTCCTGCACTCTGTTGGTGGGCGCCGCGTTGGTGGGCGCCGCGTTCATGGGCACCGCGTTCGAAAGCACGCCACCTCCGCCCGGGAGCCCGCAATCGCCATCTCGGTCAACTCGTGGACTCCCCTCGTCTCTCATCAGTGGTTGAACGGTCGCCACACGACGACTTGGTTGTTGCGCTGCGCCCTGGTCCCGGTGCGCAGCGACACGACGTCGCCAGACTCACCGGCAGCGAAGACTCGTCGGCCGGGTTTCGTAAGAAGTTCATCCGCGAGCGCCGTCTCGAGCTCTCGCACTCTCGCCTGCAACTGGGTCACCTGGTTTTCGAGCTCGAGCACCCGCCGGATGCCCTCCAGGCTCACCCCCTCCGCACCAAGCCGCGCGATCTCCCGCAACTGGGCGACATCGCGCATCGAGTACCGACGCGACTTGCCGACCGTGCGGCGAGGGCACACAAGCCCCATCCGGTCGTACTGCCGCAATGTTTGCGGGTGCATGCCGCTCAGCTCCGCAGCCATGGCGATGGCGAAGACCGGCGAGTTCTCATCCATGGGAATCATCCTTTCGCCTTTGCGATAAGTTCAGCACGAGGATTCTCCGCAGGCATCGCTTTCGCGAATTTCTCCAAATACTCCTTCGCGTCCGCGGTGAGGTGGCTCGGCACGGCAACCACCACTTCCGCCAACAGGTCGCCGACGCCTTTCGTCGTCGTGACACCGCGGCCCTTCACCCGCAGAACGCGACCGCTCGGTGTTCCCGGGGCGATCCGCAGCTTCACCGGATCGCCGTCAAGCGTGGGAACTTCGATCGTTGCGCCGAGCGTGGCCTCGGTGAATGTCACGGGGACATCCACGCGCAGGTTGAGTCCGTCCCGTTCGAACACCGGATGCTTGCGCACGGTCACGGTGAGCGTGAGGTCGCCGGGCGGCCCGCCGTCCGGGCTCGGCTCACCCTTGCCTTTGAGCCGGACCTTCTGGCCGTCCGCGACACCGGCAGGGATGCGCACACTGATCGGCTTGCCGCCGGCAGACTGCAGCCGCGCGGTTTCGCCCTTGATCGCCGTGACGAAATCCAGCGTCGTGGTTGCCGTGATGTCGCGGCCCTTCGACGGCCCGCCGGCACCCCGATATCCACCGCTGGACTGTCCGAACCCTCCGCCGAACATGCTGCCGAAGATGTCCTCGAAGCCGCCCGGCGCGCTCGCCGTGCGGCGACCGCCGCCAGCACCGCCGCCGAACATGCCCCCGAACACATCCTCGAAGCCGCCGTTCTGGCCGCCCGCCGTGAAGCGCGGCATCCCGGAACCCATCGCGCGCATCTGATCGTATTCTTTGCGGGACTCCGGATCCGAGAGCACCGCGTGGGCTTCGCTGATCTCCTTGAACTTCGTCTCAGCTTTGGCATCACCCGGATTGGAGTCCGGATGATACTTGCGCGCAAGCTTCCGATAGGTCTTCTTCAGGTCGGCCTGGGACACATCCTTGGGCACGCCCAGAACCTTGTAAAAGTCCTTGTCGAACCAGTCCTGGCTTGCCACGGTCAGGCCTCGGGAACGAAGACAGCGACCTTGGCCGGTCGCAGTAGCCGCTCGCCCGACTTGTAGCCGGGTTGCACGACGTCCGCGATGGTCTGCTCCGTGACGTCCTTGCTCGGCAACTGGGCGATCGCTTCGTGCAACTTCGGATCAAAGGGCTCACCGACGGCACCGATCTGTTCCAGCCCGTAGCGCCCGAAGATCGTGCGGATCTTCTGCGCAACGAGTTCCAGCGGACTGCCCTCAAGATCTCCATGGGCGTGCGCGAGGTCGAGATCGTCGAGCACCGGCAAAATGCTGGTGATGACCTCGGCGACAGCGAGTTCGCGCGCAACATACCGGTCACGGTCGACCCGTTTGCGGTAGTTCGCGTACTCGGCCTGCACCCGCTTGAGATCGTTGAGGTGCTCGGATGCGTCGCCAGCGCCAGCACCCTCCGGCACCTCTTCGAGCAGCTTCGCAAGATCCTCGTCGGTCAGCTTCTCGTCGACCGCTTCCGCGCCCGCGCGCGCTTCGCCCGTCTCCGGATCGATGCGACGCTTGTCGCGCACGACCGGCTCCGCTGCGTCCTGCTCGTGGCGCGAATTCGCCGCCGGGTCGCGCTTCTTTTTATCCTTGTCTGCCGCCATAGCTATTTCTTGCCGCCTTCTGGCTCATCTTCGACAACTTCGGCATCGACGATGTCCTCGTCGTCCGCGGAGGCCGCTTCGCCGGTCTCCGAGTCTGCAGCGGTCGCCTCGGCAGTCTGGCTCTGCTGGTACAGGGCCTCGCCGATCTTCTGCTGGCTCTCGTTGAGCTTGTCGAACGCCGTGCTCACTGCGTCGTCATCTTCGCCCGCGAGCGCGGTCTTCAGCGCGTCGACGTCCTCCCGGATCTCGGACTTGATGTCGTCGGGGAGCTTGTCTTCGTTCTCCTTGATGATGTTCTCGGTGGAGAAGACGAGCTGTTCGGCGGTGTTGCGCATCTCCGCGGTTTCCCGGCGTGCCTTGTCTTCGGCGGCGTGCTCCTCCGCTTCGCGGATCATCCGGTCGATGTCTTCCTTGGCGAGCGACGAGCCGCCCGTGATCGTCATCGACTGTTCCTTGCCGGTGCCCTTGTCCTTGGCGGACACGTGCACGATGCCGTTCGCGTCGATGTCGAACGTGACCTCAACCTGCGGCACGCCGCGCGGAGCGGGGGCGATGCCGGTGAGCTCAAACGTGCCGAGCGGCTTGTTGTCCTTCGTGAACTCGCGCTCACCCTGGAATACCTGAATTGCGACCGAAGGCTGGTTGTCGTCCGCGGTCGTGAAGGTTTCGCTGCGCTTCGTCGGGATCGCGGTGTTGCGCTCGATGAGTTTCGTCATGATGCCGCCCTTGGTCTCGATTCCGAGGCTCAGCGGGGTCACATCGATGAGAAGAACGTCCTTGCGCTCGCCCTTGAGGACGCCGGCCTGGAGGGCGGCGCCGACGGCGACAACCTCATCCGGGTTCACGCCCTTGTTGGGCTCCTTTCCGCCGGTCTCTTTCTTGATGAGTTCGACGACGGCAGGCATGCGGGTGGATCCACCCACGAGCACAACGTGCGCGACGTCGGCAATCTTGATGCCCGCTTCCTTGATGACGTCGGCGAACGGCTTCTTCGTGCGATCCAGCAGGTCGCTCGTCATCTTCTCGAACTGGGCGCGCGTGAGCGTCTCGTCCAGGTTGGCCGGCCCGCTGTCCGTGAGTGACAGGTACGGCAGCTGGATGCTCGTGCTCATGGAGGAGCTGAGTTCCTTCTTGGCCTGCTCCGCAGCCTCCTTGAGGCGCTGCTTCGCGATCTTGTCCTTGGAGACATCCACACCGGTCGTCTCCTTGAACTGCTTGATCAGGTGATCGACGATGCGCTGGTCCCAGTCGTCGCCGCCGAGGCGGTTGTCACCGGATGTCGAGCGGACCTGAATGGTGGAGAAGTCGTCGTCCTTGCCCACTTCGAGCAGGGACACGTCGAACGTTCCGCCACCGAGGTCGAAAACGAGAATGAGCTCGTCCTCTTTGCCCTTGTCGAGTCCGTACGCGAGTGCGGCGGCGGTGGGCTCGTTGATGATGCGCAGCACGTTGAGGCCGGCGATTTCTCCCGCCTCTTTTGTGGCCTGGCGTTCGGCGTCGTTGAAGTAGGCGGGAACAGTGATGACGGCATCCGTGACCGGCTCGCCAAGGTACTGCTCCGCGTCCCGCTTCAGCTTGCCGAGGATGCGCGCAGAAATCTCCTGCGGGGTGTACGTTTTTCCGTCGATCTTGGTGGTCCAGTCGGTGCCCATGTGGCGCTTGACGCTCGCAATGGTGCGGTCGACGTTGGTGACGGCCTGCCGCTTCGCGGTCTCGCCGACGAGAACTTCGCCGTCTTTGGTGAACGCCACAACGGAGGGCGTCGTGCGGAAGCCTTCCGCGTTCGCGATGACGGTGGGTTCTCCACCCTCAAGGACGGATACGACAGAGTTGGTCGTTCCGAGGTCAATTCCTACTGCTCGAGCCATGCGCTCTTTACTCCTTTTGGTGAAAGTTCAGATTCCGAGACTTGAGTCCCGTTCACTCAAGTTTCACGCCTGTGGATAACTATGTCAAGTTGGCAGGCTGAAAGTTGAGTGTGAATGACTCAAGTATTCTTTCGCCCGGGATGACCTGATCACCAGTAACCTGACTGAATGACGAATGAGACACCCGACAACGACGTCGAACGGCCTGCTGAAGTCAGCGTTCCGCTAATCGCCAACACTCGCGCCATTGGCACCGTAGGGCAAGGGCTCATCGAGGACAGGGTTATTCCCAAGTCGATGGTTCGCGCCTGGGCCTTCTGGGATTGGGGTTCCGCGGCATTCAACGCGGTCGTCACGACGTTCGTGTTCAGCACCTATCTGGCCAGCGGACTGTTCGTCGACCCCGACATCCTCGCAGCGGCCGGCGACGACGATCGAAACCCTGCACTCGTCGCTGCGAAAGCGGGGAACACGTCCGTGATCAGCATCGCGCTGACAGTCGCGGGCTTCCTCATCGCGATTCTTGCCCCGATTCTCGGCCAGCGATCCGATGGCTCTGGGCGACGCAAACTGTGGCTGGCGATCAACACCGGAGTGGTAGTTCTCGCGATGGCCGCGATGTTCTTCGTCGCACCCGTGCCTGGTTACCTGATTTTTGGTGCGAGTCTGCTTGCGGTCGGCAACATTTTCTTCGAGTTCGCGAGCGTCAACTACAACGCGATGCTCGTCCAGGTCTCCACACCGAAGACAGTGGGACGTGTTTCCGGATTTGGCTGGGGGATGGGCTACGTCGGCGGAATCGTCTTGCTCATCATCTTGCTTGTTCTCTTCATTCAGGGCTTCGGCGACCCCACCAGTCACGGACTATTGAGAATGCCTTTCGGGGCGGACGGGGGCGCACTGGATGTTCGGTTTGCCATTCTCGTGTCAGCAGGCTGGTTCGCCATCTTCGCGTTGCCCGTGCTCATGAAGGTTCCGGAAATTCCCCCTCGCATCCGCGAGAACCGTGTCGGGTTCTTCGCCAGCTACAAATTGCTGTGGGGGACCATCGTCTCGTTGGCAAAAAAGAGCCCTCAGGTGCTGATGTTTCTTCTCGCCAGCGCGGTATTCCGAGATGGCCTTGCCGCCGTGTTCACCTTCGGTGCGATCATCGCCGCTCAGGTGTTCGGGTTCAGTGCAACTGAAGTGATCTACTTTGCGGTAGCCGCCAACGTCGTCGCCGGGATTGGTACCTTCCTGGGCGGGTGGCTGGATGACCGCCTTGGCGCGAAAATTGTCATCATTGGTTCGCTCATCGGGCTGGTCCTCGCGGGCTCCGCCGTATTGTTCATTGGGACGGCACAGGCAGGGTTCTGGATCGCCGGGCTGTTCCTCACCCTGTTCGTCGGCCCCGTGCAATCATCCAGTCGCAGCTTCCTGGCCCGCATCACCCCACACGGGCGCGAAGGTGAGATCTTCGGCCTGTATGCGACAACTGGGCGCGCGGTCAGCTTTCTCGCGCCCGGATTGTTCACCCTGTTTGTCGCCACTACCGGCGATACGCGGTTCGGAATCATCGGAATCGTGATCGTACTGTTGGCGGGACTCCTTCTCATGCTTCCTGTGAAGGCGAAACCCTCGGTCATCGAATAGCTGGCTACACCAGCGGATTTACCGTGGTGAGCCAGGGGAAGTAGCTGAAGTCGCGATCGGCGCTCCACAATTCCTGTACCGCATGGTCGCGGCAGATCGCCGCAATCCGCGCATCATGAACCTTGGCGCCGGCGACACCGCTCGCCAGAAGAATCTTTTCGAGCGTGGCAAAGTGCACGGTGCTTTCGTCCAGCACGAAGCATCCGTACCGCTCCTGAAGCTCGCGCAGGAACGACATCGCCTCGCTCATGCTCGCGGGATGCGAGAAGTAATTGGCCCGTGTCACTGTTGCGAGGAATTCGTGAATGCACGGCGAGGGAACTCCCCACGCTTCGCCCTGGGAGATCATGGACTTGAGCGCGGAGAGTGCCGTGCCATGGTGCTCGGTGTCCGCGTGGAACGCGTAGACGAGGATGTTCGTGTCAATCGCTTTCATTCGCGCTCGTTGATGTCATCCCACCACGTCGCCGGATTGACGAGCACCCGTCCGGTTCCATCCCCAGCCGACGGGAGCGTGACGTCCCTCGCATCCCATCGACGAAGAGGTTGTCTGAGGTATTCGTATCCGCTCTTCTCGATGAGGAGTTTCAGCGAGATCTGCTCCTGAACCGCACGCGCTTTGAGCTGCTGAAACAGCTCATCGGGAAGGTCGACAGTGGTGCGCATGGGGACAGTCTACCAACAAATATGTTTCTATGAGCGCTCCGACACACATTCATGCGTCGTATGCTTCTGCGGCACGGACACCGCGAGGCGCAGAATTGAGTCATGACCGCTCTCGCCGACAAGGCCCGCCTTCTTCGATCGCTCCACGTTCCCGGCGACCCGCTCATTCTCGTGAACGTCTGGGATGCCGCGAGCGCGAAGGTAGTCGCCGCGGTGCCCGGCGTGAAGGCGATCGCCACGGCGAGCCACTCGATCAGCGACGCGCACGGGGTTGCGGATGGCGGCGGCCTCGGGCTCGACGGCGCCCTGGGTGCCGCGCGCGTGATCATCGATGCCGTCCACCTGCCGGTCACCGTCGATTTCGAGAAAGGGTACGGCGCGGATGACGGTGAGGTCGAACGCAGCGTGACTCGGTTGATCGATGTCGGGGCTGCCGGCCTGAACATCGAAGACAGCATCGGCGCCGCTCGCGACGGGCTCTTCGACATCCCGACCGCCGCCCGGCGAGTGGCCGCGGCCCGGTCGGCTGCGGAGGGCGCCGGCGTTCCCCTCGTCATCAATGCCCGCGTCGACACGCTCATCGGAGGTGGCGACTGGCCGGAGGCCCGCGAGCGCGGCAACGCCTACCTTGCGGCCGGCGCGGACGTCATCTTCATGTTCGGGCTGGACACGGAAGACAAGGTGAAGCGCGCAATCGATGAGCTCGATGGGCCGCTGTCCGTGATCGCGGGAGCCTCCTCGATTCCGCTCCCGCGCCTCGCCGAGCTGGGGGTGTGCCGCGTCAGTTTCGGGGGTCGGCCGCTCGCACTGGCGATGGCGCACCTTCAGAGCGCGGCCGTACAGCTCACTGCACTCGGCGGTTACCCGAGTGAACTCGGCTTCGACTATTCCTGACCGGTAGTGTTCAACCATGAGCGCTGAACCGGAACTGGTGATCCTCGTTGACGAGGATGGCACGCCGACGGGCTCCTTCGAGAAGTTCGCCGTTCACACCGCGGACACGCCCCTGCACCTCGCGTTTTCCTGCCACGTGTACAACGAGGCCGGCCAGGTTCTCGTCACCCGACGGGCGCTCGGCAAGCTCACCTGGCCCGGCGTGTGGACGAACTCGTTCTGCGGGCATCCGGCACCCGGCGAATCGTTGGAGGATGCGCTTTCCCGGCGTGCGCGGCTCGAGCTGGGAATCACGATTTCGAATGTCACGTCGCTTCTTCCGGGCTTCCGCTACCGCGCGGTGGATGCGAGCGGCATCGTCGAGAACGAGATCTGCCCCGTCTTCCGGGCGGTGACGACGGATGCCGTTGCGGCCAATCCGGACGAGGTGGCGGAGTGGGCCTGGACCGACCCGGGTGCGCTTGCGAAAGCGGTCACCGCCACCCCCTTCGCGTTCAGCCCCTGGCTCGCGTTGCAGCAGGCCGAACTTTCCGCCTGATCGGCTATTTCAGGAACACGTCGTCCAAGGTGACGGGTGTGAGTCCGCGCGAGATGATGATCGCCGACAGGCGGTAGAACGCTTGAGTCACCCCGGGGTGGTTCGCATGGCCGATCACGATGTGCTGGGGGAGGAACCATTTCGTCGCGAAGTCGATGATCTGTTCTGGCGTGAGGACACTGGAGTCCGAGAGCGATCCGTACCACATCACCGGGGCCGTGTAACCGATTCCCGAGGCGACCCGCTGCACCCGGGCGTTCAGATAACCGAAGGGGGGTCGGTAGTAGGGCGCAGGATCGATGCCGAACGTGTTTTTCAGAACCGCCGCATTCTTTTGGAGTTCGTGCACAATGCCGCCATCGGAGAGACTCGTGAGGTCCGGGTGCGAAAACGTGTGGTTCCCCAACTGCACCTGACCGCTGTCCACGAGTGGTCTGAGCAGGGCGGCGTTGTCGACCCAGGAACTGTACCTGCCATTCGGGAAGAAGGTCAGTCTGGTCCCCGTGGTCGCTGCAAACCGGGCGTACGCTCCAACAACTTCGCTGCTTGTGCCGTCGTCGACGGTCCAGGCAATCAGGTTTCCGTCGCCAGGCAGGTCGTAGAGAGCGCCTCCGGGGCGAGGGACCTTTGCCAGGTTCGGTGCGGAGGGCAGGGTTGGGGTCGGTGTTGGCGTCGGCGTCGGTGTTGGTGACGGAGTCGAGGTTGGTGTCGGCGTACTGCTCGGCTCCGTCGGAAGCGGGCGCGGAGACCGCAACAGCATGTCCTGGGAGGTAGGGCTCGCGCAAGCGGCCAGGGCCAAGGCGGTCATGGCGGTCAGCCCACACAGCGCCTGGCGCCGATCCATGCAGAAATTCTAGTAGCGCTCACCTGCGCTGAACAGGCTGAATCCGGATACCGTCCAGCAGCTCAGGGTCCGCCCCGGCCGCGATGAGGCGTGCGCGCATCGCCACCTCGGCCAGGTCGTAGTCGTGATCATTACCGTGCAATAGCGAGCCGCGGTTCGCCGCGTCCAGGAGGGCGATGAGCTCGAACGCGAGAAGTTGGGGGTTTCGCAACGCCGGGAGTTCATCCTGGGCGAGCGAGACGCAGCGCTCGACGAAGGCGATCCACTCGTCGTCGATGGCCACGAGTGCGTCTCGAACCGGACCGGACTTGGAGTCCGCTTCCGCCGCCGCCGCGCGGAAGAAGCACCCGCCATCGAATGTGCGCCCGCGGGAATAGTCGAGCCAGGTGCGACAGAGCGTCCACAGCCGCGTCACCCCTCGCGGCGCTCGCAGTGTCGGTTCCACGACCCGGTTGAGGAAGAGTTCGCGGGCGGCCTGGATGGTGGCGAGTTGCAGGTCGAGCTTGCTGCCGAACAGGGCGACAATGCCGCTCTTGCTCGCACCGGTGCGCTCCGCGAGGGTGCCGATGGACAGTCCGTCAAGTCCGTGGATGGAAGCGAGGTTGACGGCGTCGCTCAGAATCGCGCGCCGCGATTCGTCGCCGCGCCGCCGACGTCCATCAATCACCGTCGTAGCCATTGTCACCTCGCAAACTTAATTGTACGATCGTTCGTATTGTTTTACCACCCCTGTTTGCACCAAAGGAGCTCGGCATGTCTGCTCTACTGAATTCTCTGCCGCAATTGGAGAAGATTGCGCCGCGGCTCACGACAGAGTTCGTCTGGCGAGCCTGGCGCACCCCGCGAAAACCCGGTGCCGTCAGCCTGGATGCTGAACCGGTCATGGACCTCGCGCACGAGACCCGGGAGGGTATCGCCGGGCACCAGATCGCCCTCTACCGGTGGGGGTCGGGTGCGCGCGTGATTCTGCTCGTGCACGGCTGGGAGGGGCGTGCATCGGATTTCGCGCCGATCGTTCGGGAGTTGCGCTCGCGCGAGCGAACCATCATCGCGCTGGATGCGCCCGGCCACGGCAAATCCTCGGGAAGACGCACCAATGTCATCGACTACGGCGCGGTCCTCGCCGATCTGGCGAGCCGCTACGGACGTTTCGAGGCGGTCATTTCGCATTCGCTGGGCACCCCGGCGGTGGCGGCGGCAACCCACAGGGGACTCGCGGCGGACGGTTTTATCTCCATCAGCGGCCTCGCAGACCTCACCCCTCTCGTTTCCACGTTCTGCCGTGCGCTCGGGCTCTCCCCGGCGATGAGCGACCGGGTCCGCGAGCGCCTCGAGGATCGCGTCTTCGATGGCGATCGCGACGTCTGGCAGCGCTACTCGGCCGCGCAAAAGCCCCTTCCGGCGGAGTCCCCCCTGCTGATCTTCCACGACAGAGGAGACCGGATGATCCCGTTCGGCGACGCAGAACTGCTCGCCCTGGCGCACCCGGGGAAGAATCGGATCCTCGCGACCGACGGTCTCGGCCACTCCCGAATCCTGGCGGCCGACATCGTGCTGGATGCCGTGCTCGACTTCCTCGACACTCTCGCGCCTGCTCGCGAAGGAGTCGGTGTCGCGAGCTGACCTACCGCCCTGTGCTGGTGCGGTGGAAGTTCTGGAATGACCGGCTCGCGGTGGGACCGCGCTGACCTTGGTACCGGGAGCTGTATTCGCTCGACCCGTACGGTTTCTCCGCGGGCGAGGAGAGCCGGAAGAAGCACAGTTGCCCGATCTTCATCCCCGGCCAGAGTTTGATGGGCAGCGTGGCGACGTTGCTGAGCTCCAGCGTCACGTGGCCGGTGAACCCAGGGTCGATGAATCCGGCCGTGGAGTGCGTGAGCAGGCCGAGCCGGCCGAGCGAACTCTTGCCCTCGAGACGGGCGGCCACGTCATCCGGGAGCGTCACCTGCTCGAAGGTTGATGCGAGCGCGAACTCGCCAGGGTGCAGGATGAACGGCTGGTCGTCATCCGTTTCGACGAGGTGGGTCAGCTCGGGCTGATCTTCCGCCGGGTCGATGAACGGATACTTGTGGTTGTCGAACAGCCGGAAGAAGCGATCGAGGCGCACGTCGATGCTGGAGGGCTGAATCATGGTGAGGTCGAGCGGGTCGAGGCCCACCCGCCCCGCCTCAAGTTCAGCCTTGATGTCGCGGTCGGAGAGCAGCATGGAATGAGACTAGCCGAGCCCGGCCGCCGCTGGAGGACGACGGCCGAGCCCGGAGTGATCTGTTGCGGTTCAGCCCTGCCGAAGCAGGGCGGCGATTTCGAGCGCGTCGCCTTCCGGGATGGTCGACGTGCGACCCGGTCGGGCGATCATCATGTAGATCACACCGGTGACGACCACCAGCGCGAGGCCGACCAGCACGATCCAGTCGGTGAGGAAGTCGCCGCTCGTTCCCGGCCAGGCCAGGAGGAGCATGGCGGCCACGCCGTAGACCAGAGCTACCACATTCACGATGAGCCCCCAGGCGCCGAGGCTGAACGGACCCGCGGGCTTCCAGCCTTTGAACCGGGCGAGAAGCGACGCGAGCACAACCGATTGGAAGGCGAAGTAGATGCCGAGAACGGCGAACGCGGTGATCTGGTTGAGCAGCCCGTCTTCCCCGATGTAGATCAGGAGGCAGATCAGGATCGGCACGATGCACGCCACAAGCAGCGCGTTCCGCGGCACCTTCTTGGTGGAGAGTTTGGCGAGCCACTGGTGGCCCGGCATCATCCCGTCACGCCCGAAGGAGTAAAGCAGCCGGCTTCCCGCCGCCTGCAGGCTCAGCACGCAGGAGAGGAACGCGGTGAGCGCGACGACGAGGAAGATCTTGGATCCCACGGTGCCGAGCGACGCTTCCAGGATGCCGGCGATCGGATCCCCGTCCTTGCCGCTCACGATGGCTGCGAGGTCCGGTGCCGCGAGGATGTAGCCGAGGAACGCGACAATGCCGGATACCCCGCCGACGAGGATCGTCATGATCATTGCGCGAGGAATTGCTCTGGCCGGGTCCGAAACTTCTTCGGCCACTTCACCGCACGCTTCGAATCCGTAGAAGAGGAAGAGCCCGGTGAGCGCCGCTCCGATGAAGACGGGAAGGTAGCTTCCGTCTCCTTGCGTCCCGAACGTGTCGAAGAGGACCGAAAAGTCGTTCTTCCGTTCGAAGATCATAAGGAAAAGCCCGACCCCGATGACGCCGATGAGTTCTGCCGCGAGGCCGATCTTGGCGACCCTCGCGAGGTTTTTCGTTCCGCTGAGGTTGACGACAAGCGCGACCAAAAGAAGTGCGACGGCGAGGATGAGCGTGAGCTCTTTCGTCGGTTGCAGGTTGAAAAGGCTCGCGAGGAAGCTTGTCCCGTATTCCGCCACGGAAGTGACGGTCACGATGACGGCCCATATGTACACCCACGCAGCCATCCACGCGAACCTCGCGTTGGACAGTCGCCGCACCCACGGGTAGATCCCGCCGGAGATCGGGTACTGGGACACCACCTCGCCGAACACCAGTGCGACCAGCAACTGGCCGGCTCCCACAATGACGAGCCAGAAGATCGACGGCGGCCCGCCCGTCGCCAATCCGAACGCGAACAGCGAGTACACGCCGACGAGCGGGGAGAGGTACGTGAAACCGAGGGCGAACGTGCCCCAGAGCGAAAGGGAGCGGTCGAACTTCCCCTCGTACCCGAGCTTCTTGAGGTGCGCGTCGTCTTCCATCGAGGAAGTGCGCGGCGCCGACTTTGTAGCCATGAGATCCCTTCAGAGCAGAATTTCTGTGAGGCGGGGACGGCTGCAGCACTCTGAAAGCGGGGGTGCCGCACCACGTCCTCGTAGTGCGATAGCTCACTTTATTTACTGGGAAGTGCTCGTGTCATCACTTTGACCGAAACTGCTGCAGCGGTGTGGCCGGGGTGCCCCGCCGGGGGCTTGCTAGAATTGCAGCCGAGCCCGGCGGATCGGGTTCACGCGAGTGTAGTTCAATGGTAGAACTCCAGCTTCCCAAGCTGGTAGCGCGGGTTCGATTCCCGTCACTCGCTCCACTTGCCGCACTTCGGATCTCTCGAATCCGCCTGGATGCTCGGGCACGCATCGATCGTAACGTGCCTCGTCAGCAAGTCGAGACGACTACTTCCCAGTCGACTCAGGATCGGCGTATCGCTGCACATCCATGGCATCGTGGAGGACACGACCGATGGCGAGCAGGTGACCATTTCGACGGCATACGAGGAAGTGCCTCGGGCGGTGGACACCTCCACCCCGAGAGCGTGTGCGGCTTTGGGACAGGTGCCAGGTGAACACGCCGTCCCCCAACTCGGGGCGCAGTGTATGCCCGACATCGTCGGCTCGTGACGCCGCATCGCGGATGGCGGCGGCAATCAGCGCCTCATACCGCCTTCGCGCCTCTTCACCGAACTGCTCATTCGACCATGCGAGGATCGAAATAATGTCAGCTTGAGCAGCGTGACTGACGCGAAAGTTAGCCATCAGCCGGCTGGCTGGGCACCCGTTGCGCGAACACCGAGGTGTCCGATGAAGTTGTCGAGGTCGTCGTCGGCAACATCATCGAACCGCCCCGAATCGACATCCGACCAGCCCAGATCTGCCGCATTGCGCAAAGCCGCAATTTTCGCAGCGTTCTCCGATTCCTGCCGCTCCAGGATCCGAAGGCCTTCGCGCAGCACTTCGCTGGCATTCTGATAGCGCCCCGACTTCACCAGGGAATCGACCAACTCATGCTGGTGCTGGCTTAAGACCACGTTCCTCGTTGCCACGACGACCACCTCCATTGGCATTTCATGCCACTGCGCGGATGTCCGGGCAAGTCCACAAGAAAATGAGACGTGTGACAGGTGCTGTTAGTGAAACTTCAGCAATCTCGTGGTCTGAAGTAATTGAGAAAGTCCAGAGTTGCGTGAGACCTCACACGTCCGGAGGCGCCGGATCAGCGTCGGCATGCACCCCGGGCCCTTTCGCCCGGCGCGACAACCGCCCTCCCGCGCGCAGACGAACAATGACGGCTTCCGCTGTCCCCCAAATCCCCTTGCGGAAAAGAAGAACGCACGCGATGAAGATCAGGCCCGTGATCAGTCCGATCCCCTGGAACCCGGACGAGGCCAGATTGTCCTCGAGGATGACGATGATGGCCGCCCCGATCGCACCGCCCCACAAGGTGCCCATTCCGCCCAGCACCGTCATCAGCACGACTTTCCCCGACGTGGTCCAGTCCACCTCCTGAAGGGACACGAATCCGTGGCTGATCGCGAACACGCCCCCGGCGATGCCCGCGAGGCCCGCAGAGAGCACGAAGGCGATGAGCTTGTAGCGTTCGACGTCGTAGCCGAGCGCCCGCACTCGCGACGGGTTGTCGCGGATGCCGACCAGCACCCGTCCGAACGGCGAATGCACGATCCGCCAGGCAATGAACGCACCGATGAAAATGATCCCGATGGCCGCATAGTAGAAATAGAACGCCTCAGATTCGATCGCGTCGATGCCGAAGAACGTCTTCGGCACGCCCTGCAACCCGTTCTCGCCGCCGGTCACATCGCTCCACTGGTTCGTGATGAAAAACACCATCTGAGCGAACGCGAGCGTCACCATCGCGAAGTAGATCCCCGAACTGCGCACGGAGAGCGCGCCGATCGGGACGGCAAGCACCATCGCTCCAAGCGCCCCGATGAGGATCGCGACCGGGAACGGCACCCCCAGGTGGATCGCGACATAGCCGGTGACATACGCCGACGTGCCCCAGAACGCGGCATGCCCGAACGACAACAGGCCGCCGAACCCGAGAAGCAAGTCGACGGAAATGGCGAACAGCGCCCACGCGGCAATATCCATGGCCACCGGCGGGTAAATGATCCACGGCAGAACGAGCATGGCGAACACGCCTACCGCGGCGAAGATCGAGCGGCGGATGATCGCGGCCCGGCTCGGCACCGCGATGGCGGAGAAGTCGGTGACGCCCGCGGAAGGCAGAGGTGCGGAGTTCACGAGGTTTCCTTTCGGCCGAACAGACCGGCCGGTCTGACGAGAATCACAACCGCCATCAGAATGAAGATCAGGATCTGGGCGAAATTGCTCGCGTAGCCCTGGCCGTACGCTTCGACGAGCCCCACCAGGAACCCGGCGACCACCGAGCCGAGAATGGATCCGAGGCCGCCGATCACGACGACCGCGAACAGGATGATGATGAAGTTCGACCCCATCGTCGCGGTGATGGCCCGGAACGGCGCAGCGAGCACCCCCGCGATACCGGCGACGGCCACACCGAACCCGAAGACGGGAGTGATCCAGCGGCTTACGTTGATGCCCAGCGCTCTGGAGCGTTCCGGCTCCTCGGTGGCGGCGCGCACGACCATGCCCATCCGGGTTTTGGTCAGCAACAGCCACACCAGAAGGCAGATCAGCACGGAAAAGCCGAACACGAAAACCTGATACACCGGCAGCTCGATCGCGCCGACATGCACGCTGCCGGTCAACCCCGGCGGCTGGTCATAGGGCAGACCGGAAACGCCGAACCTCATTCGAACCAGGTCGACCAGAACGAGCGAGATCCCGAACGTGAGGAGGAACGTGTACAGGATGTCCAACCCGAGCAGCCACTGCACGAGCAGTCTTTCGACGATCACGCCGAAGATGAAGAGGATCACAGGCACGAGTGCCAGCGACACCCAAAAGTTGAGGTTCGCGAACTCCAGGAACACCGCGGTGAGCACTGCCCCCAGCATGTAGAACGCGCCGTGCGCGAAGTTGACGACATTCAGTGCGCCGAAGATAATGGCCAGGCCGAGCGCAGCCAGGGCGTAGAACCCGCCGGCCGCAAGGCCCTGCACCGTGTACTGGATGAACGCTTCCATGGGTGGTCACTTTTCTGACGTTGGAGGAATGGGGGTGGAGCGGGCGGCCGGAGCCGCCCGCTCCAGGGAATGGAATTCCCGGTTACTTCATCGTGCAGGCGGGGTTGACCTCAGGGAAGGCCTGATCCGCCGGGATGGTGGCAATGATGTTCTCGTAGTCCCAGGGCTCCTTGACCTGGTCCTCGGACTTCACCTTGGCGACATACGTGTCGTGGATCACACTGTGATCGGACCGGATTACGCCGTTGCGCAGGAACACGTCGTTGACCTTCAGGCCGTCGAGCTGAGCCCGCACCTTGTCCGGGTTATCCGTGCCCGCACGCTGCACCGCTTCCAGGTACTGCGTTGCCGCCGAGTAGTTTCCCGCGTGCGCAAACGTCGGACGCGACCCGTTCGTCAACTTCGAGAAACGGTCGGCAAACGCGCGGTTCTGTGCGTCGTAGTTCCAGTACCACGCGTCGGTGAACGTCGTGCCGGCGAACTCCTTGACACCCAGCGAGTGGATGTCGGTGATGAACATGAGCCCCACCGCGAGGTCCGCTTTGGCGCGCATGCCGGCCTGGTTGTACTGCTTGACGAAGTTCACCAGGTCACCGCCAGCAGCCATGATGCCGATAACATCCGGGTTGTCGGCCGCAGCACGCGTAATGAACGTGGCGAAGTTGTCATTCGGGAACGGTGTCGCGATGCTCTCGATGACGCTGCCACCGGCCGCCACGACGGCCTCGGAGAAGGACTTGTTCATGTCCTGCCCGAACGCGTAGTCGGGGTAGATGATGACCCACTTCTTGCCGCCATTGTCGACGACGCCCTTCGCGCCCTTTGCGAGCATCTTCGTGTTGTACGCCCAGTGGTAGGTGTACGGGTTGCAACTTGCCCCCGTAAGCTCCATGGTTGCCGCGCCCACGTCAATGAACAGCTTCTTCTTCTCGGCCGCGACCTTGGCGACCGCAAGTGCTGCGGACGAGGTCGGGACGTCGAGGATGATGTCGGCATCCTTTCGGTCGTACATTTGCTGAGCCTGCGTGTTCGCAACGTCCGGCTTGTTCTGGTGGTCGGCGCTGATGATCTCGATGTTCTTGGCTACCGCCTTGTCGCCATACTTCTTCTTGTAGTCATCGACGGCCATCTGCACAGCGACGACGCTGTTCGGTCCGGACAGGTCGCGGTACACGCCGGTCTGGTCATTCAGGACTCCGATGACAACCTTGCCGTTGGACAACTCGGACTTGACCGCCGCTGGTGGCCCCCCGGCACAACTGGTCAAACCCAGAGCCGCAACAGCCATGCTGGCTATCGCGAGCGTTCTGAAATTCTTGGTTTTCACATTCTCTCCTTAGATGGTGCAGTGGTTCATATTCGGTGTGCCCTTATGGGGCGGGAGGCAAGCCGGCGGTTGCCGGACTTGTCGCTGTAGTGTCGACGCTCCCCAAGTCCTCACATACCCAGGTGCTCGAGCAGTTCGTGTTCTCGAAGCTGGAAGTCCTTGTTGCTGAGTTGCTCCACCACCCGGCCCTGGGCGAGCAGGTAGTGGCGGTCGGCCACGGTGGCCGCGAACTTCACGTTCTGCTCCACCAGCAGAACGGCCAGCCCCTGTTCCTTCGCTTCGCGGATGATCCGGCCGATACTCTGCACGATCACCGGGGCGAGCCCCTCGCTCGGTTCGTCCAGCAGCAGCAGACGGGCGCCCATCCGCAGCACCCGGGCGATCGCCAGCATCTGCTGTTCGCCGCCGGAGAGCTGCGTTCCCATCGATGAGCGCCGCTCCTTGAGCGCAGGAAACGCGTCGTAGACACGGTTCAGCGACCAGGCATCCTTGCCGACAATCGGCGGAAGGGTCAGATTCTCGGCAACCGTGAGGCTCGAATAGATGCCGCGATTGTCGGGCACCCAGCCCAGGCCCGCCTTCGCACGCTGGTTCGGGCTGAACGTCTCGATCCGCTTGCCCTCCATCGTCACCGCGCCACGACAGTCGCGGTGGAGCCCCATGATGCTGCGCAGCAGGGTGGTCTTGCCCGCGCCGTTGCGCCCGACGAGGGTGACGACTTCCCCCGGCTTGATCGACAGCGACACATCGTGCAGTACCGCCGCCTGCCCGTAGGAGGCGTAAAGGCCCGTGACGTCAAACATGCGCCTCCCCCAGATATGCGGTGATGACTTTCTCGTCCGCCCGCACGTCGTCGTAGCTGCCCTCCACGAGGATGGTGCCCTGCTGCAGCACGGTCACCCGATCCGCCAGGCTGCCGACCACGTGCATGTTGTGGTCCACGAACACAATCGTGCGCCCCTCGGAAATGCGGGAGACGAGCGCAATGGTGCGATCGACATCCTCGACACCCATTCCGGCGGTCGGCTCATCCAGGAGGAGGAGTCGCGGGTTCAGCGCGAGAGCCAGCGCAAGTTCCACCGCGCGCTTCTTGCCGTAGGCGAATTCGCCGACTTCGCGATCCGCCTCGTCGGCCATTCCCACCTGATCGAGCAGTTCCATCGCCTCGCCGCGGAAGCGCCCCAGTCGCTTCTGCGACCGCCAGAACCGAAACCCGAGGCCCGTTGGACTGCACAGGGCGAGCTCAAGATGCTCGAGTGCCGTGAGCTTGTCGAACAGGCTGGTGATCTGAAAAGAGCGCGCGATGCCCAGGTGGACGATGTCCTCGGGCTGCCTTCCGGTGATGTCGGTGCCGCGGAACAGGATCTTCCCCGATGTCGGACGGAGGAACCCGGTGAGGAGATTGAACAGGGTCGTCTTGCCGGCACCGTTCGGTCCGACGAGCGCGTGCACCGTACCTTCCTGAACTGTGAGGTCAACATGGTCGACCGCGGTGAAGCCTCGGAACTCCTTCGTCAAGCCCGGGGTAGACAGAATGGTCGCGGATGGAGGACGAACCGGATCTACATCGGCCAATGGCTGCCTTCCTACTGACCTGAGAGGAGGAAACGAATCACATACTGACACATGATTCATGTTTCATTTGGTGCTTGTCAAAATAGCTTTCGACCGCGCTCACCACAAGCCCGATGTCCTCGTGAGGGTCAAGCCGTTACCAAACCGTTACTACGCGCACCCACGCGGATTGAACACGAAGGCTCAGTCGCCTCAGGACTGCGCGCTGGGTGAGCACCCGTTGACCAATACCCCCTAGGGGTATAGGTTTGTTGGCATGAGCGACCGACACCTGCCGTCCGAAAGCCCGAACCCCGCCGAGTCCGCGCCGAGTGCGGCGCATCAGCACGCCACAGCCGGCAGCATGACGGAAGAACACGCCGAGCACGAGAGGGCTGGCAACGGATCCCACCGGGGCCACGACGGCCATACCGGCCACGCCGACCACGTGGCGCAGTTCCGCCGGCTGTTCTGGATCATGCTGGTTCTCGCCGCGCCGGTTGTCGGGTTCAACCACATGTTCGCGATGCTGCTTGGCTATTCGATCCCCGACATCCTCGTGGTGTCCTGGATTTCGCCGGTGCTCGGAACCGTGATGTATTTCTGGGGCGGCAAGCCGTTCCTCACCGGAGCCGTCTCGGAGATCCGGGCGCGCCAGCCAGGCATGATGCTCCTCATCGCCCTGGCCATCACCGTGGCGTTTCTCGCGTCCTGGGGTGCGAGCCTCGGCATCCTCGGTCGCGAGCTCGACTTCTGGTGGGAGCTCGCACTGCTCGTGGTCATCATGCTGCTGGGCCACTGGCTCGAGATGCGCTCGCTCGCACAGACCACCTCGGCTCTCGAGTCGCTCGCCGCGCTCCTGCCCGACGAGGCGGAGCGCATCGACGGTGGAACAACCTCCGTCGTCGCGCCCGCGGACCTCCGTGTCGGCGACCTGGTCATCGTGCGCCCCGGCGGGCGGGTCCCCGCCGACGGCAGGGTAACGGAAGGGACTGCGGATGTCGACGAGTCGATGATCACCGGTGAATCCCGACCGGTCAGCCGCGGGCCGGGTTCGCAGGTTGTCGCGGGAACGGTCGCTACCGACACCGCCCTCCGGGTCGAGGTGACCGCGGTGGGCGACGACACCGCCCTCGCGGGCATCCAGAAGCTGGTGTCCGACGCTCAAAACTCGTCGTCTCCTGCTCAGCGGATCGCGGACAAGGCGGCCGGATGGCTGTTCTGGTTCGCTCTCGGCGCCGCCGTCATCACCGCGATCGTGTGGACCGTGTTCGGGAACCCCGAGGACGCGATCGTTCGCACGATCACCGTCCTCGTCATCGCGTGCCCCCACGCGCTCGGCCTGGCCATACCGCTGGTTGTCGCCATCTCCACCGAGCGGGCAGCGAAGGCCGGCGTGCTCATCAAAGACCGCCTCGCTCTGGAGAGCATGCGCACCATCGACACGGTGCTCTTCGACAAGACGGGAACCCTCACCAAGGGCGAGCCGATCCTCTCCCACACCGCCATGGTCGACGGCCAGGACGAAGCGGAAGCAGTCGGTTGGGCGGCGGCAGCGGAGGGTGACAGCGAGCATCCGCTGGCAAAAGCGATCGTGCGCGCCGCTCAGGAGCGGGGCATCAACGTCCCGAAGGCCACAGACTTTCAGGCCTCCGCGGGTATCGGCGTCACCGCCACCGTTGACGGCCGCACGATCACGGTGGGCGGGCCATCACTGCTGAAGAGCCACTACGCCGCACCGCTCGCCGAAACCGAAGAATGGGCCCGGGATGGTGCGACCATCTTGCACGTGCTCGCCGACGGTGACGTCGTGTGCGCTCTCGGCCTGACCGACGAAGTTCGGGAGGAATCCCGCCAGGCAGTCGACGCCCTTCACGCGCTCGACATTCAGGTGGTCATGATCACCGGCGACGCCCAGGCCGTCGCCCAGTCTGTCGCCGCCGAGCTTGGCATCGATCGGGTCTTCGCTGGCGTGCACCCGGAGAACAAGGCTGCGAAAGTGTCCGAGTTGCAAGGGGAGGGCCGCCACGTCGCGATGGTGGGCGACGGCGTCAACGATGCCCCCGCGCTCGCCCAGGCCGACGTCGGAATTGCGATTGGCGCCGGTACCGACGTGGCGATCGCCTCCGCCGGCGTAATCCTCGCCAGCGACGACCCCCGCTCTGTTCTGTCGGTCATCGAGCTCTCCAGGAAGAGCTATCGGAAGATGACGCAGAACCTGTGGTGGGCTGCGGGCTACAACCT
>CALMSL010000095.1 GCA_937872445.1 uncultured Microbacteriaceae bacterium | reverse complement strand
CGCGCCTTCACCGTCGCGGACGCTGCGCGCTACTACTCCTACCGGAGCCTGCCGGAGACGGTGCGGTACATGTACCGCGAGCCCATGACCGTGGATGAAGCCATCGAGCGGATGCCGAGATACGCGAAACTCGAGTTCGAGAAAGACGCCGACATCTTCACGCTCGCGATCCAGCCGAAGGATGCGACAGAACTCGCGGGGGAGATCCTGTTCAAACTCGAAAGCGTCAGGGCGAAGCAGGCGGAGATCGGCTGGAGCCTGCATCCGGATTCCGTGGGCAACGGCTACGTGACCGAAGCCGCCCAGGCGCTATTGCAACTGGGGTTCGGCCACTTCGGCTTTCACCGCATCTTCGCGCGCATCGATACCGAAAACACGGCGTCGATCAAGGTTGCCGAGCGACTCGGAATGCGTCGCGAAGCCCACCTCATCGAGAACGACATGTTCAACGACCGCTGGGGCAGTGAATACGTTTACGCGAAGCTCGCCACCGAGTTCACCGGGTCGGCTGCCTGACCGGCCGGCACTGACGGCCGGCCGAGGGGTTCCTTAGGCCAGCGCGGCGGCGTCCAGCGCGAACAAGTCATCCTTGCCCGCAGTCGCGGCACCCTGAAGCGCTGCCGCCTGTGGCAGCAACTGCTCCGCATAGAACCGCGCGAGAACGAGCTTGTCCTCCGCCAGCTTCGCGTCGCCCGACCCCCCCGCGGCGAGTGCGCCCTTCGCGAGCAGCCAGCCGCCGAGCGTGACACCCCACATCCGCAGGTACGGCGACGATCCGGCGAGAATTGAGTTCGGGTCCCCGAGGCCGTGGCGCAGCATCCACCCGGTGGTCTTCTTGAGCGCGCCCACGCTGTCAGCGAGGTTCGCGCGGATGCTCGCGAAACCCTTGCCCGCCTTTGCGAGTTCCTTGTCGAGCGAACCGATCTCGGCGATGTACTCGTTGAACGAGGCGCCGCGGCGCACGCCCAGTTTGCGCCCGACAAGGTCGGCGGCCTGCACGCCATTCGTGCCCTCATAGATCGCGGCGATGCGCACATCGCGGTAGTGCTGGGCGACGCCGGTTTCTTCGATGTAGCCCATGCCGCCGTGGATTTGCAGCGCGATCGAGGTGAGCTCGTTGCCGAGGTCCGTGCCGAAGCTCTTGCAAATTGGGGTCAGCAGTCCCACGATCTCGTCGGCGCGCTTCCTTATCGCCTCGTCCGGATGGTTCGTGCTGACGTCCACGTGCGCCGAGTTGAGCAGCATGAGGTGGCGCGCAGCTTCGATGTACGCCTTCTGCGTCATCAGCATGCGGCGCACATCCGGGAACTCGATGATCGCCGAATCCTTGCCCGTAGCGCCGATCGCAAGTCCCTGGCGGCGCTCCTGCGCGTACGCGAGCGACTGCTGGTACGCGCGCTCCGCGACCGAAACTCCCTGCATGCCGACGGAGAGCCTCGCGCTGTTCATCATGACGAACATGATGCGCATGCCCTTGTTCTCTTCGCCGATCAGGTACCCGGTGGCGCCGTCGTAGTTCATGACGCACGTCGGGGAGCCGTGGATGCCGAGCTTCTCCTCGATGGAAAGGCACTCGACGGAGTTGCGCTCGCCAAGCGTGCCATCCTCGTTGACGAGAAACTTCGGCACGATGAAGCAGGAGATGCCCTTTGTGCCCTCCGGCGCCCCGGGGGTGCGCGCGAGCACGAGGTGCACGATTTGTTCGCTCAGGTCGTGTTCGCCGAACGTGATGAAAATCTTCTGACCCGTGATCGCGTAGGTGCCGTCATCGTTCTTGACGGCGCGGGTCGTGAGCGCACCGACATCCGTCCCGGCCTGCGGCTCGGTGAGGTTCATGGTGCCGGCCCACTCGCCGGTCACCATCCTGGGCAGGTACGTCTTCTTCTGCGCGTCGCTTCCATAATTCAGCAGCGCCTCGATGGCGCCCTGCGTGAGCAGAGGGCACAGCGCGAACGCCATGTTGGCCGAGAGCATCATCTCCTGCAGGATCAGTCCGACGGTGCGCGGGAATCCGCCGCCGCCGAACTCCTCAGGCAGGGGCACTCCGCCCCAGCCGGCCTCCACATACGCGTTGTACGCCTTGATGAAACCGGGCGGTGTGGTCACGCTCCCGTCCTCATTGCGGTGCGCACCCACGGTGTCGCTCTCACGGTTGGTCGGGGCCACCATGGTGGACATGAAGTCGCCCGCCTCGGTGAGGATGTCGCGCACCGTGTCGATGTCGGCGTGCTCGAATCCGGGCAGCACCGCGACGGCCGGATACCCGACAACGTGCTTGAGGGAAAACATCAGGTCTGCAATGGGTGCTTTGTAGTCGCTCACGTTCGTCAGCGTACCCGGGCTCTCTGTGCGAATCGAAGTGGTTGTCCGCAACCGCCATCCCCGTGCCGGTCGGTGCCGGTTTCCTTGTCGATCGTCATGAATTCTCCGGGGAGTAACCTGAATGTCGTGGCCGGTTCACTCATCGCCAGGACGTTCCGCAACCGACGGCTCATGCGTGCCCCCATCGGGCTCTACCGAGCCGGCCTCGGCTTCGTGTTCGGCCGACGGCTCATGATGCTCGAACATGTCGGACGAAGCTCGGGGGTGGCGCGCTTTGTGGTTCTCGAAGTGGTGACTCGACCGAGCAGGAACGAGGTGGTGATTGCGTCCGCTCTCGGTCGCGGCGCGCAGTGGTTCCGGAACCTCGTGGCCGAGCCGAATTGCCACGTCAGCATCGGCTTGCGCCGTCGCGTGCCTGCGGTGGCCGAGGTGCTCGGACCGGAAGAGGCCGAGGCGTTTCTGGCCGAGTATCAGTCGGCGCATCCCGCCGTGTGGAAAGAGCTCAAGAAGATCATGACGTCGCTTCACGGCGGCGACCCCGACTTCGAGCTGCCACTCGTTCGCCTTGAGCTGCGCGCCAGGAACTAGTCTTCCGCGAGCACGATGACTTTGTCTTCGGGCGCGAACGCGACCCGGTCGGTCTTCAGCGGGTTCAGCTTCACACCGTAGTTCCGTGCGGAGTCGAACGCGTACTCGGCAATTCGATATCCGATCGCCGTTTCACCCCGCCGACGTGCCGCCTCCAGCACGGAATAGAAGTCCACCGAATCGCCCGCGCGGATGTACCGGCCTGCCGGTTTGAGGTACACCTCGCTGCCCTCGCTGTCGAACAGAACGTCGAACACCGTGGAGAGTTTGCGGTTCTCGGAAAGCTGCGAGAGGGCAAGGCTGATGAGCTTGTCGCTCACGATGAAATCATCGGCCTTGGTGACTTCGGCGATCTCCCGATTGCGGTCGTCGAGCATCTCGCTCACGATGTTCAGCGGCGCCCCGGCGCGGTCGCCGATCTCGCGCAGGTGCAGGAGGGTCACGAGGGTTTTCGCGTCCGCGCGCTGGCTGTCGCCCAGATTCTTGTAGGCGAGCACGATGATGTGATCGAACGAGGGAACGTCCAGCCCTTCGAGAACGGCGCGGCTCGTCGTGTCGCCGCGCACGAAATTCACCGTCATATTCTCCCGGGGAAGGAACTCCGGAGGGTCGATGTCGGCGACCACGGTGGTGCTGGAACCCTTCGCCACGTATTCGTTCAGCTCCCGCATGATGGTTCTGAAGTCGGTGTTGAAACCGAGCACGAGGGTGCGCTCTGGCCGACGCTTCCCATCCGCCTCCACGCTCACGGCCGAATCCTCCGGCACCCCCCGCGCGGCAAGGCGGATGGCGCTGTCGTCAGCTGCCAGGTGGATGAGAAGGTCTCCGGCATTGATCACCGTGGCGGGATCGGGGTTCAACCGCACGACTTCCCCCGACACGATTCCCATGACGCAGGAGTCCGCAAACGACAACTGGGCGTCGAAGAATGTCGTTCCGACGAGCTTCGGTTCCGCGGCGAAGTAGATTTCGTCGCCCGCGAAGTCCAGCAGGTCGGTATACACGCTGCTGAGGCCGCTCTGCCGGCACGTTTGCACGGTGATCCGGCTGATGAGATCGCGCGCAAGAATCCAGCTCACTTCGTTCCGGCCGACGAGGGTCGCCGCTTCGAGGTTCCGAGCCTCCTGAAGTTCCCCGACGATATCGAGCGTGCGCGGTCCGCGCCGGGGGTTGTTCGTGAGCGCGAGCGCCATCTTGATGACGATCGAGTCCGGGTCTTCGCTGCCCTCGGGGGCGAGAAGGATGATGCTGCGCGCCGTGTGCGGATTGCCGAGTTCGAGGTCGCCCAGATCCATCGGATCCCCCCGACGCACGACGACCCGGGTGCGGGTACCGCGCGGCAACTGCGCCTTGATTTCGTCCTCCATGTCGACCTTGTCGCGGTCCGCGAGAATGACGATCACCGGCCGCGATCGGGACTCGTTCGCGATGCACAGTTCGCTCACGATCGGCAGGACTTTCTGGCTCCAGCCGAGAATCAGCGTGTGATTCGATTCGAGGACGCGAGAGCGGCCCTTGCGCAACTCCTCCACTTTGGAGTCGAACGCGCCGGAGATGATGCCGATGAGGCTCGCGACCATGATCAGCCCGCCGATCGTGACGACGAGCATGGCGGCCCGGAATCCCCAGCCCTGGTCTCCGCCCATCGTTCCGGGGTCCAGGGTGCGCATGAGGTTGCCCCACAGCAACTCGAAGAAGGACTGCGTGTCCTCGTGCCCGTCGGCGATCGGGAACAGCCCGAAAATGATGACCACGAGCGCGACGAGGGCGATGAACACCGCGGTGGCAAGGGCCAGCAGGCCCATGACGGCGATCGTGCCCTTCGCCATGACGTTGTCGAACCAGTACCGGAAGCGCTCGCGCAGAGCAGGACGGCCCGACCCTCGATTCGACATGGCCGCAAGCCTAGTGGCGGCAGGCGCATTCGTCACTGGAGTTGATAGGCTTGGGCCAAACCGAATATCGGGCCGCAACACGATGCGGGAGAGCCGTCACAACCCACGTGCGGCACCGAAGGAGCAAGCCTCCCCGCCAATCTCTCAGGTCACCAGTACCGCATCGAATGGGCCACTCTGGAGAGCGAATCGCGAGAGCGACTCCGCCCACGGTGAAAGCCGACAATCGTCGGTGAAACTCTCAGGCTCAATACAGAGGGGGAGTTCCACCGCCCAAGTGCCAGGAGAACTCGTGCCCGACAAGCCAGCCCCCGATCACCCCGATGCCGAAAGCGCGCCGAGCGAGCGGACATCGCCGCTGCACCAGATCCACGTTGACCACGGTGCGAGTTTCACGGACTTCGCCGGGTGGCAGATGCCGGTGAGTTACGGCTCCGACCTCGCCGAGCACCACGCTGTGCGGAATGCGGCCGGAATCTTCGACATCTCCCACATGGCAGAGATCAGCGTCACTGGCCCGGATGCGGCAGCGTTCCTCGACTACGCGCTCGCCGGCACGATGTCCTCCCTCGCGCTCATGCAGGCGAAGTACAGCCTTCTGCTCGACGAGAACGCGGGCATTCTTGACGACCTCATCGTGTACCACAATGCGCCGGGCGAGTACCTCGTCGTCGCGAACGCCGGAAACCACGATGTCGCGGTTCAGGAACTTACCTCCCGCGCATCCGGCTTCGACGCGACCGTCACCGACCGGAGCGATTCGACGTCGCTCATCGCCGTCCAGGGCCCCCGCGCACTCGAAATCCTCGAGGCCACGGCCGGCCTCGCCGTGATGGACGGGCAGCAGTCGTTCGCCGACCTCAAGTACTACTGGTCCACGGGGGCGGCGTTCGGCAACGGCACCGTCTTCGTGGCGCGCACCGGATATACGGGCGAAGACGGATTCGAACTGTATGTCGACACCGCGGATGCCGAAGCGCTGTGGCGCGCGCTCGAAGAGGCGGGCACGCCGTTCGGTCTCATTCCCGCAGGGCTCGCGAGCCGCGACACGCTGCGGCTCGAAGCCGGAATGCCGCTGTACGGCCATGAACTCGGCCGGGACATCCGGCCAGCGCAGGCAGGCCTCGGCCGCGTCGTCCACTTCACGAAGGAGGGCGATTTCGTCGGGCGTGCCGCCGCCGAAGCCGGCCTTCCGAACGGTTCGCGCATGCTCGTCGGACTGGTCTGCGATGGGCGCCGCGCCGGCCGCGCCGGATACGCCGTCGTCCATGGCGGCACTCCCGTCGGAGAGGTCACGAGCGGTGCGCTGTCGCCGACGCTCGGCTACCCGATCGCCATGGCCTACGTGGATGCCGGCTACACCGAACCGGGCACCAAACTCGACCTGGACATCCGGGGCACCATGGTCCCCGCGACCGTCACGGCACTGCCCTTCTACAAGAGAGAGAAGAACTGAGATGGCTGACAAAAACACCCTCAAATTCACGCCGGAGCACGAGTGGCTGGACATTTCCGGAAACACCGTCACGATCGGGATCACCGACTACGCGGCAGACAAGCTGGGCGACGTCGTGTTTGTCGAACTTCCCAGGGTGGGAAGTTCGATCCAGAGCGGCAAGGTCGTGGGTGAGATCGAATCCACGAAATCAGTCGGCGAGCTGTTCGCGCCGGTGGACGGCACCGTCATCGAAGCGAACGGCGCCGTCACCGATCGCCCCGAGCTTGTCAATGAGGACCCGTTCGGCGCGGGTTGGATGATCAAGGTCGAGGTCGCGGACGCGTCCGTGTTCGACTCGCTCGATCTGCTCGACTTCTCCGCATACTCGGCACTGGTAGGGGAGTGATGGGCGTCTCGTCCGGGGCAGAACTCGGGGCGTTCGCGCAGCGTCACATCGGCACGGACTCCGGCGCGCAGTCGACCATGCTCGACGTGCTCGGCTACGAATCGCTTCCCGCTCTCGTCGCGGCGGCAGTTCCGGATTCGATCAAAATCACGGAGGAAGAATCCGTTCTTCCTCCCGCCGCGACCGAGCGCGAGGCGCTCGCCGAACTGCGCGCGTACGCCTCCCGCAACCGTGTGAACCGCGCGATGATCGGCCTCGGCTATTACGACACGATCACCCCCGCTGTGATCAAGCGGAACGTTCTGGAGAACCCGAGCTGGTACACCGCCTACACCCCGTATCAGCCGGAAATCTCGCAGGGGCGCCTCGAGGCGCTCATCAACTTCCAGACCATGGTTGCCGACCTCACGGGTCTGGACACCGCGAATTCCTCCATGCTGGACGAGTCCACCGCGGTGGTCGAAGGCATGCTCCTGGCCCGCCGCGCGTCGAAGTCCGGTTCCAACGTGTTCCTCGTCGACGAGGATGCCCTGCCCCAGACCAAAGCGCTGCTGGAGAACCGTGCGGCGGCCGTCGGCATCGAATTGCACTACACGGCATATGAAAGGTCAGCGCCGCCATCGGACATCGACGTGTTCGGAGCGCTGATTCAATACCCTGGGTCCTCCGGGCGGGTGTGGGATCCGCGCGAGGTCATCGACGCTGTGCACGCACAGGATGGCCTCATTGTCGTGGCGGCCGACCTGCTTGCGCTCACACTGATCACCGCGCCGGGCGAACTCGGCGCCGATGTCGCCGTCGGCACGACCCAGCGGTTCGGCGTGCCGATGGGCTTCGGCGGACCGCACGCCGGATACCTCGCCGTGCGCTCGGGCCTCGAACGCCAGCTTCCCGGGCGCCTCGTCGGAGTGTCCAGGGACACTGACGGGAACGTCGCGTACCGCCTCACCCTCCAGGCGCGGGAGCAGCACATCCGCAGGGAGAAGGCGACCTCCAACATTTGCACCGCCCAGGTGCTGCTCGCGGTCATGGCGGGCATGTATGCCGTGTATCACGGCCCCGCGGGACTGAAGGCGATCGCCGAACGGGTCACCTCCCGCACCCGGTTCCTCGCCGACGCCGCCACCGACGGCGGGCACACGATCGTTCACGGAAACTACTTCGACACCCTCACTCTGGAGACCGCCCGCAGCGCGAACGACCTTGTGAAGCGCGCCTACGATGCCGGGTTCCTGTTCCACCGCGTCGGCGACAATCACGTGCAGTTCTCGGTCGATGAGACGACGAGCACGCAGGATCTGCTTGCCGTCGCGGCCGTGCTCGGTGCCGAGAAGGCGACCCTCGACGGCCTCACACCAGGTCACACCGCGGTGGGAAGCTGGATTCCGCAGAGCCTGCAGCGCACGAGCGAGTACCTGACGCATCCGGTGTTCAACACCCACCGCTCGGAGACGAGCATGATGCGCTACCTCAAATACCTTGCGGACAAGGATTATGCGCTGGATCGGGGCATGATTCCGCTCGGCTCCTGCACCATGAAGCTGAACGCCGCGACGGAGATGGAAGCCGTGTCGTGGCCGGAGTTCGCCGGAATTCACCCGTTCGCCCCCGAATCCGACGTCGAAGGCTACCTCGACCTGATCGAGCAGCTGGAGTCCTGGCTTGCGGACGTCACCGGCTACGACGCGGCATCCGTCCAGCCGAACGCGGGCAGCCAGGGTGAACTCGCCGGGCTCCTCGCCATCCGCGGATACCATCAGTCGCGCGGGGATGAGAACCGCACGGTGTGCCTCATCCCCTCCAGCGCCCACGGCACGAATGCCGCGAGCGCTGTGCTCGCCGGCATGAAGGTGGTTGTGGTCGCGTGCGATGACCGGGGCAACGTTGATCTGGAGGACGTTCGGGCGCGCATCGCCGAGCATGCGGGGGAGTTGGCGGCGCTTATGGTCACCTACCCGTCCACGCATGGCGTGTACGAACAGGAGATCCGTGCGATCACGGATGCCGTGCACGAGGCCGGCGGGCAGGTCTACATCGACGGGGCGAACCTGAACGCCCTGCTCGGGTACGCGCGTTTCGGCGAGTTCGGCGGGGACGTGTCCCATCTGAACCTGCACAAGACGTTCTGCATCCCGCACGGCGGCGGCGGCCCGGGCGTCGGACCCGTCGCGGCGAAAGCGCACCTCGCACCGTTCCTGCCCTCGCACCCGTTCGCCCAGCGCAGGAAGCCGCTCCCTGAGGAGCGCGCAGCGCGTCTCGAAGGGGGCACCACGGGAACGCCGCACCACAACATCGTGTCTGCCGCGCCCTACGGCAGCCCCAGCATCCTGCCGATCACGTGGGCGTACATCCGGATGATGGGCTCGGAGGGCCTGCGGGATGCCACGGGAGCCGCGGTGCTCGCGGCGAACTACCTGGCCGCGCGCCTGCGCAAACACTTCCCGGTTCTGTACTCGGGTGAGAACGGGCTCGTGGCGCACGAGTGCATCATCGACCTGCGTCCGCTCACCGAAGCCACTGGCGTCACAGTGGACGATGTCGCCAAACGGCTCATCGATTTCGGGTTCCACGCTCCGACCATGTCGTTCCCGGTTCCCGGCACGCTCATGATCGAGCCCACCGAGAGCGAGGATCTCGCCGAGCTCGACCGCTTCGTGGAGGCGATGGTCGCCATCCGCGCCGAAGCGGATGCCGTCGGCGCGGGCGAGTGGCCGGCGGACGACAATCCGCTTCACCATGCGCCGCACACCGCGCGTTCGGTGATCGTGGGCGAGTGGGAGCACGCGTATTCGCGGGAAAAGGCCGCATATCCGGTGCCGTCAGTCCTGCGGAACAAGTACTGGCCGCCGGTGCGCAGGGTCGATCAGGCGTGGGGCGATCGCAACCTGTTCTGCGCGTGCCCGCCGCCGGAGGCGTTCGCGTAGCCGTTTCCCCGTTCACTGAGGTGCGAGCGCAGCGAACCTCGAAGGGAGCGACGTCGTCACAGCCAGCTGAACACCGAAACGGCCCACGGGTATCCGATGAACGTGGCGGCATCCAGCAGGAAGTGAGCGATCACGAGCGGGAGCAGCCGCCCGTACCTGGTGTACAGCCAGCCGAAGAGGACCCCCATCGCGATGTTGCCGATGAACGCCCCGAAACCCTGGTACAGGTGATACGTTCCCCGCAGGATCGCGGCGGACAGGATGATGCTCCAGCGCCCCCAGCCAAGCTCACGCAACCGGGCGAACAGATACCCGACAACGATGACTTCTTCGGTGATTCCGGCGCGCGCGGCGGAGAGCACCAGGATCGGCACCGTCCACCAGTACTGCCCGAGCGCCGTCGGAATCACCTGCACGGTGATTCCGACCGCTCGGCCGAGCAGGTACAGTCCGATGCCGGGGATGCCGATGATCAGGGCGAGCCCCAGGCCTGACCCCGCATCCTTCAGCGGCCGGCAAAAGTCGATTCCGAGCCGGGCGAGGTGCGGCGAGGCGGCCTGCCACATCAGGAAGCCGACGAGCGCGACGGGCACGAGCGCGAAAAACACGTCGAGGAACTGGTAGATCAGGTCGAAGACCTGCCGGTCGCTCAGCGGTGCGTTCAGGGTCGCCGTTTGCTGGGACAGCGCCTTCGTTTGGGTGAGCCGGTTGGCAATCGCGACGACCGAATACACGGCGGATGCGCCGAGCGAGAGGCCGAGCACAATGAGGATCTCGCTCCACAACCGTCGCCGGCCGGCTGGGTGCGCCACCGCCTCGCTGGATGCGGTCATCCTTCGCGGTCTACCCGGCACGCGGGGGTGCCGCCAGGAAGCAGGTATCGAACGCGCGCCACGATGCGGTATGCGGCGTCGGCGACGAGAGAGAACGGTGTGGTATCCAGGAGCACGCCGAGGAACCGCCAGGCCAAGGACGGCTGGTGGCGCAAGAGCATGGACACCGCGAGGTATCCGCCGTACTGGTGGAGCGACCCGCGCCGGTCCGTGGCTACCAGCCACACCATGTCGGCGGCCTCCTGCGGGGCGAGGCCCAATTCACCGAGATCCGCCAGCTGGTACGGGCGCGAGTGCGGCGGCGCTGGCAGCGTGCGCTCAAGCCAGCGGACGGCGCTCGTGCAGAATCCGCAATCGCCGTCGAAAACCAGTGTGGACTGGTCGCGGAGGAGTGTGGAAACGGGTGGCATGGTTTCGATGCTACGCGCCTGCGTGCGCTGCGTCAGAGAGCCGAACCCGCCCCAACCATCGAATCGCTGCGAAAATGTTGCATTCGACGCAAGATTTCGCCGGAGTTCGCAATTTTTCCGTAACTGCGTTAACAGTCGATAACGTTTGCGTTTACAGTTTTGCTGTGGAGTCGACCCTGCTTAGGGTTCTCTTAATAACACGCGATTCGGGGCGCTAGGAATTGTCCTGGGTTGCAATCCATCTTGCACAGGAGGAAAAGTGAAATTCAGACGCATCGGGGTGCCGATCGCGATGGCGGCGATAGCTGCCATGGCGGTTACGGGTTGCACAACAACCGGCACGACTCCGTCCACGCCGACCGGGGGCACCATCACGGTGGCCGAGGTTAACGAGCTCACCTCGTTCAACCCGAACACCCCTCAGGGCAACCTGGACATGAACTCGAAGCTCACGGGGTACACCCGCTCGGGCTTCTTCTACCTCGACAACAAGCTCAACATCGTTCCGGACAAGAGCTTCGGTACGGTCGAGAAGACAAGCGATAACCCGCTGACCGTCAAGTACACGCTCGCGAAGACCGCAACGTGGTCCGACGGCACCCCGGTTACCGCGGACGACATGATGCTGGCCTGGGCAGTTCAGTCCGGCTACTTCAACGACTCGAAGACCGACAAAGACGGCAACGTGACGTCAGGTACCACGTACTTCGACTACGCGGGCGACACCACGGGGCTTGGCCTCACGGACAAGCCGGTGATCGGTGACAACAACATGTCGATGACGCTCACCTACAGCGAGCCGTACGCCGACTGGCAGCTCGTGAACCCGATCGACGCACCGGCTCACGTCGTTGCCGACCACGCGGGTGTCGCGCTGAAGGATGTCCTCTCGGCCATGCAGTCGATGCCTCGCGGCAACGCGGCCAGCCCTGCTGCGCCGAACAAGGACCTGAAGGCCTTCGCGACCTTCTGGAACACCGGTTTCGACGCGACGAGCCTTCCGACCGACAAGAGCTTGTACCTCTCGTCCGCCGGCATGGTGCTGGACTCCTGGACGCCGAAGCAGTCGATCACGCTCGTGCGCAACCCGGACTACAAGGGTGACCAGAAGCCGAAGGTCGACAAGATCGTCATTCGCTTCATCGGTGACGCTCAGGCGCAGGTGACGGCACTCCAGAACGGCGAGGTTGACGTGATCAACCCGCAGTCCTCCGCTGACACCATCAAGTCCCTCGAGGCGCTGAAGAACGTGACTACCCTCACGGGCAACCAGTTCAGCTACGACCACCTGGACATCTCCTTCAACACGCCAGTGTTCAAGGACCCGGATGTGCGCAAGGCGTTCCTGATGACGATTCCTCGTCAGCAGATCCTTGACGCGATCGTCACGCCGCAGAACCCGGACGCCACGCTGGACGACTCCCAGCTGTTCTTCCCCGGTACTGACGCGTACGCTGCGTCGGTCAAGGTGAACGGTGCCTCCAAGTACGACAAGGTGGACATTGAGGGTGCGAAGGCCCTGTTGAAGGGTGCAACGCCGGAAGTGAAGATCCTGTACAACACGAAGAACCCGAACCGCGTCAACTCCTTCCAGGCCATTCAGGCCTCGGCGGAGAAGGCCGGATTCAAGGTCATCGACGGTGGTGCTGAGAACTGGGGCTCGCTCCTCGGTAGCGGCACCTACGACGCGTCGATCTTCGGCTGGATTTCCTCGGGTGTCGGTGTTGCCGGCGTTCCGCAGATCTTCAGCACCGACGGTGGCGGCAACTTCAGCGGCTACTCGAACCCTGAGGTCGACAAGCTGGCTAAGCAGCTCCAGGTCACCCTGGACAAGAAGGCCCAGGACGACATCCAGATCAAGATCGACACGATGCTCTTCGCTGACGGATACGGCGTCCCGCTGTTCGTCGCACCGGGCGTCATGGCGTTCAGCAACAACGTCACCGGCGTTGTGTACTACCCCGGCCAGGCCGGAGTGGGCTGGAACTACTGGGAGTGGGCAAAGAAGTAATCTCCTGGCTCAGTCCCCAGCGGACTGAACCTGGATGAACTTCCAGGGCGGAGCGCCAGGACCCATGGTCCTGGCGCTCCGTTCCATCACGGATCCCGTACCCACTTCATCCCGAGTTCCACACGCCACGAGCGAATGGGCTCGGCTAAACTTCCCGCAGACCGCCAGTGATGTCGGTCCGCGACAGGAAAGCGTTCTTTCATGGTGACATTCATCGCGAGACGGCTCATCGTCTCGGTTCTGCTGCTGCTCGGCGCGGCATTTATCATGTACCAGCTCACCGCCCTGGCGGGGGACCCCCTGGAGGAGTTCTACCAGAGCAGGCTGCCCAACCGGGACCAGCTCATCGCGGCCCGCACGGAAGCCTTGCAGCTGAACGTCCCCGCCCCGCTTCGTTTCTTCCTCTGGCTCGGCGGTGCGGCCAAGTGCCTCATCCCGTTCGCCAACACCTGCGATCTGGGCCTCACCGCGCAGGGTCAGAAAGTGACCGACCTGCTTCCCATGGCCATGGGCTCGACGCTTCAGCTCGTCACGGCGGCCACCGTCCTCGCCATCGTCGTCGGCATCACGTTCGGGATCGTGTCGGCGCTTCGGCAGTACACCACCTTCGACTTCGTGATGACGTTCGTCTCGTTCCTGCTGTACTCTCTTCCGTCCTTCTGGGTGGGTATCCTGCTCAAGGAGTTCGTGGCGATCCGCTTCAACGACTTCCTCGGTGACCCCCAGCTCGGGCCCGTGTGGATCACCGTCATTGCCCTGGTGATCGGGCTCCTGTGGGTCGGTTTGGTGGGCGGCGAGTGGCGGCGTCGGGTGAGCGTGTTCATCGTGTCGACGCTGGCGACCGCAGCCGTTCTCGTGTACTTCTCCCTCACGGACTGGTTCCTGCACCCCAGCATCGGACCGGTATTCTTGCTCATCATGTCGGCGGGCATCGGGCTGGTGCTGTCGACTCTGATGGCCGGCCTGCGAAACCGCAGGGCACTTCTGACTGCCGGAATTCAGGTCGTCCTCACGATGATCTGCTACTTCGCGCTGCAGGGCCTGCTGGACATCTCCAGCATCTACACGCTCCTGATCCTCGGGCTCATCACCGTCGTCGTCGGACTTGCCACCGGATACTTCGTCGGCGGACCGGACCGGGGACTGAACATGAGGGTCGGCGCGTTCACGGCCGTGCTCTCTGCCTCGCTCATCCTCGTCGACCGGCTCATGCAGTCCTGGCCGCAATATCTCGGCGAATCCGCCATCAACGGCCGTCCGATCGCCACGGTAGGTTCCCAAACCCCGAACCTGGGCGGCGATATCTGGATTCACGGAATCGACTCGTTCACCCACCTCCTGCTGCCCACCCTGACCCTCATGCTCATCGGGTTCGCCGGGTACACGAGGTATTCGCGCGCCGGAATGCTCGACGTGCTCAACCAGGACTACATCCGCACGGCCCGCGCGAAGGGCATGCCGGAGCGGGTTGTGATCGTGCGGCACGCGTTCCGGAACTCGCTCATCCCGATTGCCACGATCGTGGCCTCGGACTTCGGGGCGCTGCTGGGCGGCGCGATCATCACGGAACAGGTCTTCGCCTTCTCCGGGATGGGGGCCCTGTTCCAGCGAGGAATTTCGCTCCCCGACCCGAACCCGGTCATGGGGTATTTCGTCGTGATCGCGGTGATGGTGATCGTGTTCAACTTCATCGCCGACATGACCTATTCGGCCCTTGACCCGAGAGTGAGGACACGCGGATGACGATCATCAACGAAGGCGAACCGCGACCCGTCGACGAGGAGGGCATCACCTCGATCACCGTGGGCAAGAGCCAGGGCCGCCTGATTCTCGAGCGCTTCCTGCGCAACTGGGTCGCGATGGCCTCGCTCGGCATCTTTCTCGCCGTCATCATCCTGTCCGTCACCTCCATCGGTGCATTCGGGATACCGGGGTGGTGGAAGTACCGCTACACCGATCTGGCGACACCGCTGAACGGCGGCGCACCGACGCTGTCGCTCATTCCCACCTGGCTCGGCGGCGAGGGCATCCACCTCGGGGAACACCCGTTCGGCCAGACCCTCATCGGCATCGACTATTTCTCGATGACCATGCGCGGGGTTCAGAACTCGCTCATCGTCATGTTCATCATCGGGGCGCTCGTGGCGGTCATCGGAACGGTCGTCGGCGCGGTTGCCGGATACTACCGCGGGTGGGTCGAATCCGTGCTCATGCGCTTCACCGACCTCGTCATCGTGATTCCGGTGATCGTCCTCGGCGCGGTTGTCGGCAAGATCGCGAGCGAACACTTCAAGGGCCTCGGAGTTCTCGGTTTGTCCCTGGTGCTCGGGCTCTTCCTGTGGACGGGGCTTGCCCGCCTCGTGCGCGGCGAGTTCCTCACCCTGCGCGAACGCGAATACGTGGATGCCGCGCGGGTGTCCGGCGCCCGCGACGCCAGAATCATGTTCCGGCACATCCTGCCGAACGCCGTCGGTGTCGTCATCGTCGCGACGACGCTCATCATGGCGGCGGCCATCCTCCTGGAGACTGGTCTGAGCTACCTCGGTTTCGGGATCAGGAGCCCCGACGTATCCCTGGGCCTCATCATCAGCCAGAACCAGACCGCGTTCGGTACGAGGCCGTACCTGTTCCTCTGGCCCGGTGTTTTCATCGTCATCATCGCGCTGACCGTGAACTTCATCGGCGACGGGCTTCGCGACGCGTTCGATCCGCGCCAGCGCAAGTTCGTGGCGAGCAGAATGAAGGAATGGGACTCGAAGTGACCTCAGTCCTAGTTCAGTGCGACCGCGGCCACCGTTGCGATCCCCAACGCGGATCCCACGAGGATCGTCGGCCAGTGAATTCGCCGATCCACGCGAACCTCGTCCGCAGTGCCCACGTCGATGCGGCCCGATGCCAGCAGGCTCTCCCAGCGCTGGCGCACGAGGTGTGCTGCGGCCCCGGAATCGGAATTCGGCAGGTCGCCGGGGCGCATGCTCCCGTCGGCGCCGCGCGGCGCCGAAATTCCCTTCACATCGCGATTGCTGAGTGCCGTGGCGATGCGTCCGGGAGCTGGGGCGACGGTCACGACCACGCGACGGTGCGGTGTCAGCAACGTGAGAGCGTACTTCGTGTCCACGTTGATGAGTGCCGCCCACGGCACGACGGTGGTGGCAAACGTGTTCACGACCGTGATGGCCTCGTCGTTCAGGCGCAGGGCAGGATGCCACAGCCCCGCCCAGGTCAGCCACGCGACAAGCGCAATCAGCGGCAGGTATCGGAGTGCGTCCTGCCTTCCGGCCACGATCACAGCCACAACACCAGAAAGACACAACAGCCACGTCACGACGGCAAGCACACGGTTGAAACGCGAATGGAACATTCGTCTATCGTCGCAGGTGCGCGCCCGTGGTGGTTGACAGGGAGACCGAGCTCATGACCGATACCCAGGCAGCCTCCGCCAGCGACGCGGCAGTGGACATCACACCGGTGGCCAGAGAAGGTGTCCCCGTGCTGGAAGTGAAGGATCTCAGCGTCGACTTCGGCGTCGACAACGAGTGGGTCCCCGCGGCGATCAATCTCAACTACACGGTGAACAAGGGCGAAGTGCTCGCGATCGTCGGCGAGTCCGGTTCGGGCAAGAGCGCGAGCTCGATGGCCGTGCTCAACCTCCTCCCCGTGAACAGCCGCATCCGGGGCAGCGTGAAGCTCAACGGCGTCGAGCTGCGCGGTATGCGCAGCAGCGAAATGCGTCGCGTGCGCGGCGAGAAGATCGCGGTGATCTTCCAGGAGCCCATGACCGCGCTCAACCCCGTCTACACCGTCGGATTCCAGATCGTCGAGACGCTGCGCCAGCACTACGGCTGGAGCCCCGCGACGGCGAAGACCCGCGCCATCGAACTGCTGACGATGGTGGAAATGCCGGACCCGCCCAAGGCGTTCAACTCCTACCCTCACCAGCTCTCCGGAGGGCAGCGGCAGCGCGCCATGATCGCCCAGTCAATCTCGTGCGATCCCGACCTGCTCATCGCCGACGAGCCCACCACGGCGCTCGACGTGACGGTTCAGGCGGAGATCCTTGACCTGCTGCGCAACCTGCACAAACGGCTGGACTCCGCCATCGTGCTCATCACCCACGACATGGGCGTCGTCGCCGACCTCGCCGATCGGGTGGTCGTGATGCGTCAGGGCCTCATCGTGGAGTCCGGCACGGTGCACCAGATTTTCGCCAAGCCGGTCGAGCCCTACACGATCGAGCTCCTGTCTGCGGTCCCGCACCTCGGATCGAACAAGGAACGCCTTCTGCCGCGAAGCGAGGCAGTGCGCGAGCCGGTGCTCTCGCTCAAGAATGTCACCATCGACTACCCCAAGCGCGGGCGCGTTCCTGCATTCCGGGCGGTCGACGATGTCTCGCTCGAGATCCACCCGGGCGAGCTTCTTGGACTCGTCGGAGAGTCCGGATCGGGCAAGACGACGATCGGGCGCGCCGCGATGGGCCTCATCCCCATCACCGAGGGTGAGCTTCGCGTGGTCGGCAAGGACATGGCGAGCATGCCCACGAAGGAACTTCGGCTGCTTCGACGCAAGACCGGCATCGTGTTTCAGGACCCGGCGTCGTCGCTGAACCCGAGGATGCCGGTCGGCCAGAGCATTGGCGAGCCGATGCTGCTGGCGGGGGTTGCCAAGGGCAAGGAGCTCGACAAGAAGGTCGAGGATCTGCTCGAGCAGGTGGAGTTGCCCACGTTCTTCCGCAACCGGTACCCGCACGAACTCTCCGGCGGCCAGAAGCAGCGCATCGGCATTGCGCGTGCGCTGTCCCTGAGCCCGCAACTGCTTGTGGCAGACGAGCCGACGTCCGCGCTCGACGTGTCAGTGCAATCTCGATTCCTGGAACTCCTGCTCGAACTGCAGGAGCAGCTGGACTTCGCGTGCCTGTTCATCAGCCACGACCTGGCAGTCGTCGACCAGCTCGCCCACCGCATCGCGGTGCTGCGCAACGGCAAGCTCGTCGAGCAGGGAACGCGCGACCAGATTCTGCGCAGCGCGAAGGACCCGTATACGCAGCGGCTCATCGCCGCAGTGCCTCTCCCGGATCCGGATAAGCAGCGCGAAAACCGCGAACATCGCCTCAGCGCATCGCGCTAATCCTGTTTAATCCTCAGCACCCGATAACGATTGGGTCTCCTGTGGAAGGATTTGGCGCTCGAACCTCGAAGTTCCAATAAGGTCAAGCGGGGCACGATGCGAACAACACGTCGTGCCTGTCCCAAATATCTTCCACAGGAGGAACAGTGAAACTCAGACGTGTAGGAATGGCAGCGGGCGCTATTGCGATCGTTTCCGCCATGGCCTTGACCGGGTGCGCCCCGGCCAACGACTCCGCCGGCGGCGGCGGAAACGCCACCGCGATCATCACGGCGAACAGCTCCGAGCCGCAGAACCCGTTGATTCCGACCAACACCAACGAGGTTGGTGGTGGAAAGATCCTCGACTCCATCTTTGCCGGCCTCGTCTACTACGACGGCAAGGGTGCGCCACACAATGACGTGGCCGAATCGATCACCACCAAGGACAACATCACGTTCACCGTCAAGATCAAGCCGGGCCTGAAGTTCACCAACGGCGACCCGGTCGACGCGGACAGCTTCGTCACGGCGTGGAAGTACGGCGCACTGGCCAGCAACGCGCAGCTTTCCAGCTACTTCTTCGAGGACATCGAAGGCTTCAGCTACGACGCGGACACCGAGCTCACGGGGCTGAACGTCGTAGACCCCACCACCTTCACCATCAAGCTCACCTCGGCGCTCGCGGACTTCCCGCTGCGTCTGGGTTACTCCGCTTTCTTCCCGCTGCCCAAGTCGGCGTGGACTGACCTGGCAGCCTTCGGCGAGAACCCATCGGGCAACGGCCCGTACATGCTCGCCGGCAAGGGTGCCTGGAAGCACAACGAGAAGATTGACCTCGTCGTGAACCCGGAGTACACGGGCGACCGCAAGGCCAAGAACGGCGGACTGTCGTTCGTCTTCTACCAGAGCCAGGATGCGGCATACGCCGACCTGCTCGGTGGCAACCTCGACGTTCTGGACGCGATCCCGAACAGCGCATTTGCGACGTTCCAGTCTGACCTCGGCAACCGCGCCGTGAACCAGCCCGCAGCGATCTTCCAGTCCTTCACCATCCCGGAGCGCCTCGCGCACTTCAGTGGCGAAGAAGGAAACCTGCGTCGCAAGGCACTGTCCATGTCGATCAACCGCAAGGAGATCACGTCCGTGATCTTCGAAGGTACCCGCACGCCGGCCTCCGACTTCACCTCCCCGGTGATCGCCGGATGGACCGACAAGCTCAAGGGTGCCGAAGTTCTGGCGTACAACCCGGATGAGGCGAAGAAGCTGTGGGCTCAGGCCGACGCGATCGCCCCGTGGACGGGTCAGTTCCAGATTGCGTACAACGCCGACGGTGGCCACCAGGGCTGGGTCGACGCTGTGATCAACAGCATCAAGAACACGCTGGGGATTGACGCCGCAGGCGCGCCGTACCCGACCTTCAAGGAAGCACGCACGCTCATCACGAAGCGGGAAATCCAGACCCCGTTCCGCACCGGATGGCAGGCGGACTACCCGGGTCTGTTCAACTTCCTCGGCCCGCTCTATGCAACCAATGCCGGATCCAACGACGGCGACTACTCGAACCCCGCGTTCGACGCGTTGCTGAAGAAGGGTTCGACCGAGTCCGATCTGGCCAAGGCGAACGCCGAGTTCCAGAAGGCTCAGGAGATCCTGCTTCAGGACCTGCCGGTTATCCCGCTGTGGTACTCGAATGTCACCGGTGGATACGGAACAGCCGTCTCCAACGTGCAGTTCGGCTGGAACTCTGTTCCGCTGTACTACGAGATCACCAAGAAGTAACGCCAGCAACGGACTGGCACGTGCGAGGGGTGGCGAGCATATCGTCACCCCTCGTACCGCGGTTGGCACTTCCGCCACTCTGATAGCGTCGGAGAGCGCCTCAACGCAACCACCACCATGAACCAGATCTTCGAGATCCTCATCGGCAAGGACGCCGCGTGACCCTCTATATTCTCCGCCGAGTGCTTCAGGCGGTTCCCGTGTTCTTCGGAACAACCCTGCTCATCTACTTCATGGTCTTCGTGATGCCGGGAGATCCGATCATCGCGCTGTTCGGCGACAAGTCCCCGAACCCGGCTGTCATTGAGCAGTTGCGTGCCCAGTACCATCTGGACCAGCCCTTCTTCGTGCAGTACTTCCTCTACATCGGTGGGCTGTTCCGCGGGGACTTCGGGGTGTCCTTCTCCGGCGAGGCGATCAACTCGATTCTGCAGCGCACGTTCCCGGTGACCGCTCGCCTGGCCGTCCTGGCACTCGGATTCCTGACCGTCGCGGGGATCCTGGTCGGTCTCGTCTCCGGCCTGCGCAAGGGCAAGTTCTTCGACAACTCTTCGCTGGGGGTAAGCCTCGTGCTCATCTCCCTGCCGATTTTCGTCACCGCGTTTGTCGCTCAGTACGTGTTCGGGGTGTGGCTCGGGTGGTCGCGCACCACGGTCGGCAGCGGAGCGCCAGTGCAGGATCTGATTCTGCCCGCCATCGTTCTGGCTACGGCAAGCTTCGCGCAGGTCATGCGGCTCACCCGGTCATCGACACTGGAGACGATGAATCAGGACTTCGTCCGCACGGCATACAGCAAGGGCCTCAGCCGCCGGCGGGTCATTCCGGTGCACATTCTTCGCAACTCGCTCATTCCGAGCGTGACCTATCTGGCGACCGACTTCGGCGTGCTCCTCGTCGGCGCGACGATCACCGAAGGAATCTTCAATGTTCCCGGTGTCGGAAACACCCTCTATCAGGCGATCATCCGCGGTGAGGGGCCCACCGTTGTGTCGTTTGTCACGGTAATGGTGTTGCTGTACCTCGGCGTGAACCTCCTCATTGACCTGCTGTATGGACTGCTGGACCCAAGGATTCGTTATGTCAAGTGAAACTGAGCCCACCCCGCGGGTCACCCCGGGAACCCGACGAGAGATACCCCACTTCGTTGCGGCCTCGACGAGCGAGGAAAGCTTCGGCATTGACGCGGTCCGCGTGACCGAACGGCGCAGCAACCTGTGGCTTGACGCCTGGCGGGACCTGAAGGGCCGGCCGCTGTTCTGGATCTCCTCAACCATGATCGTGGCGCTCATCTTCGTCGCGCTGTTCCCCTGGCTGTTCACGGACACTCCGCCGAACAACGAGTGTTTCCTCAGCAACAGCAACGGACCCACCACGGCAGGGCACCCTCTCGGGTTTACCAAGCAGGGTTGCGACATCTACTCTCGCCTCCTGTACGGTGCGTCGACGTCGCTGGCCGTCGGGTTCATTGTCATTACCCTCACCACGTTCCTCGGCGTCGTGTTCGGCGCATTCTCCGGTTTCTACGGCGGGTGGGTCGACTCCGTGCTGTCCCGCCTCGGCGACATCTTCTTCTCGATTCCGTACATCCTCGCCGCAGTCGTCATCATGTCCGTCCTGTCCCAGTACCGCAGCGTGTGGAGCATTTCGCTGGCGATCGGGCTGTTTGCGTGGCCGGCCACGGCGAGGGTGCTGAGATCCGAAATATTCAGGGTGAAAAATGCGGACTTCGTGATGGCCTCCACGGCGCTGGGAATGTCGCGGTTCAAGATTCTCCTGAAACACGTACTTCCGAACTCCATCGCACCGGTGATCGTGATCACGACGCTGTCGCTCGCCGGTGCCATCGTCGCGGAGGCGAGCCTCTCCTTCCTCGGGGTGGGGATGGGATCCGACATCATGTCGTGGGGCAACGACATCAACCAGGCTCAGACGTATCTGCGCACGGCACCCCTGACGCTGATTTACCCGTCGGCGGCGCTGTTCATCGCTGTTTTTGCCTTCATTTCGCTCGGCGAACTTGTTCGCGACGCGCTCGACCCGAAAGCGAGGGCCCAACGATGACCGCGACGGAACCACTCGAAAAATCTGCGTCCGCCGTCGTCCCGCTGGGCCAGCCCCTTCTGGAGGTCAGGGACCTCCACGTCGGGTTCCCGAGCCAGGACGGCATGGTCATGGCGCTCGACGGGGTCAGTATGACGCTCATGCCCGGTGGCACCGTCGCCGTCGTCGGCGAGTCCGGTTCGGGCAAGTCCACGATGGCGCACGCCATCATCAACCTGCTTCCCGGCTCTGGTCTCATCACGGGCGGTCAGGTGCTGTTCGACGGCCGTGACCTCACCGCCATGTCCCGCACCGAAATCGAATCCGTTCGGGGCCGCGGAATCGGATTCGTTCCGCAGGATCCGATGTCCAACCTCAACCCGGTCTGGAGCGTCGGATTCCAGATGGAGGAGGCCGTGCGCGCCAACGGCGTGGCGACGGGCAGAAAGAACGTGAAGCGCGAGGCAACGAAAGCGCTGGAGCTGGCGGGGCTGAAGGATGCCGAGAAACGGCTGAAGCAGTTCCCGCACCAGTTCTCCGGCGGCATGCGCCAGCGCGTTCTCATCGGGATGGGGCTTGCCGCGCGCCCGAAGCTGCTCATCGCGGATGAGCCGACGTCAGCCCTCGATGTGACGGTTCAGAAAGTCATCCTCGATCACCTCGAGACGATGACGAAGGACTCCGGTACGGCCCTGTTGTTCATCACCCACGATCTCGGTTTGGCTGCGGAGCGGGCGGAGCAGCTCGTGGTGATGTATCGCGGAAGGATCGTCGAGTCCGGCCCCTCGGAGGAGATCCTCGCCAACCCGCGCCACCCGTACACCCAGCGATTGGTTGCGGCAGCACCGAGCCTTGCCTCCCGGCGGATTCAGGCATCGCACGCGAAGGCAAAGGTTGAGGGAACCGAACCTTCGCTCGCTGCTCGCGAAGTGCTGAAAACGACTCCGCGGGCGACGCGAAAGACGGCGCCCGGGGTGGACGGCACACCGGCGATCGCCGTGGACAACCTCACGAAGGTGTTCAGGATTCGCGGCGGGCGCGGCGAATCGAAGTACCTGAAGGCGGTTGACGATGTGAGCTTCACGGTGGAGCGCGGGACGACCATGGCGCTCGTCGGAGAGTCCGGCTCGGGTAAATCCACCGTCGCCAAACTGCTGCTTCAGCTTGAGGACTCCACGAGCGGAAACATCGCCATCGCCGGCCAGGACACCGCCGGCCTTGGCCGCCGGGCGCTCTTCGAGCTTCGCAGCACGATGCAGCCTGTATTTCAGGACCCGTACGGTTCCCTGGACCCGTTGCGCAACATCCGGCACACCATTGCCGAACCGCTCGTCATCCACAAGGCTGGCGACCAGGAGTTCCGCAGGCAGCGCGTCACGGAACTTCTGGAACAGGTCGCGCTTCCGGCAAATCTGGCCACCCGGTATCCGGGCGAATTGTCGGGCGGTCAACGCCAGCGGGTCGCCGTCGCGCGAGCGCTCGCGCTCAAGCCGGAAATTGTGATCTTGGACGAAGCCGTTTCGGCACTGGACGTTCTCGTCCAGGGCCAAATCCTGTCGCTTCTCGCGGAATTGCAGGCAGAACTGGGCCTCACCTACCTGTTCATCACCCACGACCTCGCGGTCGTGCGAATGATCGCAGACCGCGTGTGCGTCATGCGTCAGGGGCAGATCGTGGAGGCCGCAACGGTCGATGAAGTGTTCGACAACCCGAAGACGGAGTACACGCGCGAACTGCTGGCTGCCATCCCCGGGGCAAAACTGAAGCTCACCGCGTAGCGTCGGCGGCCGGGCGCAACGCGTGCGCCGGAGGCGGGGACGGCGAACTCCGCGCGGGTCAAGTAGTATTGACTGCCCCCCAAGAAGATCGAGGACACTACACCCATGCCTATTGCCACCCGCAACGACTTGCGCAACGTGGCAATTGTCGCGCACGTAGACCACGGAAAGACCACTCTCGTCGACGCAATGCTGCGCCAGACGAACTCGTTCGGAGAGCACGCGCACGTCGAGGAACGGGCGATGGACTCGGGCGACCTGGAGCGCGAAAAGGGCATCACGATTCTGGCCAAGAACACGGCCATCAGCTATTCGGGGGTTCACGCGACCGACGGTCCCGTGACGATCAACGTGATCGACACCCCCGGCCACGCCGACTTCGGCGGCGAGGTGGAGCGGGGCCTGAGCATGGTGGACGGCGTCGTGCTGCTCGTCGATGCGAGCGAGGGACCCCTGCCGCAAACCCGGTTCGTGCTGCGCAAGGCTCTCGAGGCGAAGCTGCCCGTCATCCTGCTCGTGAACAAGACGGACCGGCCGGATGCCCGCATCGACGACGTCGTCGCCGAAAGCCAGGACCTCCTGCTCGGACTCGCGAGCGACCTCGTGGACGACGTGCCGGACCTGGACATCGACGCGATCCTCGACGTGCCCATCGTGTACGCGTCCGGACGCAACGGCGCCGCGAGCCACACGAAGCCGGACAACGGCGAACTCCCCGACAACACCGACCTGGAACCGCTGTTCGAGGCAATCCTCCAGCACATTCCGGCACCGCGCTTCGACTCGGATGCGCCCCTGCAGGCCCACGTGACGAACCTGGACGCTTCGCCGTTCCTCGGACGCCTCGCGCTGCTGCGCATCTTCAATGGCACACTCAAGAAAGGCCAGACGGTCGCCTGGGTGCGCAAGGACGGTGAAGTGCACAATGTGCGCGTCACCGAGCTCATGATCACGAAGGCGCTCGACCGTTACCCGGCGGACAGCGCGGGCCCCGGCGACATCGTCGCGGTGGCCGGATTCGCCGACATCACGATCGGCGACACGCTCGCCGACCCCGACGACATCAGGCCGTTGCCCGCGATCACCGTGGATGACCCGGCAATCTCCATGACGATCGGGACGAACACGAGCCCGCTCGTCGGCAAAGTCAAAGGCCACAAGCTCACGGCCCGCATGGTGAAGGACCGCCTCGACCGCGAACTCGTCGGCAACGTGTCGCTGCGGGTGCTCGACATCGGCCGCCCGGATGCGTGGGAGGTTCAGGGCCGCGGCGAGCTCGCCCTGGCGATCCTCGTCGAGCAGATGCGCCGGGAGGGCTTCGAGCTCACGGTTGGCAAGCCCCAGGTGGTCACGCGTCGGGTGGATGGCGCGGTGCATGAGCCGTTCGAACACCTCACCATCGACGCGCCGGAGGAGCACCTCGGCGCGATCACCCAGCTCCTCGCGGCCCGCAAGGGGCGCATGGACGGCATGAGCAACCACGGCACCGGCTGGGTGCGGATGGAATTCATCGTTCCTTCCCGCGGGCTCATCGGGTTCCGCACCGAATTTCTGACGATCACGCGCGGCACCGGGATCGCGAACGCCATCCTGCACGGCTACGACAAGTGGGCCGGATCGATTGTGACCCGCAACACGGGCTCCATCGTCGCCGACCGCGCGGGAGTGGCAACGCCGTTCGCCATGGTCGCACTCCAGGAGCGGATGAGCTTCTTCGTCGAGCCGACCCAGGAAGTGTACGAGGGCATGGTGGTCGGCGAGAATTCGCGTTCCGAAGACATGGACGTGAACATCACCAAGGAGAAGCAGCTCACCAATATGCGCCAGTCCACCTCGGACACGTTCGAGAGGATGACGCCGTCCCGCCAGCTCACCCTGGAGGAGTGTCTCGAGTTCGCGCGCGAGGACGAATGCGTGGAAGTGACCCCCGATTTTGTGCGGATCCGCAAGGTCGAACTGGACCAGAACGCGCGGGCCAGAGCGGCCGCGAGCCTCAAGCGCGCGAACGCTTAAATTCCCGTTCAGGGCCGTTATTGCTTGCTGCGACGGCCCGTAGTACGCTGTCGGGAACCCGTCGTCCGAGTTCCACGCAAGGAATAGGAAATACCGCCATGTCCAGTACTCGCAAACGCTTCCTCGTGCCGGCCGCGATCGTCCTGTCGCTCGCTCTCGCCCCCGTGCTCACCGCGTGCAGCAATCCCATCGAAGGTCTCGTCAAGCAGGTGACGGGAGGCGGAGTCGACCTGGGCGGATCCTCGCTCCCGAGCGATTTCCCCAAGGAGGTCCCGATTGCCTCCGGCAAAGTCATCTTCGGCGGCGGGCTGGGGAATGCGGAAGGCAAAATCTGGAACGTCACCATTCAGGTCAGCGACGGCAACGCGCTCGATGGCATCACCGCGCAGTTGACCGCGGCCGGGTTCGAGTCCAAGGCGCAGGGCGATGCAACGGGAGATACGAAGACTGGCATCTTCAGCAAAGATCCCTACGGAGTTCTCGTCGTCGTGTCGAAGGATGACAAGAACGGCTTCATCGCCAATTACACGGTGACCTACACGAAGCCCGGTTCCTGACCCGTCAGCCTGTGCGTGAATCGGTCACCGTGAACGGTGCGCGACCGACGCCGTCGCCGACCATTCCCGGTTTGCAGACGGTGTAGTACGTTCCCGGCTGAACATCCACGACCAGGTCGCGGCTGATGCCGGGGCCGATGTTCTCCACTTCGCCGACGACGCGTTTGCCGTCCTCGGCGAGAACGTAGAACTCGGTTGCGGCATCCCCCTTGTTGGCGACCGAGAAGACGATGCTACCGCTCGGGGCGGACGTGGCGGAGAGCACGCAGTCGACCGCGGTGCTGTCGACATGGATCGTCGTCCCGTTGCTGCCCGGCGTCGTGTTCGGCACGCAACCGCTCAGGATGGCGACGGTCACGGTCGCTGCGGCGACGATGGCGAGGGGACGGCGGATCATGAGGCTCCCTGAGTGGTGAGTGCAGAATCGGATGCGGCGGGCCGTGGCGCGACCGGGGCGTTCGGCTTCCGCAGCGCGCGAAGGAAGAGGAGAAGAACCGGCACCGTGTACGACACCCACACGGCCGCCTCCAGCCACGTGGTAGCGGGAGAGAAGTTGACGGTTCCCTTGAGCAGGGTCCCGTACCAACTGTCCGGCGGGATGGCAGCGCTCACGTCGAATGCGAGGGAATGCAGCCCGGGCAGCACGCCGGCCTCCTGCAGATCGTGCACGCCGTAGGAGAGCACTCCGGCGGCCACGATGATGAGGAAGAAACCGGTCCAGGCGAAGAACGTGCCGAGGTTGATGCGCACAACCCCCCGGTAGATGAGCCATCCGAGGGCGATGGCCAGCGCTATGCCGATGCTGGCGCCGAGCAGCGGCATGGTGGTCTCGCCGGTCGCCTGCACGGCCGCCCAAATGAAGAGTGCGGTCTCGATGCCTTCCCGGCCTACCGCGAGGAATGCGACGAGCACGAGCCCCCAACCCGCTCCGTCGAGGTGGCTGTCCACGTCGCTGCGCAGCGAGGTGCCCAGGGTGCGCGCGGTGCGCAGCATCCAGAAGATCATCCAGGTGACGAGCGCGGTGGCGATGATCGACAGACTGCCGCCGATGAGTTCCTGGGCCTGAAAGCTCAAGCCGTAGGAGCCGAAGGTGAGGAGGGCGCCGAGTCCGAGCGACACCGCGACGGCGAGTCCGACGCCCAGCCACAAACGCCCCAGGACATCGCGGCGCCGCAGCTTCACGAGGTAGGCGACGAGGATACCGACGACGAGTGCCGCTTCGAGGCCTTCGCGGAGGCCGATGAGCAGGTTGGCGATCACAGATTCACTTCACGGTGGTGCCGCCGACGAAGGCGGAGCGGATGAGCAAGATTGGTAAGGCTATCCTTACCTAACGATCGTATCGCCGCATGCGTATCCTGTCCACTGTGAGAGTGCCCGAGAGCCGCGAGCACGTGCTGTTCGTGCACGCGCACCCCGACGACGAGACGATTTCCACCGGCGGGGCCATGGCGACGCTGATCGACTGCGGCGCCGAGGTCACGCTGGTGACCTGCACGCGCGGCGAACGCGGCGAGGTCATCCCGCCCGAGCTTCAGCACCTGAGCGGGGACGTGCTCGGCGCGTACCGCGAAACGGAGCTCGCCGCCGCCATGGCCGAGCTGCACCTGGGCGACTTCCGATTTCTCGGCGACGACGGCGCTCGCGCGCTGCACACTCCGCGGCACCGGTACCGAGACTCCGGGATGCAGTGGGGGGTGGGCGGCGCCCAGGCGCTCGCGGAGGCAGAGGTTGGGCCGGATGGCCGGAACACGCTGACCGGTGTCGAGCTGGACGCGGTCGTCGCGGACATTCTCGCCGTCGCGGAGGAGGTGCACCCTACCGCCATCGTGAGCTATGACGAGCGCGGGGGATATGGCCATCCGGACCACGTTCGCGCCCACGACGCGGCACGCACCGCGGCTCTCCTGGCCGGCGTCCCATTCTTTGCGATTGTGGGCGATGGTCTGGAGCGGCACGGGGACATTCGCATCGACGTGGAACCGGTGCTCGAACGCAAGAAGCGGGCGCTTCGCGCCCACCGCACCCAGCTCACGGTGGAGGGGGACACCATCGTGCACTCCGGCGGGCAGGTCGAACCGATCGGCCGAAGCGAACTCTTCCGACCCCAGGGTGGGGCGACGTCGGAGGGCATCACGTTTGCGAGTTTCGGCATCGCCGGCAGGGTTGCCGCGAGCGTCATCGCCGTCCTGCTCGGCGTGATCGTCGGAACGATCGGCACCGCCAACAACCAGGCCGTCTGGGTGGCCATCCCGCTCGGGATCGCCGCGCTGTTCCTGATCGGACTTCGGCTGCTCTTCACCTCGAGGGCGGCGGCGGGGTTCGCGGCGATCGGACTGGTTGGCGCAGTGTGGGTTCTGTCGCAGACGGGCCCGGGCGGATCCGTTCTGGTCCCCGCGACAGCGTCGGGCTACCTCTGGACGTACGGCACCGTCATCATCGCGATTGTCGTGCTCGCGTGGCCGCGTCGTGGAAAATTTTCCCGGGCTACGATGGGAAAGAGTTCGAAACCCGGGAAGGACGTCGGCACACCGTGACCTATGTGATCGCCCTGCCGTGCGTCGACGTCAAGGATCGCGCGTGCGTGGACGAATGCCCGGTGGACTGCATTTACGAGGGCGACCGGATGCTCTACATCCACCCCGACGAGTGCGTCGATTGCGGCGCGTGCGAACCGGTGTGCCCCGTCGAGGCCATCTACTACGAGGACGACACCCCCGAGCAGTGGGCCGACTACTACAAGGCCAACGTCGAATTCTTCGACGATATCGGCTCCCCTGGCGGCGCGGCCAAGGTCGGTGTGATCCACAAGGACCACCCCATCGTCGCGGCGCTCCCCGCGAACATCAACAACACCGAAAACTGAATCCGGGCATGGCGATGCGCGCGCGGCGGGCGGTTTCATGGCGCTGAACCTGCCGGACTTCCCGTGGGATGCGCTGGAGCCCTACGCGGCGCGGGCGCGCGCGCACCCGCAGGGCATGATTGATCTGTCCGTCGGGTCGCCGGTGGATGCCACTCCCGCGATCATTCGGGACGCGCTCGCGGCGGCATCCGATGCGCACGCCTATCCCCAAACCGCGGGAACTCCCGAGTTGCGGGAGGCCATCGTCGAATGGTTTGCGCGGCGCCGCGGAGTCGAGCTCGGCGCAGGCAACGTGCTCCCCACAATCGGTTCGAAGGAGTTCGTGGCGGGGCTCGGGCTCTTCCTGGGGCTCGGCCCTGGCGACACGGTGGTTCACCCGGCCGCCGCCTACCCGAGCTATGCCCTCGGGGCCGCCGTCGTGGGCGCGAGCGCGGTCGCCGAAGACGATCCGTCGCGGTGGCCGGAGTCCACCCGCCTGATCTGGCTGAACAGCCCGGGAAACCCGAACGGCCGGGTGCTCGGCGTCGCGGAACTGCGCGCGGCGGTCGCACGGGCGCGGGAACTGGATGCCGTCATTGCCAGCGACGAATGCTACGCGGAGCTCAACTGGGCCGAAAACCGGCCGACCGTGAGCATCCTCGACCCGCGGGTTACCGACGGGTCCCGGCACAACATCCTCGCGGTGTGCTCGCTCAGTAAACAGTCGAACCTTGCCGGGTACCGGGCCGGTTTCGTCGGCGGATGCTCGCGGGTGCTCGGACAGGTGCTGGCCGTGCGCAAACACCTCGGCCTCATGGTTCCGGCGCCGGTGCAGGCCGCGATGGTCGCCGCCCTGGGCGATGAGGCTCACGTTGACGCCCAGCGCGAGATGTATCGCGCGCGACGGGACGTACTTCGCGCGGCGCTGGAGGCATCCGGGTACCGCATCGACCACAGCGAGGCCGGGCTGTACCTGTGGGCGAGTCGGGGGGAACCGGCGTGGGACACCGTCGCACGGCTCGCGGATGCCGGCATTCTCGCCGTGCCCGGCACGTTCTACGGCGACGACACCCATGTGCGCATCGCGCTCACCGCACGCGACGAGGCCATCGCCCAGGCCGCACGCCGATTGGAGAAAGTCTCCAGCGGAATTGAGGGAATCTTAGACGGTTCCACGGTCGACGGATCCGCCAATTAGGCTGTAAGCGTGACTGAAGCCGTACCTAACGATGCCCTGGCGACCCTCCACTACCCCGGGGGCAGCGCCGAGTTCCCCATTGTGCAGAGCACCGACGGCGCGAACGCCATCGACTTCTCCACGCTCACCAGGCAGACGGGGCTCACTTCCCTTGACCAGGGATTCGTGAATACGGCGGCAACGAAGAGTGCGATCACGTACATCGACGGGGATGCCGGCATCCTGCGCTACCGTGGCTACGCGATCGAAGACGTCGCAGCGAATTCGACGTACCTCGAGGTCGCGTGGCTTCTCATCCACGGCGAACTGCCGACCGCGGTGGAACTCGACCTGTTCGAGGAGAACGTCCGGCGCCACACTCTTCTGCACGAGGATCTGCGCCGGTTCTTCGATGCCCTCCCGCACAGCGCCCACCCGATGTCGGTGCTTTCCAGCGCGGTCGGTGCGCTCGGCACGTTCTACGAAGACTCCCTCGATGTGCGCGACCCGGAGCAGGTCGAGAATTCGACCATTCGACTGCTCGCGAAACTTCCGGTGATCGCCGCCTACGCGCACAAGAAGGCGCTCGGCCAGGCGTTCCTGTACCCGGACAACGAGCTGAGTTTCGTCGACAACTTCCTGAAACTCAACTTCGGCAACATGGCAGAACCGTACGTCGTGAACCCGGTGCTGTCCCGCGCGCTCGAGCGGCTGCTCATCCTGCACGAAGACCACGAACAGAATGCGTCGACATCGACGGTTCGGCTCGTCGGGTCGACGGAAGCGAACATTTTCTCGTCGATTTCCGCGGGGATCAACGCCCTCTATGGCCCGCTGCACGGCGGGGCGAATGAAGCAGTGCTCACCATGCTCGGGGAGATCAAGGAATCCGGCGAGTCGGTCAAGCAGTTCGTGGAGCGGGTGAAGAACAAGGAGGACGGCATCCGGCTCATGGGCTTCGGCCACCGGGTGTACAAGAACTTCGATCCGCGGGCGACACTCGTGAAGGAGAGCGCCGACGAGGTTCTCGCGGCGCTCGGCGTGAAGGATGACCTGCTTGACATCGCGAAGGAGCTGGAGGAGGTGGCGCTCGCGGACGAGTACTTCATCGAGCGCAAGCTGTACCCGAACGTCGACTTCTACACGGGCGTCATCTACAAAGCGATGGGTTTCCCGTCGCGGATGTTCACCGTGTTGTTCGCGATCGGGCGTCTGCCCGGCTGGATCGCGCACTGGCGCGAACTGAATCAGGACCCGGAGACCCGCATCGGCCGCCCGCAGCAGCTCTACGTGGGCCCGACCGCCCGCGAGTGGCCGCGCCGCTAGTACCAGCCAGCCAGCTCGCGGTCACCCTAGCGCCTTGGCTACAGCCCGCAGTATCCATCGGAAATTCAGGAATCTGCGTTTCATGTGTCTGGATCCTTGACGCGGATGCCTGCAAATTCGGGCACGATCAAGTGAGTGTTGACGTGGATTCCTGAATTTTCAACGAAAGTTTGGGGGCTAGGCGTGCAGCGCCTCGTTGAGGAGGATGCCGTGCCCCGCACGCTCGAGCACCTCCACGGCGCCCGTGAGCGAGTTGCGGCGGAACAGCAGTCCGCTGCGGCCGGACAGCGTCTCGGCTTTCACGGTGGGCGACGCGCCAGACGCGAGCGGGGCGGCATCCGCCACAACAACTTTCGTGCCCGCGGTCACGTACAGTCCGGCCTCGACGACGCAATCGTCGCCAAGCGAAATACCGATGCCGGAGTTCGCTCCGAGAAGTGAGCGCTCACCCACCGATATGCGCTGCGTCCCGCCGCCGCTCAGCGTGCCCATGATGGATGCTCCGCCACCAATGTCCGACCCGTCACCCACGACGACGCCCTGCGAAATCCGCCCCTCCACCATGGAGGCGCCGAGCGTCCCCGCGTTGAAGTTCACGAACCCTTCGTGCATCACGGTGGTTCCCGGCGAAAGGTACGCGCCGAGGCGCACGCGGTTCGCGTCGGCGATGCGCACCCCAGGCGGGGTGACGTAGTCCACGAGCCTCGGGAACTTGTCGATTCCGTGCGCGGTGATGCCCGAGCGCTGGAGCGATGACCGCAGGCGGGCGGCATCATCCGGGTGCACGGGACCCGCGTTCGTCCACACCACGGTGGGCAGAAGTCCGAAGATCCCGTCCAGGTTGACCGTGTTCGGTTTGGCCAGACGGTGGCTGAGGAGGTGGAGGCGAAGGTAGGCGTCGACCGTGGACGTCGGCGGCGCGCCAAGAGCAGATTCGACGGTGACGAAATCGAGCCGGACGGCGCGGCGGGCGTCTTCGCCGACAAGCTGCGCGAGGTCGCCGGGAATGGCGCGGGGGTCGACATCGTCGGGAAGGGCGCCAAGGTGCGGCGCGGGAAACCACGCGTCCAGAATCGTCGCATTGCTCGAGACCGTTGCGATTCCCTGCCCCCAGGCTGCCGTGTCCGTCATGCCTCAAGGGTAATGGGATGCCCGCCGCTCGATAAACTGGCCCGGTGCCGACCCTCGACCTGACCTCCTCCTCGATCGACATCACGAGGGCCCTGTGCGATATCGAGTCGGTGTCGGGCAA
>CALMSL010000094.1 GCA_937872445.1 uncultured Microbacteriaceae bacterium | reverse complement strand
CTTCAAGCTGACGATGACCGCCTCGAATCTCGTCCGAATGGCGCGAATACTGAGTGCGGTACCGCAAGGAGGTGCGGGATGAAGCGGCGAACCGCATCGAATGCGCGCCTTCTCGGCGTGCAACTCGCTCGGATCGATTCGTCTGGATGCCAAAGTTCATCGGGAAAGCTTGCCAAACCAATCGTCGCACTCGCATCGCGGCGAAATTCAACAGCCTGTTAGGCCTCACGGGAGAGTCCTCGCATGGCCAACGCTCTCTACGGGCTCTTGGCACCACGCCACAAAGTGTTTGTGAGCTTCCACCATAGCAATGACTGGCAATACCGAACAGCGTTTGAGCAGCTATTCGCTGCTTCCTATAACGTCACGGTTTCTGCCTCAGTTCAGATTGGCGAGATTCCGCCTAACACGCCATCCGATGTCGTGCGCGCACGCATTCGAGACAACTATCTTCAAGATTCAACCGTGACGGTTGTCCTCGTAGGATCGCAAACGTGGCAACGGAAACACGTCGACTGGGAGATCGGCTCGAGTCTTCGCGAAACGCTCTATAACAAACGCTCCGGGTTGATAGGAATTGTTCTACCTACGTACCCGCGCGCCTCAACGCAACACTATGACAAGTACACGATCCCACCGCGCCTCTCGGACAACATCGATTGTGGCTACGCCAAGATTTACAACTGGAGCAACGATCCGAGCCTTGTAAGCTCATGGATCCACGAAGCATTCGACAGGAGAGAGCGCGTGAAGCCGGACAACTCTTATCCAAACTTCGTTAACAACAAGTTCGGTGCCTCGTGGAAGTACTAGCCCGAAACCGCCGAGTGACGCCTAACCGCTCGCTAAAGCGGAGCGGCAACGGCAGGCCACCAGCCCCAGGCTGGCGAGAATGTACCGCGTACCGCCAGCCCGGACCTGGTGGCCTGCCGTCGTCGCCCGCTTACCTCGAACGTTAGGCGTCACCAATTGCCACATCTCGCGCGCTCTCGACACGCGCGCCCTTTCGGCATCGAAGGCGCGTGGCAAACGTCGGACTACCGCTACAGGCTGTTCGCCCACCAGCTGATGACCGAGTTGGAAGCGATTGCCGCCGCGATCACACTCGACTGGCCGCCGGGCCTGAGCGAGGGAATCACCTCTCGCGAGCAGCATCCGGACTTGTGGGACCGGTGCGACCACCGCGACAGACTCTCAGACTCGGTGCGGGTCTATGCGGCCATGTCGATCGAGGGCTTCCTAAACTTCTATGGCGTCTACAGGCTCGGCCAATTGGCGTATGAGCGTCAGGTCGTGGACAAGCCCCTCTTCTACAAGCTTCGGGCGCTACTCAAGATGTGCGATGGTGTCAGCATCGAGGCCGAAACGCCAATAGCCAAGTCACTTCAGGTCGTATCAAGGTCTCGAAACCTGCTGGTCCATCCGATCGCGCGCGAGCTGTCTCATGCAAATCCTGAGCCACATGCACACGTACCAGGCGAGGCTCGCGCGGTGGTCGCAGCCATGGAGTCGTTCTTCACTGAGTTCAAACGTCTCGTTCCTGATGCGGCCTTTCTGGTCGATCGCTCGAGTGACGCCTAACCCGTCGGTCGAGGCGACCCGCAACGGCATGTGCCCCTTCGGGGCCAGGTGGTCACGGTCCCCCCGCCGCTCATGCCGCTGCGGGCGCCTCACCTCAAACGTCAGGCGCCCCGCGGTGACCACCTTGCGAATTGGCCTCATGCCCTTGGAGCCAGACGGCGAGCGGCTCGTCGCGTATCTCGAGCGGAGGACACCGTGGGACTCTTGACCTTCAGTATCAACGTCACGCTGGACGGCTGCGTCGACCACCGGGAAGGAATCGCCGACGACGAGACACATGCCTTCTTCACCCGCCTCATGGACGAGGGCGGGGCGATGCTGTGGGGCCGCGTCACCTACGAGATGATGGAGAGCTACTGGCCGGCGGTCGCCCGTGGCGAAGTTGAAGCACCGCCAGCGATGCGCGAGTGGGCGGTCAAGCTGGAGGCCAAGCCGAAGTTTGTGGTGTCCTCGACGCGAAAGGACCTCCCATGGACCAACAGCCACCACATCGCCGGCGACCTGCGCTCGGGCGTGCAGAAGCTCAAGGACGCGACACCGGCCGGCGTGCTTCTCGGCAGCGGCAAGCTCGCGACCGAGCTGGACCGGCTGGATCTGATCGACGAGTACAAGTTCCTCGTCCACCCCAGGATCGCCGGCCACGGCCCGACCCTGTACCAGAGCGGGCTTCCTGGCACGCGACGGCTCGATCTGGTCTCGGCGAAGCCGCTCCGCTGCGGCGCGGTTGCCATGCACTACCGGCGCGCGCGCTGACCCGGAAATGGGTGATGTCGCCCAACGATTCATTCAACCCGGCGCCGCTTCGCACGCCAGTCGGCCGCCCTCGGTATCCGCAACGCAATGCTCGATCAGTCGGTGGAAGTGTCCGCGCTGAGACCGCAGTTTGCGACCTTCCTTGGTGTTGGCGGACGCCGGCCGATAGACGCGGTGCTGACTTGACAGTGCCTGCGATCAGAGCCGGGCTGGCCTACTTCGCGCTGGTGTTCGGTGCCGGTTTCGTGCTGGGGGCGCTTCGCGTCACCCTTCTCGTGCCGCGCCTGGGCGAGCGCATTGCGGAACTGGGCGAGATGCCACTCATGTTCGTCGTCACCCTGCTTGCGGCCCGGTTCGTGGTCAGGCGCTTCGCCGTCCCACCTTCCATGCCCGCGCGCCTCGGCACAGGGCTGCTCGCCCTGGTTCTATTGCTCGCTGCCGAACTCGTGCTGGCCGTGGTCCTGCAGGAACGATCGCTCGCGGACTATGTCGCCAGCCGCGACCGGGTCTCCGGAAGCGTGTATCTGGCGATGCTGGTGTTTTTTGCCATCATGCCTGTCTTTGTCGGGCAACCAGATAGCGCCCAGGACCGCAAGGCGTGAGCCGCACCCGAGAGAGTGGATGATCATGACTGACCGCGCTTGTTGGGGGGTCGCCTGATGGCTCGCCGCGTGCTGCTCTCCTGGAGTTCCGGCAAGGACAGCGCCTGGACTTTGCACATGCTCCGGGGCGATCCGGACGTCGAGGTCGTCGGCCTCCTGACGACCGTCAATACCACGTATGGGCGAGTCGCGATGCATTCGACTCGCCTCACGATCGTCGAGGCGCAGGCGCGCGCGGTCGGGCTCCCGCTTCAAGTCATCCCCCTCCCGTGGCCCTGTCCCAACGACGTGTACGAGCGCGCGATGCGCGGAGCGATCGAAGACGGGCTGAAGCGCGGTGCAACGCACGTGGCGTTCGGAGACCTCTTCCTGGAGGACATCCGCGCGTACCGGATCAAGCAACTCGAAGGCACCGGTCTCGAGCCGCTCTTTCCGATCTGGCACCAGGCGACCGAGCCGCTCGCGCGGCGCATGATCGACGCCGGTGTCGAGGCGGTCCTCACGTGCGTCGATCCGAAGAAGCTCTCACGGTCGTTCGCCGGCCGCAGGTTTGATCATGCATTCCTCGATGAACTGCCCGAAGGCGTCGACCCGTGCGGTGAGAACGGCGAGTTCCACACATGTGTGCTCGCCGGGCCGATGTTCAGCGAGCCGCTGCGCGCGGCGGTGGGTGAGGTCGTGGAACGCGACGGATTCTGCTTCGCGGATCTGATACCGAGCCCGGCAATGGCCGACGCTCGAGAGGCGGCTGACAACCGGGTGCAGCGGACGGGTCGCTGCGCGGCCCGCCGCTGAACCGGCGCGTTGGCCAAGGAGCCCGGTCGATGGGTATGCGGGTGACTGTCGTCTTCCTGGTTTGTGCACTGATCTCGCAGGCCGGATGCGTAATGCTTCCGATCCCTACTGCGGAACGCAAGGTGCTGGCGGGGACGCCGGTCGCCGAGGAGCAATTGGCCTTCATTGTCCCCAACACCACAACCCGGAGCGAGGTCGTGGCCCGGCTGGGCAACCCGGACGTCATCTGGGAAGAGGCTCGCCTGTTTGTGTACAACTGGGAGATGCGACAAGGCATTCTGTTCTGGGCCGTCGGCGCCTACTATTCTGGCGCCGCGGGCGTGGCGGATATTCCCAAGCACTACATGCTGCTCATTCAATTCGACGACCAGGACCGGGTTCAGCGTTTCGAGAGAGCGGTGCGGCCCGCACGCGAGACCTACGGAGATTTCCTGAAGGAATGGATCCGCAATTCAGACAAGGGAAATCGTGGGGATGCAACCAGAGACAGGATCGACTCCCGATGAACCAACCTCCTGGGACTCGACACCGGGAACGGATTGCCAGGCGCAGCAGGGCGCCCGGTTTCCTGAGAGTCCTGGGCGTCTCCGTGTTCGTCGCCAGCCTCGTCGGATGCGCCGCCAGCGGTTTGCCGGCCGGCAAGGAAACGACGGCCGTCGCTGCCGGCGAGAAGGCCATTGCATTGTTGAGGGTGGTGTGTACCGTAGAGAACCAGCAACCGTATGAAGCGTTCAGTCATTCCCTGGTCGACGACAACATCAGCTTCGGGTTGGGATCTTTCGAGACCGGCGGCGAACCGAAGCGCCTGGCGCTCCTGCGGTTCTTGTCGCCCGAATCGCGCAAGGACGGCTGGACGTATTTCGTCATCCCGCCTGGCATTCACTACCTCGCTGTCTACCCGCCCAGGCGCACGGACGTTCTGACATACGAGCGAGGTCTCGCGAACGCTCCTCGTTGGCGGATCGACATTCCCCCGAATGCCAGGCTCGTCTACGTGGGGACGCTGCGGATTGTCGGCGAGAGCAGTCAGTTGATTCTCGGCGGACGGATAATGCACGCCATCCGTACCGACGACATGAGCGTCACGAATGACGAAGAGCGGGCGCGCAAGCTCTTGACCGAGGCATTTCCGGGGTTCGGTGAAGTACAAACCGTCCTCTCGAGGTTGCAGCGGGGTCCCACTATTCTGCGTTCGCCGTTGCCGCTACCCGCCAGGTAGGGGGCCTGATGTCACCCGAGGCGGTGACATGGGGATCGGAGCAGTACACCAGGATCACTCGACGATGAAGCTGATCGACACGCTCCAGGACGAACACGTGCTGATCGATCGGGTGCTCGGATCGTTCCGCACGTACGTCGACGGACTCCTCGACGGCACTGCGGACCCGGATGACGGCAGGCGGTTCGCCGCGTTCTTCACCGAGTTCGCCGGTCATTTCGTATGCGTCCGGCCGCCACCGTCCCCACGGCGCCCGGAGGTTGTGTTACCGAGGCCTACGGGGGGTTGATCTCATC
>CALMSL010000093.1 GCA_937872445.1 uncultured Microbacteriaceae bacterium | reverse complement strand
AACTGGAACACCGTTCGGTTCAGGTACATCAGCCACGGGAGGTATCCGGCGCCGATCCCGGTGAGGATCGCCCCCACTTGCCACTCGCGGTAGCGGATGACGCGGTACACGAGGTACACGGCGGCCGCGACGGCGCCCCACCAGATGAACGGGTTCGCTATCCCCGTGATGGACTCGCCGCAGCGGGTGAACTCGCATCCGTTCTGACCCAGATCGCTGCCCTGGTAGTACATCGCGGTGGGCCGGATCATGAGCAGCCAGGTGAGCGGGTTCGCCTGGTAGCCGTGGGGCTGGTGTTCGCCGATGTGGTACGCGTAGGTGCTTGCCTGGTAGTGCCAGAAACTTTGAAGGTCGAGCGGAACCCACGCGAGAATCCCCTGCCAGGCATTGCCGGCCTGCTCTGCCCAGTGCCGGTAGTAGCCGCCGTCGGTCACGAACCAGCCGGTCCAGGTGACGAGGTAGACGGCGAGCGCGATCGGCACGGTGAGCAGGAACGTGACCGGTGCCTGCTTGAACGCGACGCCGCTTCCGAAGAACGTGACGCCGGCTTTGCGTCGGGCGACAGCGTCCACGACGAGCGTGTAGACGGCGAAGCCGGCTAGAAAGTAGATTCCGTTCCACTTCACCGCCGCGGCCGCGCCGAACGCCACGCCCGCTGCCACAAGCCAGGGGCGCCACCACAGCGCGGGGCCCCAGTCGATCGTGCGGCCGGCATCCGTTCGCCGCCGCCGCCACCGCTCAAGCCGCCGCGCGCTGTGCCCGTGGTCGAGCAGTATTGCGCCGAACCCGAGCATCACGAACAGGGTGAGGATGCCGTCGAGGAGGGCGACCCGGGACATCACGATCGCGTTGCCGTCGATCGCGAGGAGGCCACCGGCGATCGTCGCCAGGAGGGTGGAGTGGAACATCCCGCGCGCGATGACCGCGACGAGCGCGACGAGAATGATGCCGACGATCGCCGTGCTGATGCGCCAGCCGACCGCGTCCTGCGCGCCGAACACGGCGAGGCCGAGTGCGATGATCCATTTGCCGAGCGGCGGATGCACGACGAACGATCCCTGGTCCGTGTACACGTTGACGTCACCCGAATTGAAGGAGGCGTCGGCTTCGCTCGGCCACCTCGCCTCGTAGCCGAGGTGCAGGAGAGTCCAGGAGTCCTTCACGTAATAGGTCTCGTCGAATACGAGAGAGTGGGGGGAGCCGAGATTCCAGAGACGCAGGATGGCGGCGAGCAGCGTGACCGCGATGGGGCCGCCCCACGCCCACGCGCGCTGCCTGGCTGGCGTCGACAACATCCGGCCCCACCAGTCGTCGAGGCGCGAACCGCGCGGCTCCGCCAACACGTACCTCGGTTGCTCCGGCATTGGGGCCGGCGCAGTGGTTATCGGCTCGCCGCCGATCACCTGATCGAAGTTGCGCTCACCGGTCACGTGGCAATGCTAACCAGCCGAGGCGCATTCCCAATGCCACAATGCCACTGTGCTTTCGTGTGGCACTGCTTGACGCAGTGCCACAATGGTGGCGTGATCATCCTCGCGGCGACCCCGATCGGCAATCTCGGCGACGCGTCGCGGCGGCTCATCGAGGCGCTCGAGAAGGCGGAGGTTGTTGCGGCGGAAGACACCCGCACCGCCGTGCACCTCCTGCGCGCGCTCGGCATCGGGAACCGGCCCCGCCTGATCGCCCTGCACGAGCACAACGAGGTGGAGAAGGCGGCAGAGCTCGTGGAGCTCGCCCGCGACACCGACCTTCTGGTCCTCACGGATGCGGGGATGCCGGCGATCAGCGACCCCGGCTTCCCTCTCGTGGCGGCCGCAGCATCCGCGGGCGTCACGGTCACCGTGATCCCGGGCCCGAGCGCCGTCCTCGCGGCGCTCGCCGTCTCGGGACTCCCCACCGACCGGTTCACGTTCGAAGGGTTCGTGCCGCGCAAGGGCCGCGTCGCCTGGTTCGGCGAGCTCGCGCGCGAGGAGCGCACGATGGTGTTCTTCGAGTCGCCGAATCGGCTCGCCGAGTCGCTGGCGGATCTCGCCACGGCGCTGGGGGCCGATCGCCGGGTGGTCGTCGCGCGGGAGCTCACGAAACTGTACGAGGAAGTGAAGCGGGGGACCGCTGCCGAACTTGCCGAGTGGGCGGTGGCCGGGGTCAAAGGCGAAATCTGCATCGTCGTCGCCGGGGCCGAGCCGGCATCCGCAACGCTTGGCGACGGGATCGCGCAGGTGCTCGCCCTCGTCGCGGGCGGAAGCCGACTGAAGGATGCCGCGGCCGAAGTCGCCGACGCGACCGGGCTTGGCCGCCGAGACCTGTACCAGGGCGCGCTCGCGGCGCGGGGCTGAGCCGCTCCCGGCGCGGTAACCGGCCCGGCGCGCAGTTTAGGATTGGGCGCATGGCCTCCGACCATTCCTTCTACATCGCGACACCGATTTTCTACGTGAACGACGTGCCGCACATCGGCCACGCCTACACCGAGGTTGCGGCAGATGTGCTCGCCCGGTGGCACCGCCAGGCCGGAGACGACACCTGGTTTCTCACCGGCACCGACGAGCACGGCGAGAAGATCCTCCGCACCGCCGTCGCGAACAACACGACACCGAAGGCGTGGGCGGATGCGCTCGTCGAGAGTGCGTGGAAGCCGCTGCTGAAGACGCTCAACCTCGCGAACGACGATTTCATCCGCACAACGGATGCCCGCCACGAAGAGGGCGTCGTGCTGTTCCTGCAGAAACTGTACGACGACGGCTACATCTACCTGGGCGAATTCGAGGGGTACTACTGCGTCGGCTGCGAGGAGTACAAACAGCAGAACGAGCTCGTTCCGGGGATCGGCGACTTCGAGGGGCAACTTGTCTGCGCCATCCATTCGAAGCCGGTTGAGTCGTTGAAGGAAACCAACTACTTCTTCCGACTGAGCGAGTTCGGTGACAGGTTGCTTGCGCTGTACGAGTCGAACCCGAACTTCATTCAGCCGGACAGCGTGCGCAACGAACTCATCCACTTCGTGAGGCAGGGGCTTCGCGACCTGTCAATCTCCCGCTCGAGTTTCGACTGGGGCATCCCGATCCCGTGGGACGGCACGCACGTCGTGTACGTGTGGTTCGAGGCGCTCCTCAACTACGTGACAGCCATCGGTTACGGTACAGACCAGGTGCAGTTCGACCGACGCTGGCCGGCCGTGCAAATCGTGGGAAAGGACATCGCCCGCTTCCACGCGGTGATTTGGCCCGCGATGCAGATGGCGGCGGGCATCGAGGTGTCGAAGCAAGTGTTCGCACACGGCTGGCTGCTTGTCGGCGGAGAGAAGATGTCGAAGTCGAAGCTCACCGGCATCGCGCCGTCGGAGATCACCGACACGTTCGGTTCGGATGCGTTCCGCTACTACTTCATGAGCGCCATCCACTTCGGCCAGGACGGTTCGTTCAGTTGGGAAGACCTGACCGCCCGATACCATTCGGAGCTCGCGAACGGTTTCGGCAACCTCGCCTCGCGCGCCATCGCGATGATCGGCAAGTATTTCGACGGGCTCGTTCCAGCTCCGAGCGGCTACACGGAAGCGGATCTCGCGATCCAGCGCACGCTCGCGAAGGCTGCGGTCGACGCGGATGCCGCCATGGATCGACTCGCAATCCACGAGGCGATCGAGGCGATCTGGACGGTCGTGGACGACCTGAACGGCTACATCACCGTGCAGGAACCGTGGGTTCTCGCGAAGTCGGATGCGGACCGGGAGCGTCTCGGCACCGTGCTGTACACCGTCGCGGAAGGGTTGCGCGCGCTCGCCGTGCTGCTCTCCCCGGTGATCCCAATCGCCACGGCGAAGCTGTGGCAGGCGATCGGCGGAACGGGCGACGTCAGCGGCCAGGACATCCGCGGTGCCGGCGTATGGGGCCAGCTCACTCCGGGAAGCATGGTTACCGCCATCGAACCGCTGTTCCCCCGCATCGAAACGGCGCCGGCAGGCGAATAGCGCATGAGCGAGTCGCAGTACATCCGGAAGCGGGAGTCGCGCGCCGAGCACGGCCAGTCGCGTGACCTCAGTTACCCGCCGCTGCCCGAACCGCTCACGGTCGGCGTGTACGACAACCATGCGCACCTGGAGATCGCCGACGGCGAGAACCCGATGGACTACCGGGAACACCTGAACCGGGCGGGCAAGGTCGGCGTGCTCGGTGCGGTGCAGGTGGGGGGCGATCTGGAAACCTCGCGCTGGTCGGCGGAGGCCGCGCCTTCTCGCGGCCGTCGCCATCCACCCGAACGAAGCGCCCCACTATGAGGCGGCCGGAACGCTGGATGCCGCGCTCGCCGAGATCGATGAGCTTGCCGCGCGCCCGCGCGTGCGCGCGATCGGCGAAACGGGGCTCGACTTCTTCCGCACGGATGAAAGCGGCCGGGCGGCGCAGTTCCGCTCCTTCGAGGCGCACATCGCGATGGCGAAACGCCACGATCTGGCGATGCAGATCCACGACCGGGATGCGCACGCCGAGGTCATCGACACGTTGCTTCGGGTGGGTGCCCCGGAGCGCACCGTGTTCCACTGTTTCTCCGGCGATGCGGAGATGGCGACGCTGTGCGCCGACCACGGATGGTACTTGTCGTTCGCCGGCACTGTCACATTCAGGAACGCGGCCAACCTGCGCGAAGCGCTCTCGGTGATCCCGCGGGACCGCATCCTCGTGGAAACGGATGCACCGTTCCTCACTCCGACGCCGTTCCGCGGCCGACCCAATTCGCCGTACCTCATCCCCATCACGCTGCGGGCCATGGCCGAGCACCTCGAAACGGACGTGACGGCGCTCGCCGCGCACGTGACCGCCAACACGGAGCGCGTGTACGGCTCCTGGGACGACGAACCCGTCGAACCTTCCCGCTGATGAACGCGACGGGCGGGTACCTGGGGCCCGCGGAAATCCGGGACCTTGCGGAACTGCTGGAGCTGCAACCGACAAAGAAGCTCGGCCAGAATTTCGTGGTCGACGCGAACACGGTGCGGCGCATCGTGACCGCTGCGGGCGTCACGGAGACGGACACCGTGCTCGAGGTCGGCCCGGGGCTCGGATCGCTCACGCTCGGCCTGCTGGCGACCGGCGCATCCGTCATCGCCGTGGAAATCGATCGCCGGCTCGCAGCGCAATTGCCGAAAACCGTTGACCTTCTGCGGCCGGGCTCCGACCTCACCGTGCTCACCGACGATGCGATGGCGATCACGGAACTGTCCTCAGAGGCGAATCGGCTCGTGGCGAACCGGCTGGTCGCGAATCTGCCGTACAACATCTCGGTGCCGGTGCTCCTTCACCTGCTGCAGACTTTCCCATCGCTGTCGTCGGGCCTCGTCATGGTGCAGGCGGAGGTCGGCCGGCGGATCGCGGCCGGCCCCGGGTCGCGGGTGTACGGCGGCCCCAGCGCGAAGGCGGCCTGGTACGGCCGCTGGCGAACCGCGGGGCAGGTGAGCCGCCAGGTGTTCTGGCCCGTCCCGAACGTGGATTCGCTTCTTATCGGGTTCGAGCGCCGGGCGGAGCCGATGGGCACGGAGGAGGAGCGCCGCGCCACTTTCGGCATCATTGACGCGGCGTTCGGCCAGCGCCGCAAAATGCTCCGGCAGTCGCTTGCCGGGTTGTTCGGGGCCGGCGCCTCGGCCACGCTGGAACGGGCCGGCATCGACCCGACCAGCCGTGCCGAGGTTCTGCCTGTGGAGGATTTTCTCGCCATCGCCCGCGTCGGATAGCGTTGCGTCATGGCAGCGGTTTCAGCGCAGAAGATGAGCGATGGCAAACTTGCTGCAGCAACCGGCAGGGTGCGTGCGGACTGGCATGCGGTGTTGGATGCTGCGGGCGCCCGCGAGTGGGAGCATCCGAAGATCGCGGCGTGGCTGCAGAGCGAGCACGGCGTCGAGGGCTGGTGGGCGCAGGGAATCACCGTCGGCTACGAGCAGGCGATCGGGCGGCGACTGCCGGGGCAGACCGCCGACGGAACGTTTGCGGTATCGGCGACGAAGTCCATCGACGGCTCGCGCGCGGAGAACCTGGACGCGATCCTGGAGACGCTCACGGCGCACTGGGGAAGCCCGGCATCCGTCACGCCGGCGTCCCTGTATTCGACAGCCCGCTGGAAGATCGGCGGCGAGACGGTGGTCGCCGCGGTTTCGGAACCGAAATCCGGGAAGACGAGCATTTCGCTGACCCGATCCAGGATCGCCGACGGCGACGAACTCGGCAGGTTGAAGGAGGAATTGCGGCAGGTTCTCGACGCGATTGCGGTGGCGGGAGACCACAGGTGAGTCGGCTAGGTTGAGGAAATGACCTCCGAGGTGGGACGGGTGGTGCACGCGAAAGCACCGGGCAAGATCAACGTGTTCCTCGGTGTCGGGTCGCTCGGGGATGACGGCTACCACGAGGTTGCGACGGCGTATCAGGCGGTTTCGCTGTTCGAGGAGGTGCGGGCCACCGACGCACCCGACTTTTCGGTGACGTTCACCGGCAGCGTGGATGTGTCGACGCTCGAAACGGATGGCTCCAATCTCGCGATTCGCGCGGCAACCCTGCTGGCCAGAACGGCCGGGTACCGCCGCGGGGTGCATCTGGAGATCGAGAAGAACGTTCCGGTTGCCGGCGGGCTCGGCGGCGGGTCGGCGGATGCCGCGGCGACCCTGCTCGCGTGCGACGCGCTCTGGGGAACCGAGCTCGGCCGCGACGACCTGCTGGAACTCGCGGCGAACCTGGGGGCGGATGTGCCGTTCGCCTTCACCGGCGGCACGGCAGTGGGCACGGGCCGCGGAGACCAGTTGAGCCCGGCCCTGGCGAAGGGCCAATTCCAGTGGGTGCTCGTCCTGGCGGGCTTCGGGTTGGCCACACCAATCGTGTATGAGGAGCTGGACCGCCACCGTGAACGCCACGTTCTCGACATCTTTCCGGCCCAGGCCCAGCCGAGGGTGGATGCGAACGTGCTCCAGGCGCTGCGGGCGGGCGACCCGCACATGCTCGCGGAAAGCCTCCACAACGACTTGCAGGCTCCGGCCCTCCACCTGGAGCCGCGGCTGTCGAGGGTGATCGAACTGGGCGAAGAGAACGGGGCGCTCGCGGGCATCGTGTCCGGGTCGGGACCGACGAT
>CALMSL010000092.1 GCA_937872445.1 uncultured Microbacteriaceae bacterium | reverse complement strand
TCCCCGCGCACCGCCGCCAGCCGGGACGCCGCGGTCTCGGCCTGGCCGGTGAGTTTGGAGAGTTCGAGTTCGTGCCGGGACACGAGGGAGGCCTGAAGCGCGAGTTCCTCGTCGAAGGCGTCGAGGTTCGCCTTCGCCTGCGCGCTGGCCTGCTGGGCATCCTTCCAGGCGGACTCCGCCTCGAGGATGTCCTCCGCGAGCAGCGCCGCCTCGGCTTTCGACTCCTCGATCTGCTGGGGTGTGACCCCGCCGCCGCCGGTGTGCTCGTCGCCCTGCGAGCCGAGGAGGGCGATGCGCTGGTTCGCGAGCGTGAAGAGGCCGCGCAACCGCTCCTGCACCGACTCGAGGCCGAACGCGGTGCGCCGCGCGGTGTCGACGGCGTCGCCCAACTGGGCCTGCTCGAGGTGGAGCTCGCGCAGCTTGTTCTGGTCGAGTTGCTCCTGCAGCACGATGCGTTCGGTCTTGCGTTCGGATTCACTGCGCCCGTGGGACGTGAGGCTCGCGCGCAAGGCGACCACATCGTCGGCGAGGATACGTGCCCGGGCATCGCGAACGATCGCCGCGATCGACTGTGCCTCTTTCGCAATTTCGGCCTGATGGCCGAGCGGTTTCAACTGGCGGCGGAGTTCGCCGGCGAGGTCACTCAACCGCGTGAGATTCGCCTGCATCGCCTCAAGTTTGCGCACCGTCTTCTCTTTGCGGCGGCGGTGCTTCAGGATGCCGGCGGCTTCCTCGATGAACCCGCGCCGCTCATCCGGTGTCGCGTGCAACACCTGGTCGAGCTGGCCCTGTCCGACGATCACGTGCATCTCGCGGCCGAGGCCGGAGTCGCTCAGGAGTTCCTGCACGTCAAGGAGCCGGCACGCTTCGCCGTTGATCGCGTACTCGCTGCCGCCGTTGCGGAATAGGGTGCGGCTGATCGTCACTTCCGTGTAGTCGATCGGCAGCGCGCCATCCGCATTGTCGATCGTGAGGAGAACCTCCGCGCGGCCGAGCGGGCCTTTCGTGGCGGTGCCCGCGAAGATGACGTCTTCCATCTTGCCGCCGCGCAGAGTCTTCGCGCCCTGCTCCCCCATCACCCAGGCGAGCGCATCCACGACATTGGATTTGCCGGACCCGTTCGGCCCGACGACGCACGTGACCCCCGGTTCGAACGCGAACGTCGTGGGCTGAGCGAAGGACTTGAACCCTTTGAGGGTCAGGCTCTTCAGGTACACCGCTGTACTCTCCTCAGCCCGACGAAACTCATGCCCCTACGGTACCGGAACACCGGGTGCGCTCCTGTCGATTGCAACGGTTCGGTCACTGTCCGGAATGTTGCGCGCGCGCGGTTGTATTCTGATCGGCTTTGCGTATTCGCGCCTCAGCATCCCTCACTCAAGGATTCGCCCCATGACCGCTTTCACGATTGACGAAATTGTCATACCGGCGACGATCGACGCGCCGGATGCCGCCGACTTCATCGACATGACCACCGTGCGCAATGAGATCGAAGCCGACACGTTCGGCAACCGGGACCTCGCGTACGAGCCGCCAGAGTTGTTGCCGCACTGGCAGAACCCGTACCAGCCGCAAACCTGCCTGGTCGCGCGGGCGGATGGGCGGATCGTCGCGCGCGGAACCTACGAGGCGCCGATCGAGGATGACTCAACGGAGGCCTGGCTGTCCGTCGAGGTCCTGCCGGCGTTCCGCGGACGCGGAATCGGTTCGGCACTGTACGAGCGACTGTGCGCGCTGTGCGCGGCCGGCGGACGGACGGCACTGCAGGCCTTCGCCATCCACAAGGCCACGCACGGCGGCGCAGTACTGGCGTCGCCGACCGGCTTCGGCTCGGTACCGCTCGACAACCCGGAGACCCGGTTCCTGCTGTCGCGGGGTTTCGCGCTGGAACAGGTGGAGCGCATCAGCCGACTCGACCTCCCGGTGGGCGCTGAGCAGTTTGCGGCGTCGCTCGATGCCGCAATGCACGCGGCGGGCAGAGAATACCGCCTCGTGCGCTGGACAGGCCGGACTCCTGACCGGTGGTTGGACGGGATTGCCCTGCTCCACCAGCGCATGAGCACGGACGCGCCGGGGGCGGGTCTGGAGTTTACGGAGGAGATCTGGGACGCTGACCGCGTGCGGGCGCTCGACGACATGCGGGAGGCGAGCCCGCGCACGATGCTCGTGGTCGCCGCAGAGCATGTACCGACCGGCGCACTTGCCGGCTTCACGGAACTCTCCGTCCCTCCCGATATCGAGCGGCCGGTGGATCAGCACGACACGCTCGTCGTGAAGGAGCACCGCGGTCATCGGATCGGGATGCTGCTCAAGCTCGCAAACCTGCAGTACCTCGCCGAAACGCAACCCGGCCACCCATCGGTGTTGACGTTCAATGCTGAAGAGAATCGGCCCATGCTCGACGTGAACGAGGCAATCGGATTCACCGCTGTCGGCTACGCGGGGGGCTGGAAGAAGGTAGTTCCCGCTCCCTGAGTTTCCGATATTGTCAGCGCACGCGCTGGCAGTGCGGGCAGAAGTGGCTTCCGCGGTTCATGAACTGCTCGCGCACGATGGGACGCCCGCAGCGAGGGCACGGTTCCCCCTGCTGCCCGTAGGCGTTCAGCGAGTGCGAGAAGTAGCCGGACTCGCCGTTCACATTCAGGTATTGCGCGTCGAAACTCGTGCCGCCCTCGGCGAGCGCTTTCGCGAGCACGGCGCGCACTTCGGCGAGCAGCCGGACGGCGCGCGGGCGACTCAGCGCATCCGTGGGCTGGTCGTAGTGGATGCGCGACGCCCACAGCGCCTCATCCGCATAGATGTTGCCGATGCCGCTCACGAGTGTCTGGTCGAGGAGCGCGCGCTTCACGCCCGTGCGCTTCCTCCGCAATGCCGCGAGAAACGTCGCATCGTCGAAGCGCGGGTCGAGCGGGTCCCGCGCAATGTGCGCGACGGATGCCGGGACGCGTTCCCGCGCCGCATCGGTCGGCAGATCTCCGACCGGCACGAGCTCGTCGATTGCCATCGACCCGAAAATGCGCTGGTCCACGAAGTTGATGCGAACCGCACCGTGCTGCGGGTGCTCCAGGTCGATTCGGATGCGGGTGCGCAGGTCGTCGACGCCGGGCGGCCGCACGAGCACCTGGCCGCTCATCCCCAAATGCGCAACGAGCGCCTCCGATTCGGACCCAAATGAAGGCAATCCCGCTCGCGCTGCAGAATCTGGGCCCGACGTTTCGGAGGCCAATGCACGGCGTGCCTTCATTTGGGCCCCAGCAACGGCGACGAGGGGCAGCCACAGGAACTTGCCACGACGGGATGGCGCAGCAAGCACCGCTCCGGTGAGGCGGTCGATGAAATCCTCGGCGGGGCCGGGATGGCGACGCAGCGAGCGTTCGTCCAGCACCTCGACTCGCGTCACCGTCGAACCGGCGGTGATCGGCGCCAAACCGGCGCGCACGACCTCGACTTCCGGAAGTTCGGGCACGGTCAGTCTGCGGCGGAAGAGCCGGCGGGGCCGTGCTCGTCCTGCAATTGCGTCCAGGCGGTCAACGCCGCCGCCATCTCAGCGTGCTTCTTGCTCGTACCGGTGCCGGTGGCAACCCCTTCGCCGCCGACCACGACCGTCGCGCGGAACCGTTTCGAATGGTCGGGGCCGCTGTCCTCGATGTCGTATCGCGGGAGGCCGAGCCCCAGAGTCGCGGTCAATTCCTGCAGGCTCGTCTTCGGATCCATGGCCGCCCCGAAGCGGTCCGGATTCTCCATGAGCGGGCGGATGAGCCGCAGCACGAGATCGGTCGCGACATCGGGCCCGGCATCCAGGTACACGGCCCCGATCACCGCCTCCAGCGTGTCCGCGAGAATGGATGACTTCTCTCGCCCGCCGGTCTGCTCTTCACCTTTTCCAAGTCGGATGTACCGTCCAAGGCCGATTCGCTTCGCGACCTCGGCGAGCGCAACGCTGCTCACGAGGCTTGCGCGCCGCTTCGCGAGTTCGCCTTCGACGAGATCCGGGTTCTCCTTGTAGAGCATGACCGTGACGGCCTGGCCCAGAATCGAGTCGCCAAGAAATTCGAGGCGCTCGTTGTGCGGAATGCCGCCGTTCTCGTACGCGAACGAGCGGTGGACCAGAGCCAGTTCGAGCAGCGCCGGGCTCACCGGTACGCCGATCGCCACGGCCAGCTCGCCCGCATCGGGCGTGAGGCTATCGCCAACCGGCATGCTGGCCGTCATCGCCGCGCCTCAAAGTTCGCCACTGCACCATTCAACAGCAACGTCATCCCACAACGGCATCATTCCGACGCCGCGACACGATCAGACGTCGGCGACCTTGCGGCCCTTGTACTCCATGTACAGCGGAGTTCCGGCCGAATCCTCGACGACCTTGGCGCGGTGCGGAAGGCTGTACACGACTTTGCCGCCCTCTACGGTCTTCACGAGCGTCGGCGGGGTCGCCTTCCACTGGGCGCGGCGCGCACGGGTGCTGGCGCGGGACATTTTGCGCTTGGGAACAGCCATGGTTATCTCTTCTCGTCAGTATCGGTAAGCCCAGCCAGACCGCCGAGCGCCGACCACCGCGGATCAACCGGGGCCTCGTGTTCGTGACCGGGGTGATCCAGGAGTCGCACCCCGCACTGCGGGCACAAGCCTGTGCACTCGTCCTGGCAGACGGGCTGGAACGGTAGTGACAACACCACCGCGTCCCGAACAACCGGTTCGAGGTCCACGTGCGTGTCGTGGACCTCATAGTCGAATGCTTCGTCTTGAGAATACGCGAAAACCTCCTGAATTTCGACCTCGACGTCCTGCTCGACGTCGATGAGGCACCGCACGCACTCCCCTCGCGCCACCGTGGCCACGTCGGCCGAAACGAGAATGCCGTCGTGAAGGGACTCCAACCGCACGTCGCAGTGCAGGGGTTCGCCTTCGCGGACCCCGATCACCGCATTGCCCCATCCCCCCGGCGCGGGGGCGTCGATGGTGCGTTCGCGCATGTCGCCGGGCCGGTGGAGGAGATCCACGACGTCCAGTGTGAAGGGGGTTTTCTTCAAATGTGCCACCGCACAAGCCTAGGCTCTTTGTCCTGAATTCATGCCCAGCGGGTTGACAGCCCGGGGGTGCCGTACGGTTCCGCGTGCGCCGCCGCCGCGAGCGCCCGAGCGACCGCGGCAACGTCGCCCGAAATCGCCCCGGCGGTGACGCGGATGTGCGGCTGCGAGGATTCGGCCGCGAAGAACGGCGTGCCGCCGGCGACCCGGATGCCCCGCGCAGCGAGCTGCAGTATCGCCCCGTGTTCGTCATCCACGGGAAGCCAGGTGTTGATGCCGTCGGCCTGGCGCACGTTCATCCCGAGCTCGCGCAAAGCTTCAGTGAGCGCTTTCTGGCGGGAGAAGTACACGCGCCGCGCGTCGCTCACCTCGGCGACGCTTTCCGAGGAGGTGAGCAGCTCATACAGGATCGTCTGCAGCATCCGGCTCGTCCAGCCGGGGCCGAGCATCCTGGTGGCCTCAATCGCGTTGATGTGGCTTGCCGGGCCGCCGAGGGCCGCGATCCGCAAATCGGGTCCGTGCGACTTCGAGTAGCTGCGCACGTGGAGCACCCGATCCGGAATCCACGCGCCGAGGCTCACATCCGGTGCCGCGGTGATGTCGCCGGAGTGGTCGTCCTCGATGACCATGACGCGGGAGTGCGGCGTGTCCGCGCCGATCATCCGCGACAGCGTCTGTGCGCGCTCGCCCGTCATGGATGCGCCGGTCGGGTTCACCGCGCGCGGCTGCAGGATGACGAGGGCCGGCGCGGTCCCCAGCGCAGCACTGAACGATGCGGGAACGATGCCGTGCTCATCCACATCGACGGGTACCGCCTCGAGGCCGAGGCGCTTGAGCAGGTCGAAGAACGGCGGAAACCCCGGATTCTCGACGACCACCCGGTCGCCGAACCGCGAGACCTGCTCAATGCTGCGATAAATCGCGTCCAGCGCTCCGTTCACGATCGTGATGGATTCCACCGGGTACGGCCATGATGCACTCAGCACGCCGAGCAGCTCCGGGATGACCGGGAGCTCCATGTAGGCGGAGGTTTCGGCGCGGTGGGAGACGCGGGACAGCGCACGGCTAAGCCCTGGGAGGAGCTGCGGATCTGGCGTACCCCTCGACAGGTCGAGCCCGGGCAAACCGCTGGAGTTCGCGTGCGGCTGGCTGAAAGTGGAGCGTTCGGGCGTCGTCGGCCCCCGGACGAAGGAGCCGTTTCTGCCGTGCGATTCGATCAGGCCCGCCGCCGCGAGCGCTTTCCACGCCTGGCTCACCGTTGCCGGGCTCACGCCCAGCCCCGAGGCGAGGGCACGCACCGTGGGGAGCCGCTCTCCGGCGGCCAATTCGCCGGAGGCAATGAGGCGCCCGAGCGAAGCCGAGATTCCCACGGGAGTTCGGCTCTCGATCAGTTCGGTCAAGATTGTCATTCTCACTTGCCTCACGCCGGTTTCGAGGACAGTATGAAGACTGTACGACACGAGTCGACACAAAGCCTAAATGTTTAGGTAGGTTAGTAACAAATAGGGCACCGGGGCCCTGAGCTGGAGGCACCAAATGACTGTCAAGGGATCGAACATCGTCCGCGCGGCGATTACCCAAACCACATGGACCGGCGACAAGGACTCCATGCTCGACAAGCACGAGCAGTTCGCACGGGATGCCGCGAAAGAGGGTGCCCAGATCATCTCCTTCCAGGAGCTGTTCTACGGCCCATACTTCGGAATCACCGAGGACAAGAAGTATTACGCCTACGCCGAACCCTCCGACGGGCCGATCGTGCAGCGTTTCGCGAAGCTCGCCAAAGAGCTGAACATGGTCATGATTCTTCCCATCTACGAAGAGGAAATGCCGGGGCTCTACTACAACACCGCGGTGATCGTGGACTCGGATGGCACGATCCTCGGCCAGTACCGCAAGCACCACATTCCGCACCTGGACCGCTTCTGGGAGAAGTTCTACTTCCGCCCGGGGAACCAGGGTTATCCGGTCTTCGACACGGCCGTCGGCAAGGTTGGGCTCTACATCTGCTACGACCGGCACTTCCCCGAAGGCTGGCGCGAGCTCGGGCTGAACGGCGCCGAAATGGTCTTCAACCCGAACGCCACGAAACCCGGCCTCTCGAACCGGCTGTGGGAAGTTGAAGGCCCGGCCGCGGCGGTGGCGAACGGGTACTACGTGCTCCAGCCGAACCGAGTCGGCCGCGAAGACAACGAGTACGGCGAGCTCGCCGTCGACTTCTACGGCACGAGCCAGGTCATCGACCCGCGTGGCAACTTCGTCGGTGAGCGCGGATCCGGCACCGAGGAGGAAGTCATGATCCGCGACCTCGACATGGACATGGTGCGCCAGATGCGCGACGACTGGCAGTTCTACCGCGACCGTCGGCCGGACTCCTACACGTCTATCCCGAAGCCGTAACGAAGCGACGAATCTGCAAAGGAGCAGCCGATGAAAACCCTCATCAAGAACGGCACCGTCGTCAACTCCACGGGCACCGCCCAGGCTGACGTGCTCATTGACGGCGAGACGATCGCCGCGGTGCTCTCCCCGGGATCGACCCTGCTCGGCTTCGATGTCGAGAAGAATGTCGACACCGTGATCGACGCCAAGGGAAAGTACGTGATCCCCGGCGGCATCGACGCGCACACGCACATGCAGATGCCGTTCGGCGGCACCCAGGCCAGTGACACTTTCGAAACGGGAACTCGCGCCGCGGCCTGGGGAGGAACGACGAGCATCGTCGACTTCGTCGTGCAGTACGCGGGCGAGAATGTGCTCGACCAGTACAAACTGTGGCACGAAAAAGCCGCCGGCAATTGCGCGATCGACTACGGGTTCCACCAGATCCTCTCCGACATTCAGGACACGTCGCTCACGGCGATGGATGAGCTGATCAACGAGGGTGTCTCGAGCTTCAAGCTGTTCATGGCCTACAAGGGCGTGTTCCTCTCGGATGACGGGCAGATCCTGCGCGCGTTCCAGAAGGGCGCGGAGCTCGGCGCCATGATGATGATGCACGCGGAGAACGGCGCCGTCATCGACGTGCTCGTGCAGCAGGCGCTCGCGGCAGGAAACACGTCCCCCTACTACCACGGGCTCACCCGCCCGTGGCAGGCGGAGGAGGAAGCCACGCACCGCGCCATCATGATCGCGAACCTCACCGGCGCGCCGCTGTACGTCGTGCACGTGAGCGCGAAGCAGGCGGTCGAGCAGATCGCGGCCGCCCGCGACAAGGGCCAGAACGTGTTCGGGGAAACCTGCCCGCAGTACCTCTACCTGTCGCTCGAGGAGCAGCTCGGAGCCCCCGGATTCGAGGGCGCGAAGTGGGTGTGCTCGACGCCGCTGCGGTCGCGCGCGGAGGGCCACCAGCACCACATGTGGCAGAGCCTGCGCACGAACGACATCCAGATGGTCTCCACCGACCACTGCCCATTCTGCATGAAGGGCCAGAAGGATATGGGGATCGGCGACTTTTCGAAGATCCCGAACGGCATCGGAAGCGTCGAACACCGCATGGACCTCATCTACCAGGGCGTCGTCGAAGGCAACATCACGCTTGAGCGCTGGGTGGAGGTCACGTCGACGACGCCGGCCAGGATGTTCGGGATGTACGGCAGGAAGGGCGTCATCCAGCCCGGCGCCGACGGCGACGTCGTCGTGTACGACCCGAACGGGCACACCTCGATCGGAGTGGACAAGACGCACCACATGAACATGGACTACTCCGCGTGGGAAGGCTACGAGATCGACGGACACGTCGACACCGTGCTCTCCCGCGGGAAGGTCATCATCGACAACAACACGTACCTCGGCACGGCTGGCGACGGAAAGTTCTTCAAGCGCGGCCTGTCCCAGTACCTGACCTGACCAGACCTGAACACAGCAGAGGAATACATGGATTTCGGAGCAGTACTCCAGACCAACCCGCCGTCGGCGCGCACGGTGCAGCTGGCCAAGCTCGCGGAGGAGCACGGGTTCAGCCACGTGTGGACGTTCGATTCGCACCTGCTGTGGCAGGAGCCGTACGTCATCTACAGCAAGATCCTCGCCGAAACGCACCGCATCATCGTCGGTCCGATGGTGACGAATCCGGCGACGCGCGACTGGACGGTGACCGCGTCGGTGTACGCGACGCTCAACGAGATGTACGGAAACCGCACGATTTGCGGGATCGGCCGAGGAGACTCGGCCGTACGGGTGACCAATGGGGCGCCAACCACCCTGAAGACGCTTCGGGAGTCGATTCACGTCATCCGCGAACTCGCGAACTCGCGTCCGGTCGAATACAACGGCGCGACGCTCCAGTTTCCGTGGAGCAAGGGCTCCTCGCTCGAAGTGTGGGTTGCCGCATACGGCCCGCTCGCGCTCAAGCTCACCGGCGAGGTGGGTGACGGTTTCATTCTGCAGATGGCCGACCTCGACGTCGCGGAGTGGATGATCACGACGGTGCGCAAAGCGGCGAAGGATGCCGGACGCGATCAGGACGCGGTGAAAATCTGCGTCGCCGCCCCCATGTACATCGGTGACGACGCGGACCACATGCGCGACCAGTGCCGCTGGTTCGGCGGAATGGTCGGCAACCACGTTGCCGACATTGTGGCCAAGTACGGCGAAGGTTCAGCGGTGCCCAAGGCGCTCACCGACTACATCAAGGGCCGCGAGGGCTACGACTACAACCAGCACGGGCAGGCGGGCAACACGCATGCCGATTTCGTCCCCGACGAGATTGTTGAGCGCTTCTGCCTGCTCGGCACTGCCGACGACCACATCGCGAAGCTCAAGGTCCTGGGGGACATGGGCGTGCACCAGTTCGCCGGGTACCTCCAGCACGACAACAAGGAGGAAACCCTGCGGGTGTACGGCGAGACCGTGATCCCCGCCCTTTCCGAGCACATCGTCGCCAAGGCGTGACCGTGACCACCTCCACCACCCCAACGATGCGGGTCGAAACCGTGCCGCAAGGCGGTGGAAAGGCCCGGCGATTCGGGTCACCCCGAGCGGCCCGGCCCAGTCGTGCCGCGGCATGGCGCAAGGCCATTTTGGGCGCCCTCGGCATCGTGCTCGTCGGGGTCGCGTGGGAACTGTACAAGTTCATCGGTCCGGAGAAGGGTTTCGCCATCGGCGACCTCATCCTCCTTCCGCGCACGAACGACATGTCGATGCCGCACATCGCGACAATGTTCGAGCGCCTCGCCGAGCCGCTCACGGGGGCCTCCAACTCGATCATGATGTGGCAGGCCGTCGTCGACGCCTCCGCATTTTCGCTGTATGTCGCGGCGGTCGGCTGGATCGTCGGTGTGAGCGTCGGACTGCTCCTCGCGCTTCTCATGCAGCGCTTTCGCACCGCGCAATCGGCCGTTCTTCCGTGGATCATTCTCAGCCAGACGGTACCGCTCATCGCGATTGCGCCTCTCGTGCGCCGCTGGGGCTCTCAAATCCAGTTCGGCGATTTCGTCTGGGAAAACTGGATGTCCGTCGCCCTCATTGCGAGCTACCTCGCGTTCTTCCCCGTCTCGATCGGCGCGCTGCAGGGGCTGAACTCCCCCGACACGAACCACGTCGAACTGTTCCGGTCGTTCGGGGTGGGCTGGTGGAAGACGTTGTTCCGCCTGCGCATCCCCGCGAGCATCCCGTACCTCATTCCCGCCCTGCAGCTGGCTGCCGCGAACGCCGTCATCGGCACGATCGTGGCGGAGGTCTCCATCGGGCTCAAGGGCGGCATCGGCCGCATGATCATCGAGTTTGCCGGCGCCGCGGGAGGCGATCCGGGCAAACCATGGGCGCCCATCTTCGGCGCCGTCGCGATCGGGCTGATCGCTGCGGGAGCCGTCGGGGTCCTTGCGCTTCTGGTGCGCCGCTACCGCCGCGGGGAGACGAACGCATGACCGGACAGGATGGGAAACGCACAGTGCAGGATTCGAAGACTGACCAGATGGCCGCCGCTGCGCAGGCCGCCGACGCTCCGGCCGTCGCCGCCGTCAACGTGGGCAAGGTGTTCGACGGGAAGCGAGGCGCTCAGGTTGTCGCTCTCGAGGACATCAACCTCACGGTCGCGCGCGGCGAGTTCGTGTCGCTCATCGGGCCTTCCGGATGCGGCAAGAGCACGCTCATGCGCCTCATCGCCGACCTCGACCAACCCACGAGCGGCGACCTCACCGTGTTCGGAAAGTCGGCGCAGCAGGCGCGCCTCGACCAGGACTACGGAATCGCGTTCCAGCAGGCGGGGCTTTTGCCGTGGCGCACCGTGCGACAGAACATCGAACTTCCGCTGCAATTGCACAAGGTGGGCAAGGCGGAGCGGTCCGCACGCTCCACTGAGCTCCTGAAGCTGGTGGGGCTCACCGATTTCGGCGACAATTTCCCGGATCAGCTCTCCGGCGGAATGCAGCAGCGCGTGGCGATCGCGCGCGCGCTTGCGGAGAGCCCGAACCTGCTGCTCATGGATGAGCCGTTCGGCGCACTGGACGAAATGACCCGGGAGCACATGCAGGGCGAGCTCGCCCACATTTGCGCAGAAACCGGCGCGGCGGTCGTGTTCGTGACGCACTCGATCCCGGAGGCGGTGTTCCTCGCCGATCGGGTGGTGGTCCTTTCGCCGCGCCCCGGGCGCATCCGGGCGATTGTCGACGTGACGTTCACCGGATCCGTCGAGCGCACCGAACACCTCAGGGAAAGTGACGCATTTTTCAGTTCGGTGAGCGAAGTGCGCGAACACCTGCACGGTTCGGCTGACGCGAACCCGCTCGGAGTGGACAACTGATGAAAGCCACGTTCGGAGCGACGAAGGGGGTCATCCCACCCCTCCTGCTTGGCGTCGTGACGCTGCTTCTGTGGCAGCTTGCGGTCGTCGGCCTGGATATCAAACCGTTCGTTCTGCCGAGCCCCACCGCGATCGGCGGGCAGTTCTTCGAAAACATGCCGACAGTGTGGTCGAACTCTCTCGTCACGGGGTTCAACTCGCTTGTCGGGGTGGTGGTCGGTGCCGTGCTCGGAATCCTCCTGGCGGTGATCGCGTCTCTCGTGCGCACAATCGACGAGCTGAGTTCGGCGGTTGTCGCCGCCGCGATGGTGCTGCCGATTGTGGCTCTCGCCCCCGTGCTGTACGGGATGTTCAGTGCGAGCCAGCAGACGGCCCGCCAACTCGTCGCTTCCCTCGCCGTGTTCGTCCCCGTCTACGTGAACACGCTCAAGGGGCTGCACCAGGTGCGCCCGGTGCACCGTGATCTCATGCGCGCCCACGCAGCGACCACGTGGCAGACCATCGGCACCGTCACGATGCCCACGGCGCTCCCGTTCATCTTTACGGGCGTGCGCATCGCCTCCTCGCTCGCCGTCATCGCCGCCGTCATCGCCGAGTATTTCGGCGGACCCATCGGCGGGCTCGGCAAATCAATCACCACCGCTGCCGCCAGCAGCAACTACCCGCTTGCCTGGGCTTACGTGCTCGGCTCCATCATCCTCAGCCTGGTGTTTTACCTCGCTGTGCTCGCCGTCGAACGGTGGGTGCTGCGCAACCGGGGAAGTTGAAAAACAGCGTTCCACCCTGCAGTGTCCGAAGAAGTACCAACAAGGAGGAAGCAATGCACAATCGCACAAGAATGGTGATGGGGGCAGCGGTGCTCGCCACCGCCGCACTCGCCCTGTCCGCGTGCTCCCCGCCCGGCGGCGGAGGGTCCAGTAGCAACAGTGGCGCCCTGACGCCCGTAACGCTCCAGCTCCAGTGGTTTGCCCAGGCTCAGTTCAGCGGCTACTACGCCGCCGTCGACCAGGGCTTCTACAAGGATGAGGGCCTCGACGTCACGCTCAAGGAGGGCGGCGCGGATATCGTCCCGCAGGACGCTCTCACCTCGGGTCAGGCAGACTACGCCATCTCCTGGGTGCCGAAGGTTCTCGGCTCCATCGAGCAGGGCGCACACATCACGAATGTGGCCCAGATCTTCGAACGGTCGGCAACGACGCAGATCTCGTTCAAGGACAAGAACATCACGTCGGTCGCCGACTTCAAAGGTCACAAGATCGGAAGCTGGGGCTACGGCAACGAGTGGGAGATCTTTGCGGGCCTGCAAAAAGCGGGACTGACGGTGAATGACATCACTCTGGTCACCCAGGCGTTCGACATGCTCGGCATGCTGCAGGGCGACATCGATGCGGCGCAGGCGATGACGTACAACGAGTACGCGCAGGTTCTGGAAAGCGTCAACCCCGCCACCGGCAAGCTGTACCAGCCGGATGAGATCAACGTTGTCGACTACAACAAGGTCGGCGTGGGGATGCTCCAGGACTCGATCTGGGCTGACGCCGACCGGCTGGCGAATGATCCGAAGTACGAAGAGACTACGGTGAAGTTCCTCAAGGCCTCCATCAAGGGCTGGGTTTTCGCGATGAACAACCCGCAGAAGGCCGCGGACATCGTCACGGCTGCTGGATCGACGCTCGGCACGAGCCACCAGTTGTGGATGGCGAATGAGGTCAACAAGTTGATCTGGCCGTCCACCCACGGCATCGGATACATCGATGAGGATGCGTGGAACCGCACCGTCCAGATTGCGCTCGGTACCAAGAACGAGACCGGTGCGACGATCATCTCGAAGGATCCGCCCGCGGACGCGCACACCAACAAATACATCCAGCAGGCCCTCGACCAGTTGAAGGCGGAAGGAGTCGACGTGATGGGCGCAAGCTACAAGCCCATCACCGTCACCCTCAAGGAGGGTGGCAAGTAGTTCACCACCGGTCGGGCGGCCGTCACGCTTGCAGCCACTCGTGCAGCCACGATGGCCGCCCGACCACCCAACAACAAGACTGTGTTGTTTAGCAGTTCAACAAAGAAAGAAGCACGATAGACCGTGACCGACACCACCACCCGGGCAAACAACAGCGAGACGGGCAGCGCCCTCGATGCGCGTGCCCTTGAACTCGATTCCTACGTTTTCCACTCCTGGTCCGCGCAGGCGAAGCTGAACCCGTTCGTCATTTCCGGTGGCCTCGGGTGCCGGGTGTGGGACAACTCCGGTCGCACTTACCTCGACTTTTCCAGCCAGCTCGTGAACGTCAACATCGGTCACCAGCACCCCGCCGTCGTCGCGGCGATCCAGAAGCAGGCCGGCATCCTTGCGACGATTTCGCCGCCCACCGCGAACCTGGAACGCGGCGAGGCCGCCAAGCGCATCGTGGATCGCGCGCCGGACGGATTCAACAAGGTGTTCTTCACGAACGGCGGCGCGGACGCGAATGAGAACGCGATCCGGATGGCCAGGCTGCACACCGGCCGCGACAAGATCCTGTCCACGTACCGCTCGTACCACGGGAACACGGGCGCGGCGATCGTCTCCACCGGGGACTGGCGACGGGTGGCGAACGAGTTCGCCCGCGGTCACGCGCACTTCTTCGGTCCGTACGAGTACCGCAGCGAGTTCTGGTCCGCGAGCCCGGAGCAGGAGTCCGAGCGCGCGCTGCACCACCTCGAGCGCGTCATCCAGAGCGAAGGGCCGTCCGGAATCGCCGCCGTGCTCCTGGAGACGATCCCCGGCACCGCCGGAGTGCTGATGCCGCCGCCGGGCTACCTCGAAGGCGTGCGCGCGCTGTGCGACAAATACGAGCTCGTCATGATTCTCGACGAAGTGATGGCGGGCTTCGGCCGCACCGGCAACTGGTTCGCGTTCGACGCTTATGACGTCGTGCCGGATCTCATCACGTTCGCGAAGGGAGTGAACTCGGGTTACGTGCCTGTCGGCGGCGTGATCATGTCGGACGCCATCGCGCGCGACTTCGACGATGTCGTGTTCCCCGGCGGCCTCACCTACAGCGGGCATCCCCTCGCGATGGCATCGATCGTCGCTGCACTGGATGCGATGGAATCCGAGGGCATCGTAAAGAACGCGGCCCGCGTCGGCCGCGACGTGATCGCACCAGCCCTTCAAAAGCTCAAGGCGGATCATCCGATCGTGGGCGATGTGCGCGGCACCGGCGTGTTCTGGGCCGTGGAGCTCGTCTCCGATCGCGCCTCCCGAACGCCCGTGAGCGCAGCGGTGATGGCCAGGGTGAAGTCGGAGCTCATCGCCCGCAACCTGCTTCCGTTCATTTCGGAGAACCGCATCCACGTCGTGCCGCCGTGCGTGGTCACCGAGACGGAAGTTGCCGAAGCGATGGCGATCTATGGCGAGGTGCTCTCCCTCGACCTCCTCTCCTGACCCTTCCCGACACCAGAAACGACGAAAAGACACTGACATGACTGAAACACTCACTCACTACATCAATGGCGCATCCCACGCGGGCACGTCCACGCGCACCTCCCCCGTGTTCAACCCGGCAACCGGTGCTGTGGCCAAGAACGTGGCGCTGGCCAGCGTCGCCGATGTCGACACGGCGGTGGCGGCGGCGACCGCGGCCTACCCCGCCTGGCGCGACACGTCGCAGGCGAACCGGCAGGCGGTGCTCTACCGGTACCGCGAACTGTTAAATGCGCGCCGCAACGATCTGGCGGACATCCTGACGGCCGAGCACGGCAAGGTCACCTCGGATGCCCGCGGCGAGGTTGCCCGCGGCATCGAGGTCGTCGAGTTCGCGCTCGGCATGCCGAGCCTCGTGAAGGGCGACTTCTCGGAGAACGTGTCGACCGGCGTCGACGTGTACACGCTGCGCCAGCCGCTCGGCGCCGTTGCGATCATCAGCCCGTTCAACTTTCCGGCCATGGTGCCGATGTGGTTCTTCCCCATCGCGATCGCCGCAGGAAACACTGTGGTGCTGAAGCCGTCGGAGAAGGACCCGTCTGCGGCGAACTGGATGGCGGAGCTGTTCATCGAGGCAGGTCTGCCGAAGGGCGTCTTCAACGTCGTGCACGGCGACAAGGAGTCGGTGGATGCGTTGCTGGAGCACCCCGACATCAAGGCCGTGTCGTTCGTCGGCTCCACACCGATCGCGAAATACATCTACGAGACGGCGTCGAAGCACGGCAAGCGCGTGCAGGCGCTCGGCGGGGCGAAGAACCACATGCTCGTACTGCCGGATGCCGACCTGGACCTCACGGCGGATGCCGCGGTGAACGCGGGCTTCGGTTCTGCGGGCGAGCGGTGCATGGCGATCAGCGTCATTGTCGCCGTGGAGCCGGTTGCCGATGACCTGATCGCGAAGATCACGGAGCGGATGAAGGGACTGAAGGTCGGCGACGGCATGCGCAATTGCGACATGGGACCGCTCATCACCGAAGCCCACCGCGACAAGGTTGCCTCCTACATCGATCTGGCCAAGAAAGATGGTGCGACGGTCGTCGTCGACGGTCGCGGCATCGAGGTGGACGGCGGGGCCGACGGCTTCTGGCTCGGCCCGACCCTGCTCGACAACGTCGGAACGGATTCCGACGTATACCAGCACGAAATCTTCGGACCGATCCTGTCCATCATCCGGGTGCCGTCGTACGAGGAGGGGCTCGCGCTCATCAACCGGAGCCCGTACGGCAACGGAACGGCGATCTTCACGAACGATGGTGGAGCGGCGCGCCGCTACCAGCACGAGGTCGAGGCCGGAATGGTGGGCGTGAACGTGCCGATCCCCGTGCCCGTCGCCTACCACTCGTTCGGCGGCTGGAAGGATTCGGCGTTCGGCGACGCGAAAGCGTACGGCCCCGCCGGCGTCGCGTTCTTCACCCGTGAAAAGGTCGTCACCGCGCGCTGGCTCGACCCGAGCCACGGCGGAATCAACCTGGGGTTCCCGCAGAACACCTAGCACGATCCCCGGTCTCGAACGGTCCCACGATTGGATCCCCGTTCGAGCCCACGTTCGCGCCATGTTTTCGCTGTCGTGCCCGCGTGAGGAGGTTCTTGCTCTCGAGCAGGATGGCCACGTGATCCGGGTCGACGGCGGAAGGTGGCGTCAGCCAGAATCTCCCCTCGATATCGCGGCGGAGCTCCCAGTGGTTGTTGTGCAGGAGCAAGTGGTGGAACCGGCACAACAGTATTCCGTTGTCGAGATCCGTTCGACCCTGATCGCGTTTCCACTGCTCGATGTGGTGCGCCTCCGTGAACGCTGGCGGGTGCGGGCATTCCGGCCACATGCATCCGCCGTCGCGCACCGCGAGCGCCTCCCGCTGTCTGCGGCCGAACAGCCGGCGAGCGCGGCCGGCGTCGAACGGAGTTCCGCAGTCGTCGACAGTGACCTCCTGCCATCCTGAGTCGCACAGGTCCGCTTCGGCTGTGCCAACTGACACTGTCGTACCTGTCGACTCGATGACTCCAAACCCTTGTGCTGCCGTGCCGCGGCGGTCCGCACCCGCAGTCTCGACAGCTTTGACTGGAACAATCACTTTAACGAGGGTGTGGTCGCCGGACGACATCGACTGCGGGTTGACACCGCCACCGGCCTTCACGAGAGCGACCAGACCGTCGAGGGTGATCCTCTCGGTCGTCCGCGGGTCGTCGACTATGGCCTGCGCTCGCGCGATGTCCTCGGGCCGGGTGAATCGGGGTCCTCCTCGGCGGGGACTCGTCAATGGGTCGAGGGCGCCGAGGAGTACCGCGGCAGATTCCGGGTCAGCCTGCCCGGCGTACCCGTACATGCCATTGGCTTTGCGGAACAGGCGGAATCCGCCCTGCAGGTACTGCTCCTGCTGACGCGCGGCGATCCCTTCGATGTCGTTCAAATCACGTTCGGCTCTCGCGTGCTGGAAAAGCGCATCCGCGGGAAGCTCGCCGCAACGGGCCAGGAGCTCTGTTGCCAGCTCGCGCAGTCTTTCCGCGGTGACCTCGCCGTCCGGTGTGCCGAGTCCGCGCCGAAGCGCGTCCGCGCACTCGATGCTGAGCGTTCCCGTCGTCACTGCCTGGCAAATCGGCTCGTCCCAGGGCGTCTCCACAGGCACTTCGCCGATCTGGGTGACACCGTTGTCGAGGAGCTCACGCGTGGCCTCGGCGTTCCCGATGGCATTGCCCAGGGAGACCAGCTGGCCCGCCTCCCGCGCGGTGACCTTGGTGACCTGCTGAAGAAGCTTTTGCGGGGATGCAAACCCATTGCGGGCGGCAAGCCCCGTGTGACCGAACTCGCGGCGAGAGCGCCGAGCCACCTGAGCGGCGTGCTGGGCTTTTGCGAGACCGAAGGCGCGTTCGTGGGCGGCGATGGCGGCACCGAGCTCGAGAATCCGGTCATCGGTGAGCGCATCGTAGTCATGAGTGCTCGCACCGAAGGCCGAGACCGCCGAGGCGGTATCGACGATCATAAATGCGAATATTGACATGCCTATATTCTCTCAAACTAGAACATCCGTTTTCTACTGTTTTCCCACATTGGTGGATAACTTCTTATCCACAGGGCTGTCGCGGAGAGGACGCACTTTGCAGCTACCTGCACCCGAGCTTCCTGTGCCCCAGCCTGCGAACGAAGCCCCGCCGACGGCGCTACAGTGGAATCCTGACCCCCTCACCGGATGTGGTGTGGTGTGCGTGCCCGTGATCTGGGCTGCGTGGTTTACTTCGCCGGATGCTCGCTTCGGCCTCCTTGACGACACTCGACCACATCCGGAGATTTCGTGCCCCGTCCGCTTCTCACATTTTCCGTGCTCGCCAGCGCCGCACTGCTACTGGCAGGATGCGCCACCGCCTCGGGCACGCCAGTTCCGTCTTCCACGAACACCGTACCGATCGACAACTGCGGCGTCGAGGTGCCGGTGACGGCACCGCCCCAGCGCGTGATCGCCATCAAATCGACGTCGACTGAAATGCTTCTGGCCCTCGGGCTCCAGGACCGCATCGTCGGCACCGCGTTCCAGGATGGCCCGGTCCCCGCGAAATGGGCGGCCGCGGCATCGGGGATCCCGGTCCTCGCCGACAAGGTGCCATCTCAGGAGGTTGTGCTGAACGCCAACCCCGACTTCATCTATGCCGGCTGGGAGTCCAACTTTTCCGCCGACGGCGCAGGCACGCGGGCCGAACTCGCGAACCTCGGAATCCGCAGCTACGTCTCCCCCTCCGCGTGCAAGGAAGCCGCGTACCAACCGAAACGACTGACGTTCGACGACATCGACCAGGAGATCCGCCAGATCGCCGCGATCTTCCACGTCGACGACTCCGCGCTTCTGGCCGAGCAGCACACCGCGCTCACCGCCATCCGCAAGGACACCCGCGGGCTCAGCGCATTGTGGTTCTCCTCCGGATCCGACATCCCGTACGTCGGCGCCGGCATTGGCGCCCCGCAGCTCATCCTCGACACGGTAGGACTACGCAACATCGCCGCCGACGTGAAAGACACCTGGGCGAGCTACAACTGGGAAAGCGTGATCGCCGCGAACCCCGATGTCATCGTGCTCGTGGATGCGAGCTGGAGCACGGCAAAGAAAAAGATCGGGGTGCTGGAGGGCAACCCGGCGACCGCGAAGCTCGACGCGGTCAGGAATCACCGCTACCTCATCATCCCGTTCGCCGCGAGCGAGGCGGGCGTGAGCACCGTGGATGCTGCAGGCGCCCTTGCGGCGCAACTGAAAGCGCTCAATTTTGGGTGAAACAGGCCGCTCCCTGAAGCGGGGCCGATCCGCGGTGTGGACGATCGTTCTCGCGGCGGCGCTCGTGGCGTCGATCACGTTCGCGGTCACATTCGGGCCCGCGAGCATCACGCCACTGGAGGTGTGGGGTTCGATCCTGCACCATCTCGGCATCGGGGAGCCGCCGCTGACCGCGCTTCGCGACAGCATCGTGTGGGATCTCCGGCTCCCGCGCGTGCTCACCGCCGGAGCGGTCGGCGCGGGCCTCGCGCTCGCCGGTGTCGTGATGCAGTCCATCACCCGCAACCCCCTCGCCGACCCCTATCTGCTCGGCCTCTCCTCCGGCGCTTCGCTCGGCGCGGTCGCCGTGCTTCTCCTCGGCAGCGCGCTCCTGCTTCCCGTTGCCGCCTTCCTCGGCGCCATGATCGCCCTCGCCGCGACCCTCCTGCTCGCCGGAGCATTCGGGCGGATCACGCCCGGACGCACCGTGCTCGCCGGCATCGCCGTGTCTGCGCTCGCGGGAGCCATCACGAGCCTCATCATCTTCTGGACCGTCACGGGCGACTCCTACCGCGAAATCCTCGGATGGCTGCTCGGTTCGCTCGCCGGCGCACGGTGGCCCGCCATCGGAATTGCCGCTACCGCGATCCTGATCGCCGGCATCCCGATCATGATGAGCGGCAGGGTCCTCGACGCGTTCGCATTCGGCGACACCTCGGCGACGACTCTCGGCGTGAACGTTCCGGCGACCCGGTGGATCATGCTCACCGCTGCGGCGCTCCTGACCGGCGCGATGGTCTCGGTGAGCGGCGCCATCGGATTCGTCGGCCTCATCCTGCCCCACGCCGTGCGGCTCATGGTCGGGCCGCGCCACCGGCTGCTGCTGCCGCTCTCGGCGCTTGTTGGGGCGAGCTTCCTGATCTGGGCGGACACCGCGGCGCGCTCACTGTTCGATCCGCGCGAACTGCCGGTGGGCATCGTGACCGCCATCATCGGCGCTCCCGTGTTCGCCGCCCTGCTCGCCCGCAGGAGGGTCTCATCGTGAGCGGACTCGACATCGAGCGGGTCACGGTTCGACTCGACGGAAACCTCATCATCGACGGCATCGACTGCGAGGCCCCGCCGGGAGCGGTCACTGCGCTCATCGGGCCGAACGGCTCGGGGAAGTCGACGCTCCTGCACGCCCTGGCGATCGTGCTCCCCGCAGCGGCGGGCGTCATCCGCTTCGACGGCAAGGAATTGCGCTCACTGCCGCGCCGCGAGCGGGCACGGACTGTCGCGCTCGTCGAGCAGGGCGCCGCGACGGAACTCTCGCTCACGGTCGCCGACGTTGTCGGGCTGGGACGCATCCCCCACCTCGGCCCGTTCGCGGACGAGTCGGACGCGGACCGCGAGGCCGTGCGC
>CALMSL010000091.1 GCA_937872445.1 uncultured Microbacteriaceae bacterium | reverse complement strand
CCGTATGCCTATGCCTGGAATGATCCGCTCAAGTACATCGATCCCAGTGGACACAGTTTGCTTGGGGATATCGTCGGGATCATCGTGGCCATTGTGATCGTCATCGTTGCGCCCTATGTGGCCGGTGCGGCCTACGGCGTTGGAGGCGCCTCATTCGCAGCGACCGCCGCGGTGGCTGGTTTCGTTGGCGGGTTTGTCGGCGCGTATATTTCAACCGGAAGTCTGTCGGCCGCTTTGACAGCGGGGCTAATCGCTGGGATAACGGCATTCGCGTTTGCCAAGATCGGCAGTTATGCGGCGCAGATGGCGCAGAGGGGCAGTGAGTGGGCGAAGCCGTTTTCCGTGCTTGCGCATGCCGCGGTGGGGTGCGCCAATGGAGTTGCCAGCGGCGGAAACTGCGGGCGCGGCGCGCTGGCGGCTGGGATATCGGAAGCGGCTGTGCAATGGGGCTTGATCAAGCCTGATGCAGTCGGCACCTGGGGGTCAGTCAAGGGTGCAGCGGAAGCCGGGCTGGTTGGTGGCGTAGCGGCAAGGATCACGGGTGGGAAGTTCGATGATGGATTTACCGTGGCGGCGGCAGGGTATTTGTTCAACTTTGCTGCGCATTCCAGGCAGTCGACCTCGGAAGCTGATCAAGAGATCTTCGACACATCCGGCCAGTCCTTGCCACTGTCTCCTTACTCACTGGAGATACTTCCATTTGCGACGTTGGATGTAGGTACTTACTCGGTATACAGTTATCAGCTCATGAACGTGCTTGGCGAGCCATTGACAGGGTCAGGCTATTCACTTCGTGAGCAGGTGGAGCCCGCCATTGGGATCACTTCGAATGCGGATTTCGTGCCTATGAACAATGGAGTCGCAACTGATTTGGTTGGTTGGGTGCCTCCTGTTTTGGCGCCCCAAAATTTCTTGCTCGTGACAACACAGACATTTTCCGTGCAGGTCCATGGGGAAATTTATCCGTTGACGAGTCAATTTCAACATGTGAACCAAGTTGTCGGCGGTGTTGTGAGTAACACTGTCTCAGTGATTCGCCGGTAATGTTTATGAATCGTGAACGCACGATACGCGTAAGTTTGTGCGTCTCGGTGACGTGCCTTTTCCCGCTTCTTTGTTGGAGCCTGGCTGCGGGCTGCGCCGCCAAAGGAAGCGGGTTCGCTGCTAGCGATAGCCAAACGGGGGTGCTGCCGAGCCTGTTACCTGTATTGAAGAGGGAGAAGAAAGCAGGACGTATAAATTACGAGGCGACATGTTCTGGGAAGAGCCCGAATTCAATTAAATTCCCGAAAATCAACGTGCAAAGCGCCTCGAGAGGGAATTCGGCGCTCGCTGAAATTCGGGAGATGTTTGAGTCTGATTCAGGCGTCGAGGTTTCAGAAGATCAAGACGGTGTCATCAGTATTCAAATCGGGACAATTGCGAGTTCAGTGTTGAAGGCAAGGATTGCCAGAGTGGAATTCAACAAATGTGCGCAATACAACCCCGCCTTGGCGATAGCTTCGATTATGAGCACTGACGAAGCTCTGGCAGCGCTCCAGGCAAGTGATATGCGGCCTTTGCCAAGAGTAGCAAACGTAATTATTGCGGAGCCCCGCGTCGGACTTCCGCATCTACCGGCATCACTGCGGAATCTGACGGTCGACGATGCGCTTGCCAGTGTTGCACAGACCTTCGGGGGTATAGTTGCTTTTGGGGCTTGCAAGAATCGGCGGTGGTACTGGATCGATTTTAGTGGCGGAGCCAGCTTCGGAGATTCAAGATAGCAATGAGTGCAAATTTCACTCTCAGGTGTTCGCAGCTTTGGCCAGAGTGTCGACTCTGCATGCAGGGGTAACCCGAGAACGATTGGTTGCCGCGGCTGCGGTGCGAACGCGAACCTTGGACAGGCCGGCGATATGCTAATCGAGGGAAGGGTGTACCGCGAAAGGTTGACGAGGTCACACTTGCCACAGATTGCTCCGAAGGTTTATTGGTTCGTCGGCCTGCTCCTCGCCGTCAGCCTGGTCGTGTGGATTGTCAGGACCCACGGGATCGAGAGCACGAAGCCATTGCCTGCTCAGCTCGATGCCGCGACGTCGGTTGAAAGGGCGAACACGGGAGAAGCTGCAGCGTCTCGCGGGGAGAAGTGATCACCCAGACGCCAGACCAGCCGGAGCGGCGGCAGCCCGCTGGAGTACCGGCATCTGATACCGGCCGGCTCCAGTGCGGCGATCTTCGTGCGGC
>CALMSL010000090.1 GCA_937872445.1 uncultured Microbacteriaceae bacterium | reverse complement strand
ATGCCGCACACGGTGAAGGTGACGGACAGCCCCGCGATGCCGGACGCCGCCGAAGTTGCGGAAACTCCGGGCTCGAGGGTCGAAGCCGCGAGCGCTAGTGCGGCAATCGCGATGCCGATCGCCGAAATCACCGTTTCGCGCCAGCGCCACACATCCGGTCGGTACCGTGTCGTGGCGATCCGGCGGGACGCGATGATCGACGCGACTATGGCGGCCGTGCCGCCACCGGCAAGAACGGGAAGGGCGAGCCAGCGCGGGCCCGTCCCGTCCAGGAGCGCATACGTGCCGAGCGCTGCCGCGATGAGGGCGACGAGAAGAAGCGTGAGAACGAGCCGGCTGCTGCCGCGGTGCACGCGCGCATACCCGCGCGAATCCATGGATGCCGCGAGCGTCGTGGAACGCTCAAGGGCGTCCTGCAGCACGGGGAGCGTCGTCGCAGCGACAGCTTTGCGACCCGTGAGCGAACGCCCCCGCAACGCCTGCGCCGTACGCACGCGCCGCCACGAGTCGACCAATTGCGGCGCGAGGGTCATGGCGATGACCGCCGACGTTCCCAGCAGGTGCAGCGACGCCGGCAGGCTGCGGAGCGTGCGCTGCGGATTCGTGAGCGCCGTGGCCGCCCCAAAGCACACGAGCAGCGCGGCCAGCGCGAGGCCGGCGGAGGTTGCGGCGAGCAGGCCGGATGCCGTCACCGGGCCGAGCAGCGCGATGCCGGCCGCCCAGTCCGGCAGCGGGATGCGCGGCAGCGGAAGCAGGACATCCGTGCCGCTCTTGAGCCCCACGAGCACGTAAAACGCCACGCGCACCACGACGACGCCCGCCGCGAGCGCCAGGTAGGCGGGAAACGCGCGGGAAAATGCGGACGGGGTATGACACAGGGCGACGACCGCGACGAGCGCGACGATGAGGATCGCGGTCGACACGATGCCGGGCGACCTCGTCGTCGCAACAGCGATGCCCAGCGCCCACACCCACCACGCCACCGGATGCACGATCAGTCACGCGCTCCAGTGTCATCCGCTTCGGGTGCACTTGGGGATTCACTCGCGCGTCGCCGACGCAGGAACAGAACGATGACCACTGCGGCGACCACCGCGAGGAACCCCACCGTGGCGACGAGGAGAACCGTGTTTTGGTTGGTACGTTGCGTGGTGATGTCGGTTTGGGTGGCAGCGGACTGTGGATTGCTGTCGCTGGGAACGGGTGACGGTGAGGGCACGGTTACGGCGCTGGCCGCATCGGCGGGTGCAATGCCGGGCGGGGTTGTTCCGTTGTTGTAGCGCCAACCCTCGAGTTCCCCGGCAACAGGGTGGCTTGAGTCTGCACCCACCTGGTAGCTGGTCCATTCGCCGTTCCCCGAACTGTGCCAGTACGACCAAAACGAACCCTGAAACGTCTCGGGGCACGGGTTCGGCATGGAGTTGATGGCGCACAGGAGTCCGGGTTGCGAGTCGGTGGCAGTGAATCCGGCCGCGATCAGCGCGTCGCGGCCTGTTGGCTGCTCTCCTTCTGCGCATGCGACATCGACTTTCCCCCCGAGATCGGTGAAGTCGACTACCACCGTCACCCCGGCGCAGGTGCCGTCGGCCGCGTGCGTGGTTGCCGTTGCGGGTGCGATAGCGACGGCAATGCTGTCGATGTGCGACAGAGCGGTGGACCCGGTGAGGATCGCCCCACCAGCCAACGCCGAACCGATCAGGGCCGTGCACGCCAGAATCCTGCGAACTCGGGCTGCACCAAACAGGGTCACGGTGCCGAACGGATGGGTCATGTCGGGCCTTCATTTTCAAGGGCCCGCGACCGGTCCGAGTCCGGCTCCGACGGGAACCACGTGTTCCGGCGGAGGAGGTTTCGGACTCCGTCTCGCAGACCACGGCGATCAAGAGTTGTGGTGCCCTCCCGAGGCAGGTATTCCGGCTCGACGGCGTTCGCCGTCCTACGGTTGCGGGTCAGCACCGGAATTCGACCGGTTTCCCCTCCGCGGGAGTTGTGTCACCCTGATGGGAGGTGACATTCCCACACTAGTGTCGAGTGGCGATGAGAGGATATGCGCGTGAGTCGTGTTTATACGAAAACGGGCGATGACGGCACGACGGGCCAGCTGTTCGGCGGTCGAGTATCCAAGGGCGGCGAACTTGTGGAAGCCCTGGGGGACATCGACGAGGCGGTGTCGGCCCTCGGGGTGGCGCGGGCCGGATGCGCAGATGTCCGCATCGCCGAAATTCT
>CALMSL010000089.1 GCA_937872445.1 uncultured Microbacteriaceae bacterium | reverse complement strand
GATTCGACGGACTCCGATCGGATCGAGCGACTGAACGACGTGGTACCCCAGCGAAGGTCATGGCCGAGCGCATCCGCGTCGAGATCGATGTTGACGCCGCGTCTGTCCCCGTCACCCCACTCGCTCATGCGAAGTCGACCGATGACGAGCACGCGGTCCCCTTTCCGTACGGACCCGATGACGTTGGAGGCGAGATCGCGGTAGGTGGATACGCTGTACCAGTTTGTTCCGGCGTCAATCCACGTTTTCTTGTCGCGGTCGAATTTGCGTCGGTTGGAGGCGAGCCTGAAGCTCGTGATGGAGACTCCCTCAGCGGTAGTGAGGTGGCGCGGCGTCGTCGCAACGAAGCCGGAAACGGTCAAGTTGTCTTTCATGGTTTGAGTGTGCCGTGCGGCGCATCGACGCGACCTGCCCGGGTGGCGATCGGTGGGTTTCACCGCCGGATGGGGGCGGTGGAGGAGAGGCCGTAGGCTTGCCCCATGAGCTATGACGCCGCCCCCGATCGCTACGAAATCGCACCATATGTCCGCACGGGACGCAGCGGCCTCAAACTACCCAGAATCTCTCTCGGGCTGTGGAACAACTTCGGCACCGACCGGCCGCTGGACACCCAACGCGGCATCCTGCGCCGGGCGTTCGACCTCGGCGTCACCCACTTCGACCTCGCCAACAACTACGGTCCCCCCGGAGGAGCGGCGGAATCCAACTTCGGCCGCATCCTCGAACAGGACTTCCGCCCGTACCGCGATGAGCTCGTGATCTCCACCAAGGCCGGCTTCGATATGTGGGACGGCCCCTACGGGGAATGGGGTTCGCGCAAATATCTGCTCTCTTCCCTCGACGCGAGCCTCGGCCGGATGGGTCTGGACTACGTGGATATCTTCTATTCGCACCGCCCCGACCCGGACACGCCCGTCGAAGAAACCATGGGCGCCCTCGGCACCGCCGTCCGGCAGGGAAAGGCGCTGTACGCGGGAATCTCGAACTACAACCCGGAGCAGACCCGGGCAGCCCATGCTGCGCTCGCCGCGGAGGGCATTCCGCTCCTCATCCACCAGCCCCGCTACAACCTGTTCGACCGCACGCCGGAAGAAGGTCTGTTCGAAACAATCGGCGAGCTCGGCGTCGGGTGCATCGTGTTCTCCCCGCTGGCGCAGGGCCTGGCCACGAACCGTTACCTCGACGGCATCCCCACGGATTCGCGCGCCGCGGAGGGCCGGTGGATGACCCAGGAAAACATCTCCAGCGTCTACCTCGAACGCGCGAAGGCGTTGAACGACATCGCGACGAGCCGCGGGCAAAGCCTCGCTCAGCTCGCGCTCACCTGGGTGCTGCGCCAACCGCAGGTCACGTCGGCTCTGATCGGCGCCAGCAGCGTGGCGCAGCTCGAGGACAACCTTGCGGCGGCGCACGCGCCAGCTCTCAGCGAGGATGAGCTCGCCCGCATCGAGCCGCTCGCCGTGCACGGTACGGGTCTTCGATAGCCCGTGGGCTATGTGTTCGCGCTGTGCGCAGCGCTGCTTTTCGGCGCGAATGGAAGCGTCAGTAAAGTGCTGCTGGATGCGGGCCTCGAGCCCGCGCAATTGACGCTGTTCCGCGTCGGCGGCACGGCCCTGATCGCCGGGATCGTGCTGGCGTTCGCGAATCGCTCCGCACTGCGCGTGAGCGGGCGGCAGCTGGCGGTGCTGGCCACCATGGGCGTCGTCGGCGTGGCGCTGCTGCAGTTCACCTACGCCGTGGCCATCACGGTCATCCCGATCGGAATCACGCTGCTCATGGAGTTCACGGCGGTGCTCATGGTCGCGGTGGTCGCCTTCTTCTTTTTCCACGAAGAAGTCAAGGCGCGGCTCTGGACTTCGATCGCCCTCGTGCTCATCGGGCTGGCCGTGGTCGCCCAGATCTGGAACAGCGAGCTCAATCCGTTCGGCGTCGTCATGGCATTTTCGGCCGCGGTCTGCCTTGCCACCTATTTCCTGATCGGCGAGCGCGTCGTGAACACCTTGTCACCGATGGCTGTCGCCTTCTGGAGCATGGCTGCCGCCACGGTGTTCTGGCTTCTGTTCAGCGGCTGGTGGAACATCGATCTCGCGCTCTTCGGCACGCCGGTATCGCTCAGCGGCAATCTGGCGACGATCCAGCTCCCACTGGTTTTTCCGCTCCTCTGGAACGTCGTGCTCGGCTCTTTCGCACCGTTTTTCCTTTCCCTCATCGCACTCAAGTACCTCACTGCGACGGCAGCAGGGGTCGTGGCCTCGGCGGAGGTCGTCTTCGCGTTCCTGGTCGCCTGGCTGTGGTTGGGACAGGGCCTCGGACCTCTTCAGGTTGTCGGGGTTGTCGTCGTTTTGGCGGGCATCGTGCTCGCCCAGACCGCGCGCATCAACAAGGTCGTCCTCGCCGATCTGGCGATCACCGCGGAGGACACCGACGTCATCGTGTGAGGCACCGGCCGGCACAACGAGTGTCGGTGGTCCCGCCTACCGTGGAGTTGTCCCCATTGGATCGGCCGGCTTCACCGCAGGAGGAACGAATGACCACATTCGACTTCGCCGGCCCGTCACTGCTCGAGAGACCGGTGCGGAACGGAATCAACCTCGTGCAATTGCACGATGATTTGTGGCGGGTGACCCGATCGGATGGCGGACGTCCCCGGTACCTCGGGGGGTTTGCTGGACCCCCGGCGCGCCGGGACCAATTCCAGCA
>CALMSL010000088.1 GCA_937872445.1 uncultured Microbacteriaceae bacterium | reverse complement strand
GCGCAACCGCGACTCGAGCGCTCATCACTCCTCCTCCCCGACCAGCTCACCTTGGGTCTTAGCCTAAGAGCATCCAACGACTACGGGCAGGCTACGGGTAAAACTTCACTGGCTGTATGCACCGACGCTCGCGTTCCAAAAACAGGCACCCCCAAGTGAGACGCCTCAATTCAACACACCCTCTCAATCCTTCGCGCTCGGCTTGACGAGCTCCTTCGGATCGCTGCCAAAGTCATAGTCCACGCCAATGGCGTCAAAATGGGCATCCCCGAACTTGATCTTGAATTGTTCGTGCTCCCATTGGAGGTTTTCGAGGATCGCGCTACCCTTCGTTTCGCGAACAAGGTACAGCCAGTCGGCACCATCTTCGTGTCGCACGATCGCCCAGTCGGGGTTGTAGTTGCCGAGGGGAGTCGGAACGAGGAACCACCCTGGAAGTTTCAAATAGAACTTCACCGACTTCTCCTGCTCGAGATACTCCGCGAAAGTCTGTTCGACCCCTGAATCGACCGCGATCCGATTCGTGATGGTCTTCGCGACCTCGAGCACACGCGGCGAAACAGATTCTTTCTGATGGTTCGTAATGAAATTCTTGGCGTCCCAGTGCTCGCCACTCGGGGTGTAGACAATCCCTGCAGCCACCTGCTCGTAGAGTGCATCACTCATCGCCTCGACGACCTGGTCGATAAACACGGAAGGGTTCACTTTCACCTCCGCAAGTCGATCGCACTCTTGAAGAATTCGCACGGTCGTCGCGCGCGAGAGTGGCACGCGTCTCGTGATCTCTCCGACAACGTCGGGGATTCGCCGAGCACCTTCAAGAATCTCCGAACCCTCCTCTTGGCTCTCTGCAGCGTCGACCCCGGTGCGGCCAAGGGAAAGGCTCGTCTTCGCGATCCGGAACTTGACCGGCTCGATCGCCGGCATTGCACCAATTCGAGCGAGCGCGCCTTCAACGACCTTGTCGGTGTCAAAGTCGAGTCGGTAGGTGGTCTTCGGCGAAATCCGCGCCCAAAGCCCTCGGAACCACTCTTCTTCGAGTACGGCCTCATTCAGTTTGATTGGCTTCTTCTCGCGGGCATTGATGATCCGCTTCTCAAACTTCACACCAGTCTCGTCTTCGATTTCCTTCTGGAGCCCTTCCGCGAACTTGGTGAAACTCTCGTTTGCAATCACGGTGAGCTGGTTCACCCCTTCATCCCAACACCGTTCCCCGTTGGCCATCACGGGGAGGCGAAGACCGCGGCCGATTTGCTGCCGCTTCCGCATTTCGCTCTTTCCATCCTGGAGATTGCAGATCACGAAGACGTTGGGGTTGTCCCAACCCTCAGCGAGCGCGGAGTGGCTGAAGATGAAGCGGAGGGGTTCGTCTGGCGAAATCAACTCACCTTTCTTCTGCATGATCTTCACGAAGGCGCTCTCGGCATCCTTCGTGTCACGACCAGCTGTTGTATCTTTCGCCGCACCTTTCGAGTCGACTGCGAAGTATCCGTCGTGAACTTTGTCCACCGGGGGCATTTGGAACCAGTTGTACCGGCCATCGGCCACCAGTCGTTCGTATTCCTCCTCAAACCACACGCGGAACTTTCCGTCCGCAGGATGGTAGTTTGCGACTTTGTCGATGAAAAAAAGTGTCAATGGTTTGAGGGCAGCCGGCAGAGTTTCGTATTGCCGTCGAATTTCAAGGTCGCTCTCCTTTTCCAAATGCGCCTCGATTGCGTGGCGGATCATGAGGCGCTGGAGTTGATCAGATGCATGCGCCGCGGTCGATCCTTTAACTGGGATTGTCTGACCGTTCCCAAACTCGACAAGGCCAAGATCAGCGTGGATGGCCTCGACTATCCAGCCTGTATAAATATCGCGCCCCGTAATCTCGTGCAGGTCGGAGTCTTTGTAGAGTGTCACCTGAGTCGGCGCAGTCCCGCGGGTCCCTGATTTGTGAACAGTCGCGGTCGCAGTCACGTCAGTTGCTGACGGGGTGATCTTGTTGATCTCAATGAGGGCCTCGTTCAGATCGTGGTCTTGTGTGATCGAGAGAACATTGATGTGTTTGACGAGTTTGAGGTCATAGGCATCGACCGGGGTGAGACGGTACACCATGTGGGGAAGGGTCTTGTGCGTCGCTGAATACCGAAGCTTAAAGAGCGGTTCGAGTGACGTGATGGCCGCGACGTGCGTGGGCCCCTCGAGGCTCTGCGGTTCGTCCATAATCACAATCGGACGACAAGCGCGAAGAAACTCGATCGGAGCGTAGCCTCCTGTCCCTTCATTCGAGCGATTCATGATGTTTGTTGCCGAAGTAAAAGAGGCAATTGTGATCACCATGATCTGGAGCGAAGGCGTAGTTGCGTAGCTGCGGACCTGCGTCACCTTCTTTGAGTCGTACACGAAGTGGTCAAACTGGAGACCGTCGTACTCGTTGCGAAGGTGGTTTTTCAGCATCCCTAACGTCGACATCACCCCCTCGCGAATCGCAACACTGGGCACGACAATCACGAACTTGCTAAAGCCATACTCTTGATTCAGCTCGGCAATTGTTCGGAGGTAAACGTACGTCTTCCCAGTCCCGGTTTCCATCTCGACCGCGAAATCATCTGGCGACTCCCCAAATTTGAAGCCTTTACGTAAGGTCGGCGGAACCGCCGGAGTCAGTGCACCATCCTCAGATGTCGAGATGGTGCGGTCTTGTACCCGTCGCAGGTTTCGCTGCATGGTCACCTGAGACAAGCGCAGTGTGTTCCCGTAAACAGGCTCGTTGAAGGCATCCAAGGCGTCGGCTTCAGCGAGAGCACTGGATGTAAAACCCTGCTTGTCCGCGTCGGCGCCGGCGAACAGTTTGACGACAGCACCGATCGCGTCGAGCTGAAACTGTTGGTTCGCGTCGAAT
>CALMSL010000087.1 GCA_937872445.1 uncultured Microbacteriaceae bacterium | reverse complement strand
CCGGCGATCGTGTTCGAGGACGCCGACTTCGACGCCGCGATCGACTCGACGCTGTTCGGCGTGTTCTCCCTCAACGGCGAACGCTGCACAGCGGGGAGCCGCATCCTCGTGCACCGCAGCATTTACGACCGGTTCGTGGAGGCCTATGCCGCCCGCGCGAAGAGCATCGTCGTCGGCGACCCGCACGACCCCAAGACCGAGGTCGGCGCGCTCGTGCACCCCGAGCACTACGCGAAGGTCATGAGCTACGTCGAGCTGGGCAAGAGCGAGGGCCGACTCGTCGCGGGCGGCGGTCGGCCAGAGGGGCTCGACACCGGCAACTACGTGTCGCCGACCGTGTTCGCCGATGTGAAACCGGATGCCCGCATCTTCCAGGAGGAAATCTTCGGGCCCGTCGTGTGCATCACGCCGTTCGACACGGATGAGGAGGCGCTCGAACTCGCGAACGCCGTGAAGTACGGTCTTGCCGCCTACCTTTGGACGACGAACCTGGAGCGCGCGCACACCTTTGCGCACCAGATCGAAGCCGGGATGGTGTGGCTCAATTCCCACAACGTGCGCGACCTGCGCACCCCGTTCGGCGGCGTGAAGGCCAGTGGCCTCGGCCACGAAGGCGGATACCGCTCGCTCGACTTCTACACCGAGCAGCAGGCCGTGCACATTTCACTCTCCCCAGCACACACGCCCAAGTTTGGAGCCTCCTCATGATCGGCGTGCTTGTCGCCTGCCCGGCCGCTCTCACCACCTCCACAGATGCCCATTCGGACGAGCGTGGCCGCCTCGGCAGTATCGCTCGTCCGAACGGGTATCGTTCACGGAAAGGAACCGCTCATGAGTGACCCAGTCATGACCGAACCATTCGACATCATCCGCGCCGCGTACGCGGAGCTCATCGTGAGCGACCTCGCCGCGAGCCGCGCGTTCTATGTGGACGTGCTCGGTCTCGTCGTCACGTACGAAGACGAAAACGCGATCTACCTGCGTGCGTTCGAGGAGTACCTGCACCACTCCCTCGTGCTGCGCACCGGCCCCATCGCCGCGCTCGGGGCTCTCGCCTACCGGGTCCGCTCTCAGGATGAGGTCGCGAAGGCCGCGACCTACTTCGAGGCGCTCGGCTGCCCGGTCGAACACCGCGCGACCGGTGCGATGAAAGGCATCGGCGCGGCGGTGCGCGTGGAGGACCCGCTCGGCTTCCCCATCGAGTTCTTCTACGACGCAGACCATGTGGAGCGCTTCACTCGCCGCTACGACGTTCACGGTGCCGGGGCGATCTCTCGTCTCGACCACTTCAACATCATGACGCCGGATGTTCCGAAAGCCCAGAAGTACTACGAAGGCCTGGGCTTCCGCGTCTCCGAGGACATCCAGGACGACGAAGGCACCGTGTACGCATCGTGGCTGTTCCGCAAAGCGACCGTGCACGACATCGCGCTCACCGGCGGCGACGGGCCGCGGATGCACCACATCGCGTTCGCGACGCACGAGCGAGGCCAGATCCTGAACATTTGCGACCACCTCGGCGCCGTCCGCCGCTCCGACATGATCGAGCGCGGCCCCGGCCGCCACGGCGTTTCGAACGCGTTCTACCTGTACCTGCGCGACCCGGACGGCCACCGCATCGAGATTTACACGCACGACTATTACACGGGCGACCCCGACAACCCCACCCTCACGTGGGATGTGCACGACAACCAGCGCCGCGACTGGTGGGGCAACCCTGTCGTGCCGAGCTGGTATGCGGAAGGGTCCACCGTGCTCGGGCTCGACGGTTCGCCCAAAGAACTCGTGGCGCGCGTCGACACGTCGGAATCTTCCGTCACGATCGGCGCGGACGGCTTCTCCTACACGCGCGAGGGTGAAGCGATGCCCGAGTACAAGCTCGGCCACCAACTGTGAGCGGCGCCCCCCACATCCACTAGATCGCGCCCTCGTCGGCGGCTTCGGCGGTCGTGTCGCCGAGCGGCCGCGGATGCCGCGGGCTCGAACCCGGTTCCCGGAGCAGGAACGCGAGCCCCAGGCTCACCGCGGTCAACCCCACCAGAATCACAAACGTCACGTGGAGATTCGACTGGTCGGCGATCCACCCGAGGAGCGGGCTGAACAACCCGCCCACCGTGACAGCGAGGCCGACCGTGACGCCGCTGGCGATGCCGATCCGGTTGGGGAGGTAATCCTGCCCGAGGATCACGAACACCGCGAACGGCACGAAAATGGCAATCCCGAAGATCGCGACGAAGATGATCGCAACAGGCCAGGTCGGGGCGAGGACCACGCCGAGCAGCGCCGGAATCGACACGGCGAGCCCCGTCCGGATGCTGCGCAGCCGCCCGATCCGGTCCGCCAGCCAGCCGCCGAACAGCGTGCCGACGGCCCCGAATGCCAGGAACACCGTGAGCGCCGCGCCGCCGAGAGCCTCCGACGTCTGGAAGTCGTGGATGAAGTACAGCGCAAGGAACGACACCGACCCGAAGAACACGATGGAGCGCACCACCACGACAGCGGTCAGCCTGAGGAAGCCCGGCCAGTTGTCCGGCCCCGGCGGATGGCGCACGGGTTTCGGCGCATTTACGGGACCGTCCAGGACCCGCCGGAGCCACAGGACGATGGCAACGGCCATCACCGCGGCGGGGATCATGAGCAATGGCGTGCCGCCCAGCCCCGTCCACAGGAGCAGCGGCGTCGCCACGAGAGATCCGACCGCGAATCCGAGATTCCCGCCGACCGCGAAAATGCTCATCGCCCGGTTGCTGTTTCCCGCCGCCACCCGGGCGGCGCGTGCCGCTTCGGGGTGGAACGCGGAAATCCCGATCCCGGAAATCGCGATCACAAGCCAGGTCATCCAATACTCGGGCGTGAACGCCACCAGGCTCACGCCGATCGCAGCCGTCACCATCCCGGCGGGGATGAGCCACCGGCGTGGCGTGCGGTCCCCCCACCAGCCGAATGCCGGCTGGGCTATCGAGGAAAGCAGATTCGCGGCAAGGACGAGCCCCGCCACCGCCGCGTAACTGTACCCGCGCTCCAGCACGAGAAACGGCAGCAACGCGGGAACAACGCCCTGGTAGAAATCGTCGATGAGGTGCGCGGATGCCATGAAGGCGATTCCGCGACGATTCACCTGAGCGATGTGGACTCCACTATTTCCGCTCCGGCATGGCCGAGTTCGGCGAGCGCCGCCTCCGATGACGGCGCGGCAACACCGGCCACGAGATCGGTGAACACCCGCACGTGGCGACCGTGCTCGAGAGCATCGAGAGCGGATGCCCGCACACAGTAGTCGGTGGCGATCCCGACCACGTCAATGTCGATCACGCCGAGGAAATCCAGCATGTCGGCCACGGTCCGCCCGTCGCCCGTCGTCCCCTCGAAAATGGAATAGGCGGGCACCCCCTGCCCTTTCAGCACGGGGACCGTGATGAATTCCGTGTTCAGCGCAGGATGGTATTCGGCGCCCTGTGTGCCGCCGACGCAGTGCACGGGCCAGGTCGTCACGAAGTCCGGCTCCGCATCCGTCGCAAAGTGGCCGCCGTTGTCGTTGTCGCCATCGTGCCAGTCTCGTGACGCAAACACGTCGTCGTAGTATCCGGGATGGGCGGCGAGGAACGTGGAAATCCGCTCGGCTACCGCCGCGCCGCCATCCACCCCGAGTGCTCCGCCCTCGGTGAAATCGTTCTGCACGTCGATGATGAACAGTGCCCTGCCCATGATTCTCCCCTGTGCGCTTCTAGTTGTTGGATAGGTTGTTGCCGCAGTTGTACAGGCCCGTGGCCAGAGTGTCGAGCGCGTCCGTTGCTTCGACTTTTACCGGGCCCAGCGCATAAAACGCGAACGAAAGCACGGATCCGTCGGCGGCTTCCACCCAGCCCGAAAGCGTTCGCGACGAGTCGATCCAGCCGGTCTTGGCGAACACGTGGCCGCGCGCCACGGCATTGTCGCCGGTAAACCGTCCGGCCAGCGAGCCCGTCTTCCCCGCGATCGGCAGCGCATTCTTGATGACCCCGAGTCCCTGCCCTCCGGTTGACACTTTTGCGAGGAGTTGCGCCATGAACAGCGGCGGAACCGTGTTGTTCGCGCTCAGGCCGGAACCGTCGCGAATCGTCACCCCCATCGGGTTGAGCCCCAGATTCACGAGCGCACCCTTGATGACGGTGTCCAGCGAGGCAGCGCTTCCGCCGTCGCCCGACTCCTTGGAGATCACGCGGGCGATCATTTCAGCGAGAGTGTTGTCGGATGTCGGCATCATTTGGCCGATCAGCGTGCTGATGGGCTGAGACGATACTTCGGCAAGTTTGGGTGTGCCGGGGGTCGCCCGGCCCAGAGTGACGGTGACCGGGCTGCCGAGATTCAACGCCGCGACAAATGCGCTCCCCGCCCTCCCGATCGGGTCATTGCTTCTTGGACTTGTCGCCTTCTGCGCGTTCGCGCGGTCTCCGTCGACCATGAGGGCCGTCACCTCCGACTGGTAGCCGTTGGTTCGTTCGCTGTCATTCCAGGTTGTATCCCATTTGTCCGACGGGCTCCAGTAGTTCGCATCCAGGATGACGCTCGTGATCGGGTCTGCAGGGTGATTCGCCTCCCACGCCGCCTTGGTCTGCGCCGCGAGGTCGGACATCTTGGGGGCGCCGGTGTAGAAGCTCTCGACGCCCGCAGGCAGCGCACTGAGGGTGGGGTCGCCGCCGCCGACCAGCACAATGCTCCCCGGGTCGCTTCCTTCGAACACGCGGGTTGTCATCCGGAAGCCCGGCCCGATCGTCGCGAGGGCTGCCGCCGCGACGAGCACTTTCAGACCGCTTGCCGGCGGGGCCGGCGTGCCGGCGTTCCGATCGAAGAGCACCTCGCCCGTCGTCACGTTGATGACGGAGCCTTCGAACGTGAGCAGCCTCGGGTCCTTCGCGGCCGCATCAATGGTGCACGTGCGCAACGCGGAAGCTGCGGCCGGCTCCACCGGTACTGCCCTGGTCGGTACCGGGGTGGGGGTGTGGGAGGTGACCGCGGCGACCGGCGTCGCGGCACCGACCGCGGCACCGGCGAACACCGCGCCTGTGCCCAGCAACAGGAATATCACTCCCAGTGCGGAGAACATCCACGCGTTCGGATGGCGTGCAACGAGTTCGGCGAACCCGGGGCCTTTCACCTTGGGCGCGGTGCGCCGTGACTCACCGGGTGTACCGAGCACTTCGGTCGCCAGCACTTCCGTCGCCGGTTCGGGCGCTGAGCCGCCTGATGTCGATGGTGCGGGCGAGGGGGCAGGGGGTGTCGAACGCCGAGAACCTTTACCTTCGGCTTCTCGTGCTGCCCGACGGGTCAGCGGCTCCTCGTCACTCACTCGCCCATGATATCCGCGCCAACCGGAAGCTGCGTGCCAGTTCCGATTCAGGTGTGCGCGCTGATGCTTAGGGCTCGCCGGGGAAGGTCAACCCGATCTGCCTGCGCACCTCGTCCAGGGTCTCCATCGTTTTCACCGACTGTTCAGGGGGTAGCAGGTCCGCCGCGTCCGGCCCGTCGGCCACAAGCCGCTCCAGCTCCCAGGCCTGATACTGCATTCCCCGGCCTGTCACGTCGCTCCGGTAGCGTTCGGTCGGTTCGCCGCGGCTGTCGAAAACCGTGAAGGACGTCGGCGTGTACCAGACCGACTCGAGTTCGATCCGTCCCGTCGTGCCGATGACCGCCGCCCTGTTCGGTCCTGGGGTGTCCAAAGCGCAGTGCAGAACAGCCCGCTGGTCGTGCGGGTATTCCAGGATGATCGCCGTTTGCCGGTCCACGCCGGTCGGAGTCTTTGTGCCGCTCGCGAGCACGCGGGACGGTTCGCCGAACAGGTCCCAGGCGAAGGACACCGGATAGATTCCGAGGTCGAGCAGGGCGCCGCCGCCCAGCGCTGGATTGCGCAGTCGGCCTTCCGGATCATCCGACAGCAACTGGTTGTGGTCGGCAATCAGTGTGTGCACCTCGCCGATCGTCCCGGCGCGAATGATCTCGCGCAGCCGAACCATGTGGGGCAGAAACCGCGTCCACATCGCCTCGAGAACCACCAGGTGTTTCCGCGCTGCCACGTCGACCAGTTCGCGTGCCTCGCGCGCGGTGAGCGTGAAAGGTTTTTCCACCAGAACATGTTTGCCGGCGTCGAGCGCCAGCAGGGAATTCGACACATGCATCGGGTGCGGGGTGGCGACGTAGATGACGTCCACCGAATCGTCCGCAACAAGGGATTCGTAACTTTCATGCGCGTTCGGAATGCCGAACTCTGCGGCAAACTCCGCGGCACCGGTTCGCGTTCGGGAACCGGCCGCGGTCACCGTGAACCCGTGCGCGAGCAGGTCGGCCGTCTGTGCGTGCGCGATCCAGCCAGTTCCGAGAATGCCCCAGCGAAGTGATCCCATTTCAGGGAATCTAGCAGCCGCCCCATTTCGCCGCAGCACGAGTGAACGAATACGGCTCATCCGGCAGACCGCCGTGGGTCATCGCAAAGTAAATGCACACTCCGGCGACGCTTCCGCCATATGTGGGACGGTACAGCGACGCGCGGTGCGATGAGGAGTTCCACCACTTTGTCGCGACGGTGCTGCCGGTGTTGCCGTACCCGCCGGCAAGGTTGCCGTCGCAGCCTTCGCTGGGAACCCCGTCGCTGCGCTGCGAACCCATGTGCCCCCATGCGCTGCTCGGGTCGGTGCTCGGGTCTTCCGCCATCCAGAACAGCCGGGTTTCCATGCAACTGTCGTACCGGATGTGGCTCGGCGCGATGGGCTCCAGGCAGTTTGCCACGCGAATGGCGTTGTAGGTGGCCGCGAACGAGGCCAGATCTCCACTCGTCGTGCCCTGCACGCCGCCGGCGGAGACTCGGCCGGGTGCGCCGTTCGGCGAGCCGCCGACAGCGGACGGGCACGTTCCGCCCGAAGCTTCGACCGCTGCGCGGCGAGCGGCACCGCTGCCGCTGCTGCTGGCGCCGGGAACGACGACGACGGGTACCGGTACGGGTTTTTGTGCCAGGTGTTCAAAATCGACTTTGAGTTGGGCTGCGCGGGTTGTCGCCCGGGCGGCGAGCACGGCCTCGCTGGTGTTGAAGGTCTGAACCGCAGCATTCGATGGTGCGGCGGCAGCCTGAGGTGCGGTCGCGAATACCGGAAGCAGCGTTTGCTGAGCGGCGACGGCCGATGCTTCAGTTCCGTAGAGCGACGGGCCGCTGCCGCCGACGAAGGGGAGGACGAGCGTCAGCACCGCCGTGAATACGGCGACGAGATATGCAATGCGCTTCACGGCAGTTCCCCCCGGACCTGTTCAGCAACCGTTCCCCAACGATTCGCAGTGCCAACGCTATGTCTGCGTTGCGGACGATTGCAATGCGATGCGGGGAACTTTCCGCCAACTACCCCTGTATTGGGGGCGTTTCGCTGCCGAAAATGTCACGCGCTTGGGGGTCAACTCGCGCGTCGGTCCCCCAAATGGTGGACTTGCGCGGCCCAAGGGAGCCGCCTGTCAGAATCGAACTGGAATCTGCGTCGCAGATTCAGACAGAGGGGCTCGATTCGGTAAGGGGGGCTCCAAGGGAGCCGCCTGTCAGAATCGAACTGGAATCTGCGTCGCAGATTCAGACAGAGGGGCTCGATTCGGTAAGGGG
>CALMSL010000086.1 GCA_937872445.1 uncultured Microbacteriaceae bacterium | reverse complement strand
ACCTGCGAGCAGGTGGGCCCACGCTGCCGAGGGGCCCCGGGCGTTGCGCAGCAACGTGTGGGGGAGGTAGTGGGGACAAATCCTGTTAGCCCGAAAATATTTTGTGTTCAGTCAATGAGGACAGACGTCTTGAGACATCGACGACGCTCTCAAACGCTAATGGTGGCGATTCAAGCAGATTCTGCGTTTTTGTTGCTGTGGGCCGTGGTTATTAGACCGGGGCTATCGGTGGTGCTGGATGTTGATCTATCCGTTAGTGATGGTTGAGAAGCAAGGTTTTTCCTGCGCTCAGGATAACGAAATACCGAATTTCTGTTGGCTTCTCGGCCTGAGCGTAACTACTTCTGGACGATGATGAGGTTCAGCCCAGTGTCAGGGTGGTACCCCCATGACGCCGAATACCCATCCCAATCGCCAAACTGTCGACCGTCGAGTGCACGCGTCACGCTAATACTCTCTGTAATGTGCTTCGGGATATCCAGTTGCTTGTAAACGCATTCGAGCGAGAGAGCAGTCATGCCAAGTGGATCGTCATCCTTCGGCTTGGTGTTCAGGATAAGTGTCTGACCACCATCTTCGACCCTTAAAACACCCTCGAACAGCACAGCGAAAGGGTCAGCTTTTGCGTCGTTCAAATAATCTTCCGGAGGAGGAGTACGTTGACTCGCCTTGATATCGTCAAGAAGTGCGTGGAGTGGTTGGGACCCCGAACAAGCGTCGCCCGCGCGTTGGATTGCCGATGGTTGTACTAGTGATAAGACGAGTGCCACGATACCCCCTACCACTAATACTCCGCCGCCGATACTCGCAATCAGCCAAGTTTTCGTCGACCTCGCAAGCGGAGGCACCACCCCATAGACGCCAGCGCTCCGTGACAGTTCACCACCGGCCTGGTTGTCGATGGGCAAATCGTCGTCGCGCTCGTCCGTGTCCATTTACCAACTCTATTTGGATCGGCCTCGCAGGTCCTCTCCCACTACGGGGGTGCCACGCTATTCAGCTCCTATTCGAACCGAGACCTCACTCGAAGCGCACCAACATGCGCCGACGACGGATTTTATATGGACAAGGCAATTGTGGCGGTTTTGGTACGTCCTACGAGTCGAGATCATGCTCAACTCGATTGCCCCACTGCCATAGATTCTAAAGTGTGTCCCCATGGCGCGTTGTCTGTGGCTCATGGTTTGATCTTTATATGGCATTTGCTCATGAAGTCTCCACTCCTGTTGTGCAAACAGAGCCAGCGATCCCAGACCGGTTCACGCATGCCGTCAATCAACACCTTGTATTCAACTTTGCGGAATTCGATTCGTGGCCACTTGTGTTGGGAATCTTCGGGAGGCCTGGCGATGGAAAGAGCTTTCAACTTCGTGTACACCTCGAGCGATGCGGTGTACTTCCAATATCGATTAACGCGGCGGACTTGGAGAGTGATCGGGCTGGTACTCCGGGAAAGCTGGTTCTCGATACGTACGAGAATGCGGGCCACCGGGTCGACGAGGGCACCCCGGCCGTGCTCGTTGTAGATGATTTCGACACCACTGTTGGGGAGTGGGCGCAAAGCACGACCACTGTGAATCACCAGCAGGTCCTCGCTCAACTCATGCATTTGGCGGACAGCCCGACTCGCGCTGGTGAGAGAAAGCTACGTCGGGTTCCGGTCGTGATTACAGGAAATGACTTGTCGAAGGTGTACCCACCGCTCAGGAGGCCGGGAAGGATGCGGGCCTTCCCTTGGTTGCCGACGGATACAGAACGCCTGGAAATCGTGACAGGAATTCTAGGTACTGTTCTTACACAGCAGGAGCTTGCTCTACTCCTGAGCGAGCTCGCCGATGCCCCAATTGCTTTCTTCTCGGACCTTCTTGTCGAAGTGATGGCTCGAGCGTCGGACGCCGAGGTGCGACACGCGTCAGAATCATTTGCGTCGTTCATTCAGCCGAATAACCCTGCTCGAGCCCAGCTCCAGCGAAAGTCGACAGCTGGCACGATGTCTGCGAGCGAGATTATGGCACTAGCGCTTAGAGTTTGGCATGAGCGTTCGATTGCGACTCAGTCGTTTGTGGGGGACGGCGACTAGCTATGAGCTCTTACACGTACTCATATTCTTATACCCGGGCGAGGGCGGTGGTAGATCAAGTCGCCGTACTTTTCGATGCGGCAGGCATTAGCGAAAGTGCTACGGTCAAGGTTTGCCACGGCGTTGATGAGAAGTGGCTTGCTGCAGTCGGCCTCTACTTGGAACGTGATGGAGACAGGGTGTACGAGCTGGAAGCTCGGATCAACTGGTCTGCGCCCTCTGACAGTGCGTCGCTCGACTTTTCTGCAGATCTGCCTGGTTGGGAGGGCACTGCATCACCCGAAGCGGCGATCCTAGGTGCGCGATTTGCAGTACGAGCCGAGGCCGAAGGCTTGAAGCCGCACTACTGGGTGCAATTCACGGCCGAAATCGCGGGTGACCCTGACAGGCACAGCCGGCTCTGCCCAGAAGTCGGCGTCAGCTATGGCAGTCATCCTCCTGATTGGGCAAAGTCACCTACCGACACGATGCTGCGGCTGCAGGATCTCGGCGAGATAGGTCTCACTGAACGAAGCGCGCTGTAGACAAAGGAGCCGTAGTGGCACGAAACATATTTTTGTCTTTCCATCAGACAGATGAGCTCGAAGCCAGTATCTGGAAGAAACGATTCGGCCAGTATTTCAACGAGATTCGCAGCCTAGGGCTCAGCGAATTCGGTGAAGACTTCGCCGAGCACATTGAAAGCGGTGACAGCGATTATGTCATGCGGAAGATTCGCGAAGACAAGATCACTGGGACCTCATGCACCGTCGTTCTCATTGGCCAGTGCACATGGGCGCGTCGGTACGTCGATTGGGAGATCGCCGCGACGCTCCGGAACTTTTCCGACAGTCAGCAAGGCGGACTGATCGGTGTTCAGCTCCCAAGGGCACTGGAACATAGCTGGTCTCGGCTGCCTCCGCGACTCGAACTTAACTTACAGAAAGTTGAGGGCAAGGAAGTCGGATATGCGCGGTTCTATCCGCCAGCACCTAGCGATGGCACCATTGCACAATGGGTTGAAGATGCAGTTGCTCGACGTGACTCTATGAATCCAGCTACAGGTTCGACGAGCGATCTCATGGTGAACAGCCGTACTTGCCCGTGATGTCACGCAGTTCAAACTGATTTCACAGAGGAGGAGTTACCTGATGACTGTCATTCCGCCCATCCTCGATATCTTTTTCGTCTGGCATCCGGACGAGCTTGGTGGCGCCGAGCTCGTCGGTCAACTCGATGACCACTACCACTCGCCTGCCTTTTCCGGCCTTGCTGGCGGCGCGGTCGAGGTGTACGGGCGAAGCGCCGCGTGGGCCCCGGATGGCGCGCCCAGGTCGCTCGGAATAGCAACCGAATTGGCGCCGGGGATCGCCTCTGCGCAATACAACGTTGTCGTGCTTTACGTCGGAGCGAGTCTCGCCCAAGCTGTCCTCAACGATCCGGGATGGGAACGATACGTTGCAGAAATAGCCGAGCTTGGCGCACATGAGAACGTCGTTGTGCTCACTCTCATTAGGCCACAATTCCAAATAGTTGATACCCGCATTGGCGAATTGGTCGGTAGAGTCCAGCCGTTGCCGCGCGAATCGCTTAGCGACGCCGGAGTTTTTGGAAGAGAAGTCAGCCAGGCGATCACTCAGTGGCTAACAGGCGGAAAGAGAATCCAAGTTTTCATAAGCCACACCAAGCATCCATCCCTAGTTGAGTCCGACGCTAACGACGGTGCTTGGAACGGGTGCGAGACGCAATCTTAACGACCCGTTTGGAAGATTTCTTCGATGCTCAGGACATTCAAGCCGGCGAAGATTGGGCAGACGCCCTCGACAACAACACGCAACACTCCGCACTTCTCATGGTGCGTACAGATACGTACGCAGGACGAGAGTGGACCCAGCGGGAGGTTCTCGAAGCCAAGAGCGCCGACATGCCGATAATTTGTATGTATGCACTGACAGGTGGAGAGAGTCGCGGGTCGTTCTTGATGGACCACGTCCCGTCGGTGCCATGTGACTTATCGAATCCGATGCCAGGCATCAAGACGGCACTCAACCGGCTCGTGGACGAGGCGCTCAAGCGTGTTTTGTGGCAGGCGCAACAGGTGTATCTAGAGGATGACGGCTTCGATTGGCTTCCTGTGCATGCGCCTGAGCCAGTCACGCTCACCCGGTGGCTCAGGCGGCGGCAGGCCGCTGATGTGGCAGATAGTCATGTGTGGATAATGCATCCCGACCCGCCACTAGGGCCAAGAGAACGCGGCATTGTGACCGAGCTTTGTGAACTTGCCGGGTTCGACGCGTCAGTCGACATCCTGACTCCACGAACGTTCGCCACCCGAGGTGGGGTGCTTCCCGCGTGAACGATCCCACACTGATTCCTCGAGATGCGCTTGCGGGTCGGCGGGTCGGCCTTTCCGTCTCGGAAAGCTCGGATTTGGCAGCCCTCGGCCTGTCCGAAAGACACTGCCGTATGGTGGTGGCGGAAGTGACGCGCGCAATTCTTCTGGCAGGTGGGACAGTTGTATACGGTGGGCGTCTAGAACCAGAGGGCTACACCCGAGTATTGCTCGACGAGATCCAGCGATTCAAAGAGGGGTTTTTTTTTATCGGGTTTTTTTTGGCGGCGACCAAATTCGGGGCCACCGCCGTTGAAAAGCTTGACGAGACTACACAACGCCTTGGCGCGCTCGGCAGATTGCGTTTTGTGGACTTCACAGGTTCTGAACTTCGGCTACGGGACACCAGTCGGCCCGAAGTTGAATTCGATGACGCGGACGCATACTCAGCTATGCGCGGATTCGTCGCAAGAGACACTGACTCGCGGGTCGTCGTCGGCGGCCAGCTCACGGGCTACAAGGGTCATGAGCCAGGCATAATCGAGGAGGCGAGACTGAGCCTCGAAGCTGGCGCAGAACTATACATCGCTGGTGGATATGGTGGAGCAGGGGCGCTCTTGGCCTTGGCACTGCGAGGGAATGGGGGCGCGTGGGCGCCACCGGGTTTCCCTCGGCACGCAGAAGACCTTGGCGTGCAGCGTGCCCTAGACAGGTTTCTTGCCGTGAGCAAGACGGCCGACTTGGTCCTTCTGCCCGAGAGCGACGCTCAGACGCTAGAGGCAAGCCATCGCCCTGCAGATATCGCGACAACTGTTGCACGTGCTCTCGCATCTCAGCGTCGACGAGGGCGCTGAAAGGCGATTGGGAAATTGCGGTATCAATTCTTGTTGCGCTAGCGATTGAATGCTAGTACCCAGAATCGTTGTGTTTACTTCGCGTAGCTGGCGCTGCCGCAACTGCGATGCGAACCCCTCACGCCCCAACAATCAGACCCTTAGCCTTCAGGTGGGGTCCCTGCGACAAATCAAGTGGCAATGAGCGAGTGAAGTAGGGAAGAAGATTGGCAAACCATGCGTTGAATGATCTGCGGCGAAAGAGTTGAAGCTACGAATCGATATTAACCCGACCCAAGAGGTGGCTTCACGGCGAAATGCGTCGACGGGGCGCAATTCTAGTTTCCCTCGGTCAGAAAAGTCGGTAGCGCAGGGACATGGAGTAGCCTCTACCAATAAATAGTGAGATTGGTCTATTCGATTGCACGCCCGGCACGATACTCCCGCAACGCCAACCAAGCCCCCGTCGACCACAGCGCCCAGAGCACCAGGAGCGGCTGAAACAGCAGTCGGATCGCGCGCGCAAGGTCGGTTTTCAGGCCGAACGAGTCGGTGTGGGTGACGAGCTGGGAAATGTTGCCGGGAAAGATAGCAATGAAGAACGCTGCCACTATCCATCCGAGCTGCACCCGATAGCGGCCGAGTGCGAGCAGCGCAACGCCCAGGACTTTTTCCACAATGCCGGATGCCACCACCACGAAGTCCCCGTCGAGCGGCAGCCACGTGGGCACCTGGGCGAGGAATGCTTCGCGATTGATCGTGAGGTGGCTGACCCCGGCGAACAGCAGGAACGCGCCGAGCAGCAGGCGAAACACCGTACGCAGAATCGTGGTGCGGTTCTTCTGCGGGGCGATCACGGTCTTGGCCAGACTCCGGATGCCGTTCGCACCTACCGCTGCGATGACTCGGCTTCCTTGATCGCGATCGCTTTGTTGATGAGGACGAGAAATTCATCCACCTGCACTTTGTGGATCTTCGCGGCCCATTTGACGGTGATCCGCTTTTCAAGGAAGCGGCGCAACCGGTTTCCGTCCACGCCTTTCATCCCCAGCCCGACCATCACCTCGGAAATGTCTCCGTGATTCTCGAAGATGTCCGAGATTTTCGTGTCTTCCGTGATTTGCATGGCGAACGTTCCTTCAATCCTTTGGTCGTCGGATGGCCGGGCACAGTGCCTGAAACACGTCCTGCCCGATCGATCCCACAGTACTCTCCAAAACCGTGAACTTTGACACCCACGTCTCGTTTAGGCACAGATGTGACGGAAGCCCGAGGGCAGGGCGGATCTCGGTTCTCCAGCCCGCGACGAGCGAAGGAGTCGTGCGACAGAGGTGATTGGCCAGGATCCTGGTGTCGGTGCGATCGACAGCGACATGGTGCGTTTCAGTTCCTGCGTGCAATGCGGAAGACATCGAACAGGACGCGGAGCGTGAGGAGCCCGGACAAAACGACG
>CALMSL010000085.1 GCA_937872445.1 uncultured Microbacteriaceae bacterium | reverse complement strand
GCCGGACGGGCGCACCGCACGACGGTTCTCGTCCGTGGGGTTCTCGCGGGCTACGACCCCAGCCGCCACATATAGCGAAGGGCGCAACCGAATCGACTCGTTCTCCGCCTGCGATGCCCATGCGCTCGCCGATCCCATGGCACGTACAGCAGCGTCGCACTCCTGGACAAGCTGTTTCAGCTCTCCCGGCTCAAGAGAGAACGCACTGTCGACACCACCATCGGCTCGGTGCAGCGTGACGTGCTTCTCAACTACCGTCGCCCCGAGTGTCGCTGCTGCTAGGGACACGCCGATACCCATGGTGTGGTCGGACAGGCCAACCTTCGTGCCGAACAAGTCAGCCATTAGCGGCATGCGCAAAAGATTGGCGTCGTCCGGTAGCGCAGGGTACGAGCTGGTGCAGGCGAGAAGCGTGAGGTCGGTGCACCCCATCCCGCGTGCCGCTTCGACCGCCGTCGCCACCTCGGCAATGGATGCGGTGCCCACTGAGAGAATGACTGGCTTCCCTGTCGCCGCCACCTGTCGAATTAGCGGGATGTCTACGATCTCGAGCGACGCGATCTTATAGAGCGGTACATCGAGTGACTCAAGGAACTCCACCGCGGTGTGATCGAACGGGGAGCTGAACGCGGTCAAGCCCAGGCTGGCAGCGAGCTCGAAAATCGGGACGTGCCACTCCCACGGTGTGTACGCCTCCTGGTAAAGGCCGTACAGAGTGCGCGAACCCCAAAGCTCGTGTCCTGAGCTGATTCTGAACGCCGGCGTATCCACGTTGAGCGTGATGGTATCTGCGGTGTAGGTCTGAATCTTCACAGCGTGGGCACCGGCGTCCGCGACAGCGCGCACAATATCGAGCGCTCGGTCCAGTGAACCGTTGTGGTTGCCGGATATCTCCGCGACAATCATGGGCCCGGTGCGGGGTGCTGGCTCGGTCACTGGTGTTGCGCCACCTTACTTTCGATCAGATGTGTCATTTAGGCAAACGCCTGTCGGAGGACGTCAATCACTTGAGTTTGGTCTGACTCGCTGAGTGCAGCGTACATAGGCAACGAGATCTCTTCCGAATAGAACTGCTCGGCGACCGGGCACATTCCTCGTCGGTATCCAAGGTCTTCAAAGACGGGATGCCAGTACGCGGGAATGTAGTTCACTTGCACCATAATTCCGTTGTTGCGAAGGTGCTCGAATACCCGGCGGCGCTGATCGCCAAGCACTCGGACGGGAAACAGGTGCCACATCGGATCTACGTAATCGCGCTGTGTAGGAAGGGCCAACTCAGCGATATCGGAGAGTTCCTCCGCATAGCGCGCAAAGATTTGAGAGCGTCTCTGTTTGAACTCACCAAGGCGGGTAAGCTGGCTCGTTCCGAGGGCGCTGAGAACGTCGGGCAGCCGATAATTGAGGCCGAACTCATGAACTTCCTGATGCCAGGGGCCTTCGTCAGGAAAACGCTGCAAAGCTCGGTCACGAACAAGTCCGTGCATACGAAAACTCCGAGCGCGCTCGAGTAGGTGCACGCTTGTCGAGACGACGGCACCGCCCTCAGCCGTTGTGAGGTTCTTGGTGGGAAAGAAAGAAAAGGTTGTCAAATCGGCAACACTTCCAACAGGTTGACCTCGGTAAAGCGACGCGATTGAATGAGCTGCATCCTCCAGCAACAATGCACCATTCTCATGGGCGATTGCTGCCAACTCCCTCAGGTCTGCCGGATGGCCGGCGAAGTCCACGGCGGCAATCACTCTCGTCCGGTCTGTCACCAGTTCGGACACGGCCGCTGGGTCGATGTTCGCTGTATCTGGCTGCACATCGGCAAAAACAATCGTCGCACCTTGGAGCACTGCAGTTGCTGCCGTTGCGACAAACGTCATCGGGGAGGTGATGACCACGTCACCTGGACCGATGGCAGTCGCGGCATACGCACAATGAAGTGCGGCAGTTCCAGACGAGACGGCTACAGCGTCATCGACTGCCGCCCTGGCCGCGATGCCTCGTTCAAATGCCGACACTTCTGGCCCCATCGTGAGCCAATCACTACGGAGGGTCGCTGCGACTGCATCGATGTCCGCGTCATTGATCGATTGGTGTCCGTACGGAATGGACAAGTTAATCGAGGTCCTTGAGCAGCTTTTGGATGTCATCAGCGGTCAACCACAAATCGTTGGTATTGGATCGATAAGCGAATCCGTCCGGGAGCGATTCTCCTTCGGGGGCAACGAAGTCTCCCCAATCGGCGATCGTGGGCAGGACAACGTAACGATCTTTCAACAGCAACGTGCGGCGACTGTCGTCTTCCGAGATCATTTCCTCGTGGAGCTTCTCGCCCGGGCGGATGCCGATCTCGAATGTTTCCGAATCTGGTGAGATCGCCGCAACCAGGTCAGTAATCTTCATGCTCGGGATACGCGGAACATAAAGTTCCCCGCCCACCATCAGATCCAAAGAGTCGACAACGAACTGGACGGCCTGAGGCAGGGTTATCCAGAAACGAGTCATTCGTGAATCTGTGATCGGAAGCTGCTTGCCGTCGGCTGCCAACTTCCTGAAGAACGGAACAACTGATCCGCGACTGCCCATGACATTGCCGTAGCGAACCACGCTGAACCGCGTCTCGTAACCCGCCGCGTAATGATTTGCAGACTGGAAGAGCTTGTCGGCAGCCAGTTTCGTTGCCCCGTAGAGGTTTAGCGGACTTGACGCCTTGTCGGTCGAAAGCGCGATAACTTTCTTTACACCAGTGTCAATAGCCGCTTCGACGACATTCTGGGAACCAATAATATTTGTACGCACGTATTCAAACGGGTTGTACTCAGCGGTGTCTACTTGCTTGAGTGCGGCTGCGTGGACGACGTAGTCCACTCCGTGCATCGCTCGCATCAGCCGGTGTTGATCCCGAATATCGCCGATGAACCAGCGAAGCCGAGGGTCATCCTGGAAAAGGAGTCGCGCCTCATACTGTTTGAGCTCGTCCCTGGAGAAGATGACAATTCGCTTCGGGTTGAGGTTGTCAAGGGCGTAGCGGATGAACGCCTTGCCGAATGAGCCTGTCCCGCCAGTAACGAGAATGGACGACCCTTCTAGTACCGACAAGTCAACCTCCGCTGAACTGAAACACGATTATGCTCACCCGCTCAAAACGAGGGCCGCAATACGAGAATACCGAGTCTCCGCGAAGTGAATGTGCACTGGCGATGATATGAGGAAGAACTATTTATGGCCTTTTGCGCGCTTCCGGCGCTAACACGGTTCGCGGCCCAGCAGGAAATTTCCATCGGGGCAACTCGGCACCTGCCGCGACAACCCCCGCGGAGAAGCCCCAGCGCCAGCTATCCGCCGCTTGCCTCAGCGAGCACTCTCCGTCCTTCGGCAGTAACTTCGTACACAATCATGAACTCTGTCACCGGCGTTACCAGGTCGTGAAAATAGTCACGGAGCTCCATCAACAATCCACCGCGGGTGCGAAACTCTGAAACTGTGACAGTTTCGTTCTGCACAGTCGTGATGAATGTGTCGCCATCCCTCACGGTCCCTGAGCCTGTCGAATAATTGACTACCCATTCACCCAGGTAAGCCGGAATCATCCTCTCCGGTGTTGTGAAAACAGCAGGTTGGTCTCCCGATTTGTCGGCGGCTTGCTGCCCCACTGGGGCGTTTGGATCGAATACTCGCACGGTATATCGACCACTCTGAATTCCCCACTCGGTGTAACCGGAGACCTGCGCCTGTTTGAATGATTCGCTGAACACATGTAGCAGATCGGCTTGGGCATCGGCGGTCCACTCAACGGTGGGAGTCGGGGTAGGGGAAGGGCTTGGCGCCGTAGTCGAAGTCGGCGGCGGCCCTTTGACAACCGGTGTAGCGCACCCCGCCAGCCAGATCGCGCCGAGGAAAGCCAAGCTTGCGGCAATACGTTTGCGAGACATCCGCACGCCAATCATTGTGCCTCCAATCCGTCGATTCGATCATGACACGAATAGCCTGTGGCTCCGGCGCGCAGGCCAAGAAGCGTTGCTCCCGCCAACCTTGCGGCAGAACTAGCGGGAAAGCGCTTTACGCACTGCGATGCGGTTGATGGCGAATCTACGATGCCTCATTGCGTCCAGGATCGACGCTAGCCCGATCATGATCGTAGGGGCTCCACCCGTACTCACGACATTAGCAATCCGCAGTCCGACTCCAACTTTGGGAAACAGAGTTGCTCGAACGTCGACCGCTTCCTTCGAAAGCTGCGGTTCG
>CALMSL010000084.1 GCA_937872445.1 uncultured Microbacteriaceae bacterium | reverse complement strand
TTCGACGTCCACATGACCGACCTGATCGAGGGACGCCACAAGCTCGCCGATTTCCGCGGGCTGGTCGCCTGCGGCGGGTTTTTTCACAGGGAGCTGGCGGGGGCCGGCAGCGGGGGGGATGTCTCCCGCCGATTCGCGGCCCGGCGCTCCGCTCCCCCCAGCACCCGTCCCGGCAGCCCCGCGCCGCTCCAGCGTTCAGGTCACCCTGCTCATCGTCGGTGTCTCCCTCCTGTCGGTCGCCGCGATCTTCTTCCTCGTCTACGCGTTCATCAACTTCGGCATCATCTGGCGGAGCGTTATCATCGCGGCCATCACTGTTGCCGCATTCGTGGGAGCCTCACTCCTGCGTCGACGCGACCTGACCGCCACCGCGGAGGGGATCGCCGCGTTCGCGGTCGTCCTCATCTACCTCGACGCCTACGCGATCAGGGCGAACGATTTCTTCGACTCCGCAAAGGCACACGGCACGGTGTACTGGGGCGCGGTGACCATCATTGCCGCGCTCGGGTTTATCGCGTGGAATCGCCTATCCAGGCTGAGGCTGCCGAACATCGTCGGGTACGCCACCTTCCCGATCGGGGTTGGCCTTCTCATCGGCGGGATAACCCGCGACACTCCCACGGGAACCAGCGTGTTCCTGTCGTTTCTCGCGATCGCGGTCGCCGGCCTCATCCACCTGCTGGCCGCTCGAGGCGGCACACCTGCGCTCGTGGAGCGGGTGATCGTCCTCGTCACGTCGCTGAGTGCGCTCCTCGTAAGCCTCGCCGCGTGCCTGTTCGCCTTTTCGGACGTGAAACTCGCACCCGCGTACGCCGCGATCGCCGTCGCCGTCGTCGCTGCCACGCATGTCTGGACACTTGTGGCCGGACGCACAGCATCCAAGGTCGACAACGTTTTCCGTTGGTTGTTCGCGGCGATGGCCGGGGTCGCAGCGTCCCTCGCGGTCGGCCTCACCGCGACGCGAATCGAGAACCGCTCCTTCGTGCTCATTGCGCCCACCGTCGCTGCCGTCGTGGTCGCCCTCGCCTTCAGTGTGGTGGCCGGCAGAGTCACCAGGAGCACCGTCAAAACGCCGCTCGTGGTCGCAGGCTGGAGTGCCGCAGCTGTCCTCGCGCTCACGCTCCTGGCACCCTTGCCCGTCGCGGCAGGGTCCGCCGCGGTCGCCGCCACGGGCAAGCTGCCGTGGTCGATCGAGCCGACGGGTGACATCCTCACGGCCACTCCGGATGCCATCTGGGCAGTGTTCGCCCTCGCGATCGTCACCGCGCTGACGGCCGCAGTGTGGACGGCGACCGGGAGGCTCCGCACCACCGCGGGTTCCACCGCGATCCTCTGGGCAGCCCTCGTCACCGTGGTTGCGGCCGTTCCCGAGCTACGCACCCAGTGGATGGTTATGACCGGGTGGTTCGCCATCGCGGCTGCCAGCCTCGCTGCGCTCGTCATTGCCCGTCGGCGATGGACGCTGCGTCGAAGTCACAGGGCCGCAATCGTGACCACCATGATCGTCGCTGGCATCCTGGGATTTCTGGTCAGTCTGGCCACGACCACAACGTGGTGGATTGGCGCACTCACAGTCATCGGAATCCTCATCTCGTGCCGTGCACTCGTGACTCGGCAGGGCGCGAAGGCGGCACTTCTGGGGAGTGGAATTGGCGTCGCGCTTCTGTCGGTTAGCTTCGTTGCCGACCAGCTCACGCGCGACAGTGGCCTGGGCTTCGACGTGACTCTCGCGAACAGACTCGTCCTGACCTCACTTGCCGCAGCCGTCGTACTGGTTGGAGCCGCCATCCCCGACAGTGGGGTGAGTGCACTCGATCGCCGGGTCGAATTCTGGGTGGCAACCGGAGCATCCGCCATCGCGCTTCCCACGGCGACGTTAGTGCTGGCACGGATACCCGCCTCAGACCGCAGTACGCTCCTGCTGCCGCAGGACTGGACCAGTCTGGCCATCGCGATCGTCCTCCTGGGGGCGCTGACCTTGTGGCTTGGATTGCGCAAGAACCAACCACTGCGCCCAGAACGCGCCATTGCGTCGATCGCCGCGGGGCCAGCGCTGTACCTTGCCGCAGCCTCATTCGCACGACTGCTTCAGCTGCCGGAGTTCGTGAACACCGTCGTCCCCATCACCGCTGCGCTACTCGCTGCCGCGGGATCACTCACTGTCACGACACTTGGCCCGAGCACCGCCCCTCGGTGGACCCGCGAACTCGGTGTCGCGCTTGTCGGCATCCCGGCAGTCATTGTCTCCGTGAGAGCAGATGACGGTCTCACCTGGCTCGTCCTGCTCCTCGCCGCCGTTGCTGCACTCCTGCTCGCCATCGACCGGGACGGACTCTTTTCCTCCGGCTCGGCACGACGCCATATCGGCTGGATCGCACTCGCTCTCGCCACGGCTGGATTGTGGTGGAGGCTCGACGGGGATCGGGTCACCAATCTCGAGTTCTACGTTGTACCGCTGACTCTCGCGCTCCTCGTGATTGCCTCGCTCATCGCCATCACGACCCGCAAAGAGAATCCTCCGCGCGATTCTGCTGTTGCTCCGATGATCGCGCTGGGTGGCCTGCTGGTGAGTGTGCTCCCCCTCGGCGCCAACGCCGCGACGGAATCGACAACGTACGCGGCCTGGTTGTTCGCCATCACTGCAGCTCTCCTCGTTGCCGGCAGTGCCGTCAATCGGGGAGTGCTAGTCCAAAGGTTCGCGGATGCCGGCGCACTCGCGGGGGCGATCGGTGTGATCGTGATCGCGTACGGCCGCACACTGTTCCTGCCACTCGCGGAACCGGAACGCGACATCTGGCCGGCGGCCGCGTTCGTTGTGCTCGCTCTCGCTGCATTCCTTCAGGCGCGCGGACACATTTCGGGCTCTCAGCGTTTCCGCTCGATCGTGAGCCAGACACTGGGCCTGGTTGCCTTGACGGTGATTCTCGTTCTCGAGGTCCCGGCACTGTCGCAGGAAACGACGGGAGGCGTTCGGGCGTTCACTCTGGTGGTGCTGTTCTCCGCCGTCCACGTCATCGCATTCCTGGTCTCGCGAACGCCGCTCACGCGCCTGCTCGCGACCGTCTCCATCATCTA
>CALMSL010000083.1 GCA_937872445.1 uncultured Microbacteriaceae bacterium | reverse complement strand
CGCTGGCACCCGTAGTAACGTCGATCCATGACATTCAACCCCGACTCGAATATCGGCTCAGGCAAGGTCAGCCGTCGGGGTCGCAATACCGGCATAGCTGTCGGTGGCGGCGGGATCGTGGTTGTTTTGCTTGCGCTTGTCTCGCCGCTCCTCGGTGTCGACCTCACACCGCTCGCCGGGATGTTTGGGGATGCCGGCACCTCACAGTCGACGACATCCGACAATCTGGATCAGTGCCAGACCGGCGCCGACGCGAACGCGAACGTCGAATGCCGGATGAAGGGTGCGGCCGCATCCCTGGACAAGTATTGGGCGGGCAAGTTCGCCGCGGAGGGCCTCACCTACCGCTCCCCGGCTGACTTCGTGCTGTTCTCCGGCTCGACGAGCACCGGATGCGGCACCGCGTCGAGCGCGACGGGCCCGTTCTATTGCCCGCCCGACGAGTCGATCTACGTGGACACCGGTTTCTTCGACCAGTTGCGCGGCCAGTTCGGCGCGAGCGGCGGGCCGCTCGCCGAGATGTATGTCGTGGCGCACGAGTGGGGGCACCACATCCAGAACGTGCTCGGCACGATGGACAACCTGAACCTCCGGCAGACCGGGCCGACATCGGATTCGGTGCGGCTCGAACTGCAGGCCGACTGCTACGGGGGTTCCTGGGCGAAGGATGCGTCGACCGTTCCCGACTCGAGCGGCGTGCCGTTCCTGCAGCCGATCACGAAGCAGCAGATCAACGATGCGCTGAACGCGGCGCAGGTGATCGGCGATGATCGCATCCAGGAGATGTCGAGCGGGCAGGTGCAGCCGGAGACGTGGACGCACGGGTCGAGCGCCCAACGGCAGAAGTGGTTCACGATCGGGTTCGAGAACGGCCCGAACGCCTGCAACACGTTCGACGTGAACCCGTAAGGCCTGCGAGGGTTTCGCGTGGCACGATGGTGGCCATGATGTCGCAGCATCCGGCTCCGCAGCCAGCCGAGAGTCCAAACCAGAACTCAAACCTGCACCATCGCCTCCGCCGGATGGTCGGCCGCAATCCGGATGAGCGGCATCGCGCGTCGACGCCGCTCGAGCTGTTGTTCGACCTGACGCTTGCGATCGCGTTCAGCCAGGCGGGATCGCAAATGGCGCATCTGCTTCAGCTCGGCCACTACGCGCACGCGATCGCCGCGTTCGTGTTCGCCGTGTTCGCGGTGTCGTGGGCGTGGATCAATTTCACCTGGCTGGCCTCCGCATTCGACAACGACGGGGTGTTCTTCCGCGTCGCGACCCTCGTGCAGATGATCGGGGTGCTCGTGATCGCCCTCGGTCTGCCGGACCTGTTCCACTCGATCGATCTCGGCGAGCACATCGACACTCGGGTGGTGGTCGGCGGCTATGTGGTCATGCGGATGGCCGTGATCGCCCTGTGGATTCGCGCGGCGCGCCACGACCCGTCGCAACGCAGGTCGGCGACGACGTACGCGACCCTCATCGCGGTGGCCCAGGTCGGCTGGATCGCCCAGATCGCGATCAATCCGCCGTTCTTCGTCACAGTGGCGGTGGTTCTCGTGCTTGCGGCGTTCGAACTGATGGTTCCGATCATCGCCGAGCGCGGCGGGTTCGGAACCCCGTGGCACGGCCACCACATCGCCGAGCGGTACGGCCTGCTCGTCATCATCACGCTCGGGGAGATTGTCGCAGGAACCATTCTGGCGATCTCGGCCGTGGTGCAGGAGCAGGGGTGGTCGCTTGAGGCGGCGTTTGTCGCGTTTGGTGGCACGGCGATCGCGTTCGGATTGTGGTGGGTGTATTTCACGATGCCGTCCGGCGAGGTGCTCACCCGGTTCCGGGAACGCGGATTCCTGTGGGGTTATGGGCACATGGTGTTGTTCGGGTCGCTCGCCGCCACCGGTGCCGGTCTGCACGTGGCTGCAGGCGTGATCGAGGAGGTCACCGAGATCGGTCCGGTTGCCGCGGTGCTCACGATCGTGGTGCCGCTCGCCGTGTTCACGGTCGCGCTGTTCGCGCTGTACTCATTGCTGCTGCGGCAGACGGACCCGTTCCACTTGCTCCTGCTGGCGGGGTCGCTGGCCGCGCTGGCCGCATCCGTGATCGCGGTCGCGGCGGGGGCGAGCGTCGGCGTCGGCATCCTGATCGCGGCGTGCGCGCCCGTCGTGGTGGTCGTCGGGTACGAGACCGTGGGGCATCGGCATCAGGCGGATGCCCTGGAGCGCACGCTGCGCTAAATTCTGTGTCGCGGGTGGCGTCAGACTTCGTCGCTGGAGTGCGCGGCTTCCTGCGCGGCGATCTGCCTGTGCACATCCTCCATGTCGAGTTCGCGCACCGCGGTGATGACCTGGTCGAGCGCAGCACCCGGGAGTGCACCCGGCTGAGAGAACACGCGGACGCCGTCGCGGAACGCCATGAGGGTGGGGATCGAGGTGATGCCCATGGCTCCGGCGAGCGCCTGCTGCGCGTCGGTGTCAACCTTCGCGAAGGTCACGTCGGTGTTGGCGTCGCTCGCCTTGTCGTAGATGGGGCCGAATTGCTGGCACGGCCCGCACCAGGTCGCCCAGAAGTCGACCAGGGTGATGCCTGGCGCGGTGACGGTTTTCTCGAAGTCTTCGGCTGTCAGATCGACGGTCGGCATGTTTCTTCTCCTTGCGTGGTTCACATACGTCTCAGACCTCAACAACGCTACGTGGACTGCCAGTATTCCGTCGAGCCGAGCCGCCGGGAGAAATAGCCGCCGCTCCCTGAGGTCGCGAGGCCAGTCACCCCTCGCTCCCTGAGGGGGGCGAAGCCCGTCCCTCTCGCTCCCTGAGGAGGGCGAAGCCCGTCTCGAAGGGAGCCCGTGGCCGTTACTTCTTTTTCGCGGCCGCTTTCATCGCCTTTTTGGCCTCGCGCACGAGACGCAGCGATTCCGCATCCGTGATGTCGGCGATGGAGCGGTGCGATCCCTCTTCCCCGTAGTGGCCGCTCGCTTCGCGCCAGCCGGGCGCGGTGAGCCCGCGCTGTTTTCCGAGCAGGGCGAGGAAGATTTTCGCCTTTTGTTCGCCGAATCCGGGAAGCGCCTGAAGTCGGCGGAGGATCTCTGCTCCGTCGGGCGCTGTGCCGTCGGCGCCGGCGGATGTCCAGATCGAGGTCGTGTCGCCTTCCCACTCGTCCTGCACGGCGGCGGCGAGCGATTGCACGCGGGTGGCCATGGAGCCGGGAAATCGGTGAACGGCGGGAGTCATCCGGAATGCTTCGAGGAACTTCTCCGGGTCATAGTTGGCGATCGACTCGGGGGTGAACTCGCCGAGCCGGTCGCGCAACTTTGCGGGGCCGGAGAACGCGACTTCCATGGGGATCTGCTGATCGAGGAGCATTCCGACGAGGAGCGCGAACGGGTTGTCGGTGAGGAGTGTGTCGGCGGTGTCGTTGCCGGTGAGGTGAAGATCCATGGCGCCATTCTTCCACTGACTGCGGCGGGTCAGCTTGTGGAGGCCGCCTGACCGGCGCGCTCGACGAGCGGTTTGGGTCGGCGAGTAGCGCGTTGAGATCTCTTTGCTCCGCGGCGGATCATGCCGTACCGCGTTGGGACCCCGACCGCGATCGCGCCCAGATACACCCCTGTGCCAGGACTCAACGTGAACTCCACCTTTCCGGTGTGACGGTTCCCGTTTGTGGATGCCAGTAAACGTCGCGGCTCATGCCCTGCGACCCGGATCAATTAAAGACGGCCGCCGCGCGGCATCCGATTCCACGGTTTGCCTAGAGTTGATGGTGAGAGTTCACAACCGAGGGAGCCGGATCATGGATGTCAGGAACAAAGTTTTCGTGGTCACCGGCGGAGGCAACGGGATGGGCCGCGAGGTCGTTCTCGGGCTTCTTGCGCGGGGCGCACGCGTGGCCGCGGTTGACCTGAGCGAGTCGGGGCTGGCCGAAACGGTCGAGTTGGCGAAGGCGGCGGCCGGAACCCTGACGACGCAGGTGCTCAACGTGACCGACCGCAAGGCGGTGCTCGCACTGCCCAAACAGGTGATCAAGGATCACGGCCAGGTCGACGGCCTGTTCAACGTGGCCGGCATCATCCAGAGGTTCGTGAAATTGCAGGAGCTCGAGTTCGATGAGATCGAGCGCGTGATGAACGTGAACTTCTGGGGCGTCGTCAACATGACGAAGGCGTTCCTGCCGGAACTTCTCGGGCGCCCGGAGGCCGCCGTGTTGAACGTGTCCAGCATGGGCGGATTCCTCCCGGTTCCGGGCCAGGCGGCGTACGGCGCGAGCAAGGCGGCGGTCAAACTGTTCACGGAGGCGCTGTACGCGGAGACGCGCGGCACGAACCTTTCGGTGACGATCGTCTTTCCCGGCGGCGTGGGCACGAACATCACCGCGAACTCCGGCGTCGAGGTCACCATGCCTGAGGGGGCTGAGGCCGGCAAGGAGTACAAGACGACGAGCCCCGCGGATGCCGGACGGATGATCATCGAGGGCGTCGAGAAGGGTTCCTTCCGCGTGGTCATCGGCGGTGACGCGAAATTCATGGATCGCATGGCCCGACTGTCTCCGCGTCGCGCGACGGAGCTCATCGCGAAGCAGATGAAGGCGCTGCTCGGTTAGGCGGCGCGGCAGGGCAGAACGACCGTGTGACGGACAGTACCGCCTGTCCGGCTCGTTAGCGGGAACGTTCCGGGTGCAGCCGCCGCAGCACGGCGATCACCTGCTCATGCCACAGGCGGGACGCCGGCAGTCCACCGGTGTAGATCGGAACGTCGTGGGTGACTCCGAGGTACTGCACGACCGTCGCATCCACTCCCGCGCGCCGCAGCGCGGCACCGTATGCGGCACCGTCGCCACGCAACGGATCGTATTCCGCAGTCATGATCACTGCGGTCGGCAGGTCGTGATGGGATGCTGCGCGAATCGGTGACGCATACGGCTCCTGAGCATCCGACAGAGCGGGAAGGTAGGTGCGCGCCACCGAGAGCAGTTCTCGCCGGGCGATGAACGACGGTATGCCGAGCGCACGGGTCGCGCGGAGATCGACGTGGCGGCCCGTGAGATCCACCACGGGAACCTCCAGCAACTGGAACCGCAGCGGCCGTTGCGCCCGTTCGCGGTCCATGAGGGTTACGGCGGCGGCGATGGCGCCCCCGGCGGATGTGCCGGCAATTGCGATCCGCTCCGGATCGATTCCGAGTTCGCTGGCGTTGGCGAACAGCCATTCCAGGGCGGCGTGGCCCTGCTCCACCTGCGTCGGATATTTGTGCTCCGGCGCGAGCGCGTAGTCGACGGCCGCCACGACGACATCGGCTTCGGCGGCGCGGCGACGGTAGCTCGCATCCGTCGTCGGATAGTCGATCCCGCCGACGCGAAAGCCTCCGCCGAAGAATGTCAGGACTGCGGGGGACGGATCGGTGCCCTGCCCGTGCGGGCGAAACAGGCGAACGCGCACCGGCGGATATCCGTCGACCGGAATGGTTTCATCGTGGGTGGCGATGTCGGGGCCGGCCGTGCCGACGGTCGCCAGCTCTTTGCGGTCCCAGTTGACTGCGGCCTGCCGGTATTTCGCACGGGCGGCGGCGCGGGGGCCGAGCTGCGCGGTGGCTCCGGGCAGCGACCGTGTCGACGGATCGGTGTGTGCGGTCGGCGGGACCTGTGCGGCCGGCACGCTGGGAGTGCTGCCCCACTTGGGCAGCCACGAACGGATGCGGGCCCGAAATGTTTTCAGCACCTGGTCGAGCAGGTACCGTCGATGCACGCGCAGCCGCTCGGCAAAGAACGGATCGAGCGGCATGCTGCACCTCCTTGGTATGCCCCTGATGCTGACATTACGCGGGTGAGGCGTGAGGGTGCTGGAGGGGCGACGTGCGGCTAAATCGTCATGGTTATGGTGCGCACTGTCGGTGCGTACCGCGCAAATCGTGGTCGGGCGCATCCGACCGTGATGGGGCAGGGGTTTTAGGTTCCCAGGCCTTGGGCGATGACGGACACGATGTCGCGACGCGCTGCCGAGCCGATCGCGGTGGGCAGGAGCGGGTAGACGTGCAGTTGCCCGGCCAGTTCCGTGTAGTTGACTTCAACGCCGGCCGCCTCCGCTTTGGCCACGAGGAGACGAGTGTCGGGGTTCAGGATGTCGTGGGTGCCGCTCCACACGGCCAGCGGGCCGAGCCCCGCGAAGTCGCCGAACAGCGGGCTCACCACGGGATCGGTCAACTCGCGCTCCCCCCGCCACAGGTCTGCGAGCACCTTCGCGCCGGGGACGCCGAGCATGGGGTCCGTCGGCTGGACAGTCGGAATATCCGGATTCGTGATCGTCAAATCCACCGCGGGCGAAATGAGCACCGTCGCCGGCAGGGTCACCCCGTCGTCGCGGAGGGCCAGCGCCGCGGAGAGCGCGATCTGGCCGCCCGCGGAGTCCCCCGCGAGCGCAACGCTGCCGTATGTCGCAGTGTTGGCCCGAACCATGGCGACGATTCGGTTCATGACCTCGTCGGCGGTTCCGAAGGGCACGAGCGGGTAGATCGGCACGGTGACGACGGTGGATGCTTCGGCCGCGATCTGCGCCACCAGCCGCCAGTGGAACGACACAATTTCGTTCAGCCATCCACCACCGTGCGCATAGATGACGTTCCCGACCGGCGTGCTCCGTGTGGGCGTGAGCGTGTAGACGGGCCAGCCGTCATCCAGTTGGGCGTCGACCTTCACGCCGGCCCCGAGGTTCCGCGGCGGGCCGAACGGCTTCGGGCGCAGTGCACGCTCTCGGACACGCTTGCGTGCCACATTCTCGGAAGTGAAGGTCCGATTCCTCCGCGAGGCGCGAATGATGAGCGGGACGAGCCCGTCGGGCACTGACGCCATGCGTACTCCTTCTCGTGCGTACTCTGCCAGCGTACGCGCGACGGGAGGGAGCGAGGCGCGGCTACGGGAGGCGGTTCAGGCTTGTCGCGGCCTGCGCCTCCATTGCGGTGGGCGTGGGTGCTGCAGCGTTCACCGTGAGGTCGCCGAATCCGAGGAACGACGCCCCCTTCAGGAGGGCGATTGTCGTCGCGGCGAAGTTCTGGCCGCTGAGAGTTGCCGTGCCGCTGACGACGGTTGCTTTGTCGGCCAGTCCGGAAATGTCTGTCGCCGTCTTGTTGATGGTGAGGCCGGCGGGAGCGGACTGTGTGACCGCATCATCGACTTTGGCCCGTTCCTGATCCCATTCGGCGGCCGCGGTGGCGGCATCCGCAGCTTTCCCCAACTGGACGAAGAAGACGTTCAATGTCCCAGCGCCGTAGGTGCACCTCGCGCCGGGCTCGCTCGCGGAGCCGGTGGTTTCCTCCGTGCCGGGCCCGAATGTCACTCCGGCAAGTGCGGATGCCTCCTCGGCGGTCACCACCTTGCACGGGTCGTTCGTGATCGCGCCTCCCGACGCTGGCGCCGAGGATGTCGCGGCGGAGGGGGCTGGCGGCGGATTCGAGGCATTGCCTCCGCCGCCGGAGCCAGCGCTGCACGCGCTCAGGGCCACGGCGACGATTGCGGTCGGTGCCAACAGGATCAGTTTGTGAACACGCATTGTGCGCTCTCCAGTCCACGTGAAATCGCGAATTAAATGGTACGTCCGATCGGCCCGGATGATACCTGGCTGGAGGAAAAAATTTTGCTGGGTGGCTCCGACCGGCGTCGATCCGGTGACCTTTCGATTTTCAGTCGAACGCTCTACCAACTGAGCTACAGAGCCTTGCCTTCCTGGAACAGTATTCCAGAAAAGTAAGGCACAGCCACTGGCGAGAGTGGCCGTGCCTTGCGACCCTGACCGGACTTGAACCGGCGACCTCCGCCGTGACAGGGCGGCGCGCTAACCAACTGCGCTACAGGGCCTAGCTATTAAGTTGTGTTCGGTGACCCCAACGGGATTCGAACCCGTGCTGCCGCCGTGAAAGGGCGGTGTCCTAGGCCACTAAACGATGGGGCCTTCGAAGTAACAAACCTTCTTAGCTACCGACGTTCAAGCATAAGGGTGGGTACCGGTTTTGCCAAACGCGCGGAATCGGCCACACCGCCACATTTCCACGCCATCCGCCCTTGCCGGGATAGGTTCAAGTGAAACTTGAGGCTTGGATGTGCTGGGCATATCGCAAAAGGCTTGTTAGTGTGACAGTTGTTAACAATGTTACTGGCGTGACCTGTGGGGGCGCCTGCCAGAGAGCTGGGGAATCATGTTGAGGTCGCAGGCACCGCGTCGCTCGCGCGTCCTGTGGTGGCGCAACCGCGTGTTCGCGTCCGTCGCACTGCTGGCCATGGTGTTTGCGGGGTCCGTGGCGAGCCCGTTCGTCGGTGCCGCATCCGCCACCGACTACCCGAGCTGGGCGGATGTGCTCGCCGCCCGTAACAACGTCGCCGCGAAGAAGGCGGAGGTCGCGAGGATTCAGGCGCTGCTCGTTCAGCTCGAGACGGCCCAGAAGACGACCGAAGCTGCGGCGATCGAGAAGGGCCGAATTTACGCGGAAGCGCAGGACGCTTTCGACCAGCAGGATCGCAAAACCAAGGAGTACCAGACGCAGGCGGACGCCGCCAAGGTGAAAGCCGAGGACTCGATCAAACGCGCCGGCCAGCTCGCGGCGCGGCTGTCCCGCACGAGCGGCACCGACCTCACCGCGACGCTGTTCTTCAACGGTGACAACGCGAGAAATCTGCTCGCCCAGGTGGGCATGGCGGCGAAAATCACCGACCAGTCGCAGGGGCTCTACGACCGGGCCACCCAGGATCAGAAAACTGCGCAGTCGCTCACCGACCAGGCGAACGTCGCCAAGGCCGCCCTCGAGGTTTTGCGGGATGCCGCCCAGAAGGCTCAGGTGGAAGCGCAGGCCGCTGCGGATGCTGCCGCGGCAGCGCTGAAGGAACAGCAGGACAACAACGCGACGCTTCAGGCGCAGCTGGCAACCCTGCAGTCGGACCAGATTCACACCGAGGCTGAGTACGTCAAGGGCGTGCAGGCGCAGTGGGGTGCCGGCAACGGCGTCGTCGAGATCAGCTCCCAAGGGTGGGCGAGGCCCGCGTTCGGCCGCATCACGGACGGCTTCGGACCCCGCGTGGCGCCGATCCCCGGTGTGCTGCCGTTCCACCACGGGGTGGACATCGGTGCCAGCTGCAACAGCACAATTTATGCGGTGCAAAGCGGCACGGTCATCTATGCCGGCTGGTACGGCACGTACGGCAACTTCGTGCTCATCGACCACGGCAACGGCATCAGCACGGGTTACGCGCACATCGTCAGCGGCGGCATCAACGTCCGCTACGGCCAGCAAGTGGTCGTCGGGCAGGGTATCGCCCGGGTGGGTTCCACCGGCGCATCGACCGGATGCCACCTGCACTTTGAGGTTCGCGAGTGGGGCAGCGCCGTGAACCCCGTGCCGTTCATGGCCGCGCGCGGCATCAACCTGAACTGAGTCCCGCCGCTTGGGCGGTCATCCCGGGTGCGCAGAATCGGGGGTGCGCCGTACGCCGTGCACCGGATCCGCTGACCGTCTGGTTCACCGGCATTCGGGCGCCCCGACGCCGGCCGCCTGACGCCGGCCGCGCCGCGTTCGACTGCGGCGGGCTCAGTGCCCTTCGGCCGTGAACTTCTCCTGCCCTGCGACGATGATTGTCTCGGCATCCGCGGCGCTGCCCCAACCGTCGGTTTTCACCCACTTGTTCGGTTCGATGTCCTTGTAGTGCTCGAAGAAGTGCTCGATCTCTTTGCGGGTGTATTCGGGGATGTCGTTCACGTCCTGGATGTGCGCCCAGCGCGGGTCCTTCGCGGGCACGGCGATTACTTTCGCGTCGGGGCCGGCGTCATCCGTCATGTTGAATACGCCGACCGGCCGCACGGACACGCCCACACCGGGGAACAGCGGGTATTCGAGCAGCACGAGCACGTCGAGCGGGTCGCCGTCGAGCCCGAGCGTGTTCTCGAAGAAGCCGTAGTCGGCCGGATACACGAAGCTCGTGTAGAGCACGCGGTCGAGGGTGACGCGACCGGTCTCGTGGTCGACCTCGTACTTATTGCGACTCCCGCGGGGGATCTCGATGATGGCGTCGTAGAAGGCCATGGGTGGTTCCTTTCGTGCGGGCGTTTTCCACCAGTAACGTTACTGGATGACCACCCGCCCAAGATTGACTCCCGCGATCGCGGATGTGCGCCGTGCGGTGCGCGAGTCGCTGGCCGGTTTGCTGCCGGATGCCGCGGTCGCGGACGTTCTGGTCGCGCTGAGCGGCGGCGCGGATTCGCTCGCGCTCGCGGC
>CALMSL010000082.1 GCA_937872445.1 uncultured Microbacteriaceae bacterium | reverse complement strand
GGAGTGATGATCGGAGGTGACGGGCTCGCCGACGACCTCTCGGAGGCGTTCGTCGTCAACTTCGACAACGACCCGCCCCTCGTGACCGACGGGCCGTACGGCGAAATCCACGAACTGTTCAACGGCTTCTGGATCATCCAGGTTTCCAGCAAGGAAGAAGCCATCGAGTGGGCAAGCCGCTGCCCGCTCGGTCCCGGCAACAAGCTTGAGGTTCGCCGGGTCACGGACATGAGCGACTTCGCCGACTTCGCCGACAACGAGTACCTCAGGAAAGAGGAAGGCTGGCGCGAGGAACTCGAAAAGTCCTGAGCTTCTGCCGGGAACTGGAACGCCCATGTCGGATATCGCTCGCACCGTGGATGCCGTGTGGCGGATCGAGGGCGCGCAGATTGTCGCGACTCTCGCGAGGGTGACCGGTGATTTCTCCCTCGCCGAGGACCTCGCCCAGGAAGCGGTTGTGGATGCCCTCGCGCAGTGGCCCCAGTCGGGTGTCCCGCGCAATGCGGGCGCCTGGCTTACGGCGGTTGCCAAGCGCAAAGCAATAGACCGGTGGCGTCGCGATGAGCGCCTCAGCGACCGTTATCGGGCGCTCGCGCTCAACTTTGACGAGGCCGACGAGTCGCTGTGGCAGCCGATCGATGACGACATCCTGCGCCTCATCTTCACCGCGTGTCATCCCGTGCTGTCGAAAGAATCCCAGGTCGCGCTCACGCTCCGTATTGTCGCCGGCATGAGCGCTGCGGAGATCGCACGGATGCTGCTGGTGCCCGTCGCCACCGTGCAACAGCGCATCGTGCGGGCGAAGAAGACGCTCACCGCATCGAAGGTTCCCTTCGAGACGCCGGAACCCCGCGAGTGGTCGGAGCGGCTCGGATCCGTTCTTGGCGTCGTGTACTTGCTGTTCACTGAGGGCTATGCGGCGACGGCCGGCGACCGCTGGTTGCGGCGCGAACTCGCGGATGAGGCGCTCCGCCTGGGGCGGATGGTGTCCGCCCTTCTGCCGCGGGAGCCGGAAGCCCTCGCCCTCGTCGCGCTCATGGAGCTGCAGGCATCCCACTTCGGTGCGCGCACTGCGTCCGATGGCACGCCGATTCTTCTGGCTGACCAGGACCGGTCCAGGTGGGACCGCGCCCAGATCCAGCGCGGTCGCGCCGCACTGCGCCAGGCGGATGCGCTGGGTCGCGGCCGCGGTAGTTACGGATTGCAGGCGGCGATTGCGGAGTGCCACGCCGTCGCAGGCAGCGTCGAGACGACCGACTGGGATCTCATCGTGCTCTGCTACGAAGCGCTCTGCCGCCTCGCCCCGAGCCCCATCGTCGAACTCAATCGTGCCGTGGCCGTTTCGATGGCGACGGGCCCGGCCGCCGCGCTGGCCATCGTCGACGAACTCGATGGGGATGGCGCCCTCCGCGGTTCGCACTTGCTTCCCAGCATTCGCGGCGAGCTTCTCGCCCGGCTGGGACGGACGGAGGAGGCACGCTCCGAACTGCGGGTCGCCGCATCCCTCTGCAGAAACGATCAAACCCGGGCTGTGCTGGAAGTCAAGGCGGCATCCCTGTGAGGGTGCGTGCCGACGTTGGCGAGGAAAGGGAGAGAATTACCTGATGGACATGCGACTGGAACTTGTTCCGCTGCTCAGCACCGATGTGGACCGCAGCAAGTCCTTCTACGTCGATCAGGTCGGCTTCCACCTGGACCATGATGTCGCGGCGGGCAACGGGATGCGCGTCGTGCAATTGACGCCGCCGGGCTCCGCGTGTTCCATCGTGTTCGGCGTGGGCATTTCTGCCCAGGATGGTGCCCCAGTGCAGGGGCTGCACCTTGTCGTCGATGACTTGGAAGCGGCGCGCGAATTGCTTCTTTCGAAAGGCGTCGAAGTCTCAGCCGTCAACGACATGGGCGGCGTTCGCTTCGCCTACTTCAGCGACCCGGATGGCAACTCGTGGGCACTGCAGCAGATCGGTGGGTGATACCCCGAATCCCGTCGCCCTGATAAATTTGCGAATATTTTGACGAGCGACTCTGTCGCCACTGCGGTTGAATTCTCCCTTATCCAGCACCCCACCGAAAGGACGATGATGCCAACACTGACCTCTGAGGATGGCACCAACATTGCGTGGGAGAAAGTCGGCAATGGGCCTCCCGTCGTGCTCGTCGACGG
>CALMSL010000081.1 GCA_937872445.1 uncultured Microbacteriaceae bacterium | reverse complement strand
CCTGATGAAAATTGCTTCTCATCAGGGATTTTCTGTCGGGCTGACAGGATTTGAACCTGCGACCCCTTGACCCCCAGGTGGTAGGAGTAGCCCTCATAGCCCGCCTAACCTGGGGTTTTGTGTTTCAGAAGTGTGCTCAGGGCGTCACGTTTTGCAGGGTTTGCAGGCTGTTGGTCACCTGATTGGTCCACTTCATAGCGCGGACTAAGCCTTGGATCGCGTCTGTGTCCTCATCGCCTCAACAGCGGCGACAAGGTCCGAGTCCTCGACGCTCGTCTCGTTCCACTCCGTCCAGAAGTTGCGAGTCGCGCTGGCAGGTTTCACCTTGGGTGGGTCAAGGCGGATTCTGGTAGGAAGAATGATCGCGTCTCCGAGAAGCAGAGCTTCGCCAACATCGAGAAGCGGCAACGCAGCAGCGATTCCCTCCATGCTGTCTGGCATCAAGCGCTTCACAACAGCTTGATCCTGATCGTTAGTAAGACGAAGCACAATAAAGTTGTTGCACTGCGAGAGAACTGTCCGGCTGACATCAGATGGGCGTTGGCTCACAACGAGAAGGGAGATTCCGTACTTGCGTCCTTCTTTTGCGATTCGCTCGAAGGATTCGAGCGCTCTCTGTTCCGCAGGGTCGGCAACCGACGCGGGAAGATAGAGGTGTGCCTCATCGCATACGAAGGTCACAGGGGTTCGTACGTCCGCGTCAGTCCAGAAGTGGATCTCGTAGAGCACTCTTGCGAGCACCCCAACGACGACGGGCAACACGTCACTCGGAACCTCGCTGAAATCGATCACCTTGATGCCTGGACTGGTGCCGAGGAGCTTCTTTGCCAGTTCGTGAAGCCACTCGTATCCCACATCAGATTGCGGCGGCGCGAACATGAATCCGTAGCGCCGGTCCTCGATGCGCGAGCGGAGTCTCGCAATGAATCGGGTTAGTTTTCCCTTGAACGGTCCGGCCACATCCCTTGAGGTTGCCCCCGGCACCATCTCGTTGTCGTCAGCTTCCAGTCGGGCAAGTAGTTCGTCGAGGCTGAAAGGTACCGGGCTATCGACCGTGAATCGCTGCGCAAGATCGTCTCTGCCTTCGGTAACCAACTGTTCGTGTTTCAGCTCTCGGACGTGGTGCAGCAGTCGCGCCGCCTGATTGGGCGCATTTGCTTCGGATCGATCAAGGAGGAGCGCCTGCATCTCTTCCTGGTTTAACAGCCACCATGGCAGGAACAGGGTGCCATCGCCGCCCGTGCTCTCTGCGGGGCCCGCGATTTGGAAGCCATTGGCAACTGGATCTTTTCCGGCTGTGAGCGGGGTGTACTCCCCATGCATATCGAACACGATCAAGTTGGGGTGGGCGAGCGCGTGAGCGCGTTCCAGGATGAGAGCCACCGACCAGCTCTTGCCTGATCCGGTGCTTCCGAGTAATGCTGCATGGCGCTGGAACAGCCGATCACCATCTGCAACCGCCTTTGCGGTCGGATCGGCTACGAATGTTCCCAGTTGTAGCCGCTTCTCCGGTTCTAGCTGCTGGGACAGCAAGCCCATCAGCTTCTGTAGATTAGGACCTTCCAACACCCAGCAAAGTGAATCCACAAGGGGATAGCTGTCCGCGCCCCTCTTGAATGTGTTGGTCCTCGTTCCCTCGACCGTTCGGTATGTGCCAAGCAGGACGACACGCAGAAGGTCACGCTGCCGCGTCTCGATGGGCACACCTTCATCAGTCAATGGGTCGTCCTCGACGACGTCGTCCTGAAGATCGCGAGTCACACGATCAAGCATGCCGACCAGATACTCGGAGGCCTTTGATCCTTGGAACGCGATGAGGCTCCCGACCCCGATGCGAGTGAGCCGATCGTGGTCAGTTGCCTCGGCCCACACGCTCGCGGTGTCGATCCGGAATGCCCTGCCCAAGGCTGCATCGCGAGGGAATTCGAGGGTTGAATCTGTCATGATGCCAGCACTTCCTTCACTAGGTGTTCTAAATCCCACAACGGTTTATCAACGCTGATGATGCTCGTTCCGCGCGTCACATGGCTTTCGTTCGAATTGGCACCCGATTCGATGCCGACTGCGGAACTGTTCAGTCGGAGGTGTTTGCGCGCTTGGTCAGTCAGATCTTTGCTCACGATTACGGTCGGCACATGAGGAATTCGGTCGACAATATGAGTTTGGAGGTGATCGTCGTTGAAGCCGTAGCCGATGAAGAGCAAGGCAGAAGCTCTGTCGATGGAATCGTTGGCGCGAGTTCGATGGGCGTCGAACGGAACCTCGTACCCGAGTCGGTATTTGTTGCCGCCAGGGGCCACGATTCGCCTAGAACCGCCGATAGACAAGTCGCTGCGGTAGTGCTCACCTTCGTGGCTATACCAGTCGAGGCTACCGTG
>CALMSL010000080.1 GCA_937872445.1 uncultured Microbacteriaceae bacterium | reverse complement strand
CGGATCGTGCTGTTTGGTTGGTCGATGGGCGCCGCGATCGCGCTACGAGTTGCCAGCCGCGCACGAGAGCGCGGTGTTTTCGCCGGACTCGTCTTGGACTCTCCAGTTCTCAACTGGATCGACGTGATCAAAGCGAACTGCGCGCGCAGCGGTTTGCCCGCAGCCGCAGGCAATCTCGCCACCCCGTGGTTGACGTTCGGCCCGTTCGCTCGAATGGTTGGGCTGCCGAGCGCAATCCCACTTCCGGAGTTTGATTGGGTGCAGCGTGCCGAGGAGCTCACCGTGCCCATGCTGATCCTTCACGGCGCCAGGGACGACTCAGCTCCCATCAGCGTGTCGAAAGCACTGCGCGCGCGACGTCCTGACCTTGTTCAACTGGAATCCTTTGGCGCAGGGCACACGCTTGCTTGGAACTCCGACCCGGCGCGATGGCGTTCTACGGTCAGCGCCTGGCTCGCGAATCACCTGGTTTCTTAATCCGCAACGTGATGCGACCGCGATCTCGCGAGGGGCAGTAAGCCGGTTCACACCGGGAAAAACCCTACTCAACCGGCTGTCACTCCGATATCATCGGGAATGTCGGTCCGAGCGGGTCGAGATGGAGGACTTACGTGCCCGAGCCGTGGCTGTCAGCCGACGACATTGCCGTTCATCTCGGCGTCACGAAGGACACCATCTACACCTGGATCGCTGAGAAGGGCATGCCCGCCCACAAGATCGGTCGACTGTGGAAGTTCCAGGCCAGCGAGATTGACGACTGGGTTCGAGGCGGCGGCGCGGCCGGAATCGTGTCTGACGGGGCGGAGGGCTAACGCTTGCGCATCATCAATAACGTCACAGACCTCCTCGGAGATGATCTCAAGAACGAGATCACCCCGGGCTCCAAAGTCCGTATCGCTGCATCGACGTTTTCGATCTTCGCGTTCGAGGCGCTCCGTAAGGAGCTGGAGCAGGTTTCTGAGCTGGAGTTCATTTTTACGACGCCAGCGTTCGTGACGGAGAAGATGACGGACAAGCTCCGCAAGGAGCGCCGCGAGTTCTTCATCCCCGGTGGGCACGCCGAGTCGAGCCTGTCTGGGTCGGAGTTTGAGATTAGGTTGCGCAACCAACTCACCCAGCGCGCAGTAGCGAAGGAATGTGCCGACTGGGTACGCCGCAAGGTCACGTTCCGCTCGAACGCAACCAGCAACCCAATGCAGCAGTTCGCAGTCGTTGGCGACAGCGCCGCTTACACGTCTCTGCAAGGCTTCACCACGGCCGACCTTGGCTACGAGCGGGGCAACGCGGTATCGAACATGGTGCAACGCGTCGATGAGGCTCCGATGACGTCTCAGTACCTCCAGCTGTTTGACCAAATCTGGCACAATCCCGATCAGCTGGACGATGTTACTCAAACGGTCCATGACCACATTGCCAGCGTCTATGCGGAAAATGCCCCAGCACGCATCTACTTCCTAGTCCTTTACAACCTGTTTGCGGAGTTTTTGGACGACATCAACGAGGATGTCCTGCCGAACGATCGCACTGGCTATCAAGACACGAAGGTTTGGCAGAGTCTCTACAATTTCCAGCGCGATGCGGCAACCGGGATCATCAACAAGCTGGAGACCTACAACGGCTGCATCCTCGCCGACAGTGTTGGTCTGGGTAAGACCTTCACGGCACTGGCGGTGATCAAGTACTACGAGCTGCGCAACAAATCGGTGCTCGTCCTGGCTCCGAAAAAGCTCTCCGAGAACTGGACAAACTACAACGCAAACCTCACGACGAATATTTTTGCGTCTGATCGGTTTAACTACGACGTCCTCGCCCACACCGACCTCTCCCGCACACGCGGAGAGTCGCTCGGTCTGAGACTGGATCGGATCAACTGGGGCAACTACGACTTGGTTGTCATCGATGAGTCGCACAACTTTCGCAACGCCGACTACGCCGAGGAAAAGGAATCTCGCTACCAACGGCTCATGCGGAAAGTTATCCGAGAAGGTGTAAAGACCAAGGTGCTGATGCTCTCGGCGACCCCGGTCAACAACCGCTTCAACGACTTGAAGAACCAGCTCCAACTCGCCTACGAAGGGGAGTCGGAGAACCTCGCCCAGCATCTGAACCTCTCGACCACCGTAGAGAAAGTCTTCAGCGACGCGCAGCGAGTCTTCAATGAGTGGTCCAAACTCGACCCTCAAGAGCGCACCACCGATCGCATCCTCAAGATGCTCGACTTCGACTTCTTCGAGCTACTCGACGCGGTGACGATTGCCCGCTCGCGAAAGCACATCCAGGCGTTCTACGACACCACCGAGATCGGAGCCTTTCCCGAACGCCTCCCACCGCTCTCGATCCGCGCACCGCTCACTGACCTAGCGGATGTGCCGGACTTCAACGATATCTTCGAGCAACTCCAAGCGCTTACCCTCGCCGTCTACACTCCGATGGCTTACGTATTTCCAAGTCGGTTGAGTAAGTACGAGGATCTGTACAACGTCACAACAGGCAGCGCCCGCTCCAACCTTGGCCAGGCCGGGCGCGAGCAAGGCCTGAAGAAGCTCATGACGGTGAACCTTCTCAAACGACTGGAGAGTTCAGTCGAAGCCTTCCGCCTGACCATAAGCAAGATCGAGGAGTCAGTGGACCGCACCTTGCGGCGCCTCGATTCTCACGCAGGAGCGCTCGCTGATCTGAGCGCGGACCTCACGGGGCTTGACTTCGATCTCGATGATGAAGACGATGCAAACATCGAGGCCATTTCGTTCGGCGAGAAGATCAAGATCGACCTCGACGACATTGACATCGAGTCTTGGCAGCGGGACCTCTGGAACGATCGTGAGACCCTTCGAGAACTGCTTGATGAGATGCGCAAGGTCACTCCGGCCCACGACCTGAAGCTCCAGAAAATCAAGCAACTCATCACCGAGAAGGTCGCACATCCGATCAACCCTGGCAACCGCAAGGTGCTGGTCTTTTCTGCGTTCGCTGACACCGCGAACTACCTCTACCGCGAGCTCGCCCCGGTGCTCGCCAATGCCGGACTGGAGACGGCCGTCATCACCGGCGGCAGCCACGGCGCCAAGGCCACTCTCGGCACCGGATTCGACTTCCAACAGGTCATGGCGATGTTCTCGCCAAAGTCGAAGCAACGGCACCTCACCATGCCGAAAGAGACGCGCGAATTGGACGTCCTCATTGGCACTGATGTCATCAGCGAAGGGCAAAACCTCCAGGACTGCGACTTTCTGATCAACTATGACATCCACTGGAACCCGGTGCGGATCATCCAGCGGTTTGGGCGTATCGACCGCATCGGATCCACCAATGCTCAGATTCAGCTGGTCAACTTCTGGCCGAACATCGCGCTCGACGAGTACATCAACCTAAAAGGGGGGGTCGAGAACCGCTTGGTCATCGCTGACGGGGGGGGTACCGCCGATGACAACGTCCTCAGCCTGGAAAACTCCGATGCGGCGTTCCGCAAAGAACAGCTCCGCAAGCTCCAGGACGAGGTCATCGAGCTTGAAGACGTGCGCACCGGTGTCTCGATCACTGACCTCGGGCTCAATGACTTCCGGATGGATCTGCTCGGCTACATCAAGGACAACGGAGACCTCGCAGGCGTACCCAAGGGCCTGCATGCCGTCGTTCCTGCGGACCCTGCGAAGGGCCTGAAGCCGGGGGTGATCTTTGCGCTGCGCAGCGTAAACGCAGAGGATGCTCAGCTCGCCGGGAAGGGTGGTAACCGTGGCAACCGGCTCCACCCGCATTATCTTGTCTACCTGGACGACGAAGGCAATGTCATCGCCGACCACACTGAGGCCAAGCACCTGCTCGACCTGCTCCGCGCAGGATGTCGCCCCTACGACGAGCCAATCTCCGAGGTCGTGCACGCGTTCAACGCAGCTACGCAGGAGGGTGCGCAGATGAGCAAGTACTCCGGGCTGCTGACAGACGCGATTCACTCGATGATCGACGTCACAGAAGAACGCGACATCGACAGTCTCTTCACTGGCGGACAAACCAGCGCGCTGACCCAGACCATCGCAGGCCTCGACGATTTCGAGCTGATCGCGTTCGTCGCCATTGTGGACTCCTCCGCCGGGATCGAGACCAATGGTTGATCTGCTGTACAAGTGGCCTGTCGCAGCGAAGTTCGGCAGCCGTGTGCCCAAGGAGAAGTTCTACGAGTACGGCAATGTCAGCACCGCTGTGCGTGAGAAGTTTGTGTCCGAGGTCCAGCGCATTACCTGGGCCTACAAACTTGCCGAATCCACGATCAACCTCCCAGGCAGCGCAGCTGTGCCCGAGATCCAGGTCTTCCAGATAGACACGAAAACCGGTGAGGTCGCCGATCAGGTGCTGTCTGCGATCGACAATGCCATCCAGTACCCGATCATCTTCGAGATCACGCGTGCAACTGCTGGCGAACCCCAGATCAGGATGGTCGCAGCACACAAGCAGCTCGGCTCGGGTGCCTCGAAACTCAGTGCCTACTACTCGACTGGTTGGCTCCCCGCTGATGTAGAACGGCAATCGCTCCCTACAGTAATTGGCTTGCCAACTCTTTACGCGGCAATCCTGGTGCCGCTGACTCCGGTGACGGTACGGCCCGGTGAGGAGATGTCAGCGGTTGCCGACAGGCTGGCAACCGTGCGGAAACTCGAACGAGAGATCACCGCTTTGGAGCGCAAGCTCCGCACCGAGCCGCAGCTCAACCGCAAGATCGAGCTGCGCCGCACCCTCAAAACTAGACAACAAGAACTCGAACAGCAGAGGTAACCCGTGGAGAAATTACGAATGACGTCGCCAGACTTGACCGTCGCCAACATTGAGAAGCTCGCCGATCTGTTCCCGACGGTCATGACCGAGTCTGTCGATGTTCACGGCAACGTCAAGATGGCCGTCGACTTCGATCTGCTGCGCCAGGAACTCTCCGACCCCCTCGTCGAAGGGCCGCAGGAGCGCTATCAGCTCGACTGGCCTGGCAAGCGTGCAGCAGCGTTTGCCGCCAACGCGCCGATCGCTAAGACCTTGCGTCCTGTCCGCGAAGAGTCGGTGGAATTCGACACCACGAGGAATCTCTTCATCGAAGGCGACAATCTCGATGCTCTCAAACTGCTCCAGGAGTCCTACCTCGGCAAGGTCAAACTCATCTATATCGACCCTCCGTACAACACTGGCAACGACTTCGTCTACGACGACGACTTTTCCGAAAGCACGTTGGAGTACCTCAGGAAGTCTGGGCAGGCGGATGAGGCTGGCGCAAACATGGTTGCTAATACCGAGGCGAACGGCCGCTTTCACAGCGACTGGCTGAGCATGATCTATCCACGGTTGCGGCTTGCGCGTGACCTGTTGGCTAGCGATGGAGTCATCATGATCAGTATCGATGACAATGAGGTGGCAAACTTGCGCAAGGTTGCCGACGAGGTATTTGGTGCCATAAATTTTGAGGCATCGTTTGTGTGGCAGCGCAAACAATCCCCACAGCGAGATGCAACGAACATCTCAGCGACTCATGACCACATTCTCGTCTACTCGAGGCGCCATCCCTCCGATAGGCAAGATACGTCCGGATGGCTCGCCCGTTTGCTCCCGATGGGTGAAGAACAACTCGACCGTTACAAGAATCCTGATAACGATCCGCGGGGAATCTGGTCGTCGAGTGACTGCACCATCAACAAGACGGCCAAGGAAAGACCCAATCTTTACTACCCTGTCAATAATCCGAATACGGGTGAAGATGTTTACCCCTCGCAGAATCGGACCTGGATCTTTGACCGTTCTTCCATGGATCGTTTGATTTCGGAGAATCGGTTGTGGTGGGGAGAGCGTGGTACAAACTTTCCAAGATTGAAAGCCTTCTTGGCGGAAAATCAACAGGGAGTTCGGCCTCAGACGCTCCTACTGCGAACACTCGTAGGCGACAACCAAGCAGCAACACGTGAGGTCAATGCGCTGTTTCCAGAAGGGAATGTTTTCGACACACCGAAGCCGACGTCGCTGATCAAACACCTCTGCTATGTCGCAAACGTTCGCGCCGACGACATCGTCATGGACTTCTTCGCAGGCTCGGGCACCACCGCCGACGCCGTCATGCAACTCAACGCCGAAGACGGCGAGGCCCGGCGGTTCGTTCTTGTACAACTTGCCGAAGAGTACAACGAAAATTCACTGGCCCATGGGCTCGGGTTCAGTACGATCGCGGAAACCGCTCGGGAACGGGTACGACGCGCCGGAATTGGGATTCTTGCGAAGGCAGGTCTACACGGAGAACATCTGGACTGTGGCTTTCGCACTCTTCGGGTCGATACGTCAAACATGGTTGATGTTCTTCGGACCCCAGATGCGACTGATCAGCTGGCGCTGGACCAGCTCGAAGGAAGTGTGAAGTCAGACCGTTCGGGAGAAGACCTGCTGTTCCAAGTGCTGCTCGACTGGGGGCTCGAACTTACGATGCCTATTAGCGTCGAGCAGATCGAAGGCAAAGACATCTTCGTTGTGGAGGATGGTGCTCTGATTGCATGCTTCGAGGAGAACGTGGCCCCTGAAGTGGTGAATTCGATCGCGAAGCGTCAGCCGCTGCGCGCTGTCTTCCGCGACTCCGGCTTCGCATCGGATGATGCGCGGATTAATGCAGAGCAGGTCTTCCGCGAGATATCTCCGGCGACCGACGTGAAGGCGATCTGATCGGGATGAAACTACAGTTCAAGGTCCAGCAGTATCAGACCGACGCTGTCGACTCGGTTGTCGAGATTTTCGAGGGGCAACCCAAACATGACGGCATCTCCTATCGAATCGACCCGGGAAAGGTGACGCCTGCCTCGACCCCGACGCTGTTCGAGACGAACGATACGCCCGACTCTGGTCTTCGGAACGCCGACATCGCGCTCTCCTCTAATCAGCTACTGGAGAACGTTCATAAGGCCCAGCGGTCTCGCAACCTGCCGCTTTCGAAGACACTTGTCGATAGTAAGGCGGCCCCGGGGGCTCCGAACCTGGACGTTGAGATGGAGACGGGAACCGGGAAAACCTACGTCTATATCAAGACGATCTTGGAGCTGCACAAGCGGTACGGCTGGTCGAAGTACATCATTGTGGTGCCCTCGCTCGCGATCCGTGAGGGCGTCAAGAAAACGTTCGACGTCACTTCCGAACACTTCCAACAGCTTTACGGGACGAAGCCGCGATCGTTTATTTACAACTCCTCGCAACTGCACGAGATCGAGCGTTTCAGCTCCGACGCCGGGGTGCAGGTAATGATCATCAACATCCAGGCGTTCAACGCGACTGGTAAAGACAACCGTCGCATCTACGACGTACTCGACGACTTCCAGTCGCGGCGTCCGATCGACGTGATAGCGGCGAACCGACCTATCGGGATCATTGACGAGCCGCAGAAGATTGGTGCTGCGAAGTCCCTCGACGCGCTCTCGCGATTCCGCGGCCTCATGATGTTGCGCTACTCGGCCACTCACAAAGTGGAGCACACAAAGGTGCACCGCCTCGATGCCTTGGACGCATACAACCAGAGGCTAGTCAAGAAAATTTCAGTGCGAGGCATCACGGTCAAAGGCTTGGCCGGATCCACCGCGTACCTGTACCTGGACGCGATCGAGATTGCCAAAGGTGCGAAACCGCGTGCTCGGATCGAGATTGAAGTGCAGATCCAGACTGGCATCAAACGTCAGGTCAAGCGCCTCGACGTCGGTGCGAACCTGCACGACGTATCGAACGGCATTGAGGCTTACAAGGGCCTGTTCATCACCGAGATTGACGCGAATCGTGACGTGATCGAGCTGAGCAACGGCGACGTCGTCGCCGCTGGGCAGCTGGCCGACCGCGATGTCACGGAAGAGACGAAGCGGCGCAACCAGATTCGCGAGGTCATCCGTGCGCATTTGGATAAGGAGCGCGGATTGTTCAGCCAGGGCGTCAAGGTGCTCTCACTATTTTTCATCGACGAGGTTGCCAAGTACCGCGACTACGGCCGTGAAGACACCCTCGGTGACTACGCTCGCACATTCGAGGAGGAGTACGCCGCTATCCGCGACGAAGTACTCGGTGAGCTGGCGATCGATAACGCGACTGAAGAGTTCCAGCAGTACTTGCGACGCGACGAAGTCCGACGGGTGCACGAGGGGTATTTCTCGATCGACAAGAAATCCAAGCATCAAGTCGACGGCAGTGTCTCCGGCCGTGGCGACGACAAGGGGCAGTCGAACGACATCGATGCGTACGACTTGATCCTGAAGGATAAGGAGCGACTGCTCTCGTTCACTGAGCCAGTCCGGTTCCTCTTCTCCCACTCCGCGCTGCGCGAGGGCTGGGATAACCCCAACGTGTTTGTCATGGGAATGCTCAAGAAGAGCGACAACACGGTCTCTCGCCGCCAGGAGATCGGCCGCGGTCTGCGCCTCGCCGTTGACCAGCACGGCATGCGCATGGATAACCCTGCCACTGTGCATGACATCAACGAGTTGACGGTGGTCACCGACGAATCGTACACCGATTTTGTCGCCGGACTACAGAAGGAGATTTCGGAGTCCCTAGCTGCCCGACCGCGCAAGGCGACCCCCGAGTACTTCGTCGGCAAGACTGTTGAGGATGTTCCAACCGGAACCCTTCACACGATCACGCTAGACGAGGCAAAACAACTCCAGCACTGGCTGACGATTAACGCCTTTATCGACTACGAGCAGCACCTCACTGACAAGTGGCTCGCTCGGGCCGAATTGCCTGAGATGCCCGAACTGCCAGCCTCGCTGCAGCCGTACTTTTATCAGGTTGCGGAGCTAGTTGACGCTCTACACGTCGCGGCGCCGGAGATCACTGACGACCGCAAGCCGAAGAAGATCCCGCTCAACGAGGCGAACTTCGCCAAGAAGGAGTTCCAGGCGCTCTGGGGCCGGATCAACCATAAGGCGGTCTACCAAGTCGAGTTCGACTCGGCCGAACTGATCCGGAAGTCCGCAGACCATCTCGATAAGCACCTGAACGTCGCGGCGATGCAGTACGTCGTCCAAGCAGGGCAGCAGCGCGAGAAGTTGGAGGCAGACGACCTCGCGGGCGGCTCGGGGTTCGCGGTGTCGTCCACGCAGACTCACACCGAGACCGTGAGTGCGGGGTCGCAAGTGAAGTTCGACTTGCTTGGCGAAATCACCGAGAAGACCCAGCTCACGCGCCGCACGGTCGCCGCGATCCTGCGAGGCGTAGCGCCGGGCACGTTCGGAAAGTTCCGGCTCAACCCGGAGCAGTTCATCACCGAGGCGGCGCGATTAATCAACGAGCAGAAGGCGACTGTCATCGTCGAGCACTTGGCGTACGACACGCTGGACGACCGGTTCGACTCGGCGATCTTCACTGAGAATCAAACGGCACAGGACTTCAGTAGGGCAGGCGCCAAGCTCAAGAAGCACATCTATGACTTCGTAGTGACCGACTCGAAGATCGAGCGCGCGTTCGTCACCGAGCTGGACACTAGTACGGAGGTCGCTGTTTACGCGAAGCTCCCGCGCGGGTTCTTCATCCCGACTCCAGTGGGTGATTACAACCCCGACTGGGCGATCGCGTTCACAGAGGGCAGCGTCAAGCACGTCTACTTCGTTGCTGAAACTAAGGGCTCTCTTTCGACGCTCCAGCTCAAGGGTATGGAGGACGCCAAGATCGAGTGTGCCCGCAAATTCTTCGCGTCCATTAGTGAGAAGAACGGCCAAGACGTCACCTACGACGTCGTTACCGACTACACCGAGCTGATGCAGCTCGTTTCGGCATAGGTCGATCTGTGGCGCTCTTCTCGGAGAACTTTCAATGGCCATCGAGCTCGGTCGTATTTGAATCGATCGGTGATGGCGCACGCGACGGCACGGCCGAAGTTGTCGAACGTGGCGGGCGGTGGATCCTCAAATCACCGAGTAGCTTCTCGTATGCGACAGGGCAGCCTGGAATACGAGTCCTCACAGCATCTCTTGACGGGACACCGACGCTCATTCGTGGAACAGTCTTCGCGATCGACGGTGACCTGGGGTTGCGAGTCGATGAACTTAGGGTCGGATCAGCCCTGGATGATGCTCAATACACAACTGTGACGGCGACATTCGAGCACCTGGCGTCGGTCTGTTCCTACCGTCATGAGGATGGAACGGCTCGGAGCCCTGGGCAACCGTTGGTGTTCCCGGCGATTGACGGAGCGTCGCAAATGGAAGCGACGCTACGCAGCGGAGAGAACTCGATCACGTTGGTTGCGCCGGAGCCGGTTCCGCTGGAGAGCTTTGAGGCTCAGCTCGCTGTCTTTCAGGCGATGCTCACATTCGCGGCTGACCTGCCGTGCGGACAACTCACGCTAGTCGCAACTGACAGGTCCGGGCAGACCGTGAACATCTTTGGGCGAGACAAGTACGCGCCGTTTGAGCGTCCGACGCGCAAGCCGGTTGAGTACACGCTGAGATTCGCAGGTGACTGGATTCAACACACGATCGAGCGGTGGTGGGCGGCATACAGTGAATGGAAACCAGTCCTCCAGATCCTCGCGGGGTTGCGGTACCAGCCTGGATATGTCGACGCAGACGTGATCCTCAGCTCCGCGGCAATTGAGTCAGTCGCCACAGCGCTTCAACAACACGAAGCTCCGCGATTAAGTCCCAACGAATCTAAGCCGATTCTCGAAGCTCTGGAATCGTTGACGGGCCTCGACCGCGCGCAGAAGGAGGCGGTGGCGCAGCTCAAGGGCGATCTTGGGAGGACCACATTCCGTTCGAAAGTGGAGCAGCTCATCCGACATGTCGATGACGACGTCTGGCAGCAAGCGCGGGTGTCCATTGAAGAATGGACAAAGCAATTTCTCAAGGCTCGAAATACCATTGCTCACGCGGTTTCGAGCGATATCTGGGAAGATGGCGTCTTGCTGCGCGGTATCCGGGACGCCAACTGGATCGTGCTGACTCTCGTGATTCTGAAGTACTTGGACGTTCCAGATCCGGCAATTGGCCGCGCTGCGGAACGACTCGGCACACGGTACGGCGTTCGCTATCGCGGCGTTGAAATCTTCACCTGAGATCGCTGCCTTCAGCGCCACCACGCGTCTTGCAGATCGAGGTCGCGATCACTCGCGTGTGATCTCTGAAGTAGCCGATCCTGCTTGTTTACCTCCTCCTTGATGGAGGGAAGGTGAGCTGCGGTGACGGTGTCGATGCGGGTGATGTCGGCGGGCGACGGCTACAAGTACCTGCTGCGCACAGTGGCCGCCGGTGACGGCGACCGCAACCTTTCCACTCCGTTGACGAGGTATTACAACGCGGACGGCACGCCGCCGGGGCGATGGATGGGCAGCGGCCTCGCGGCACTCGGAAGCGGGCAACTAAGCGACGGCGATGAGGTCACCGAGGCGCAGCTCCAGCTGCTGATCGGCATGGGTCGTGACCCGCTTACCGGCGTGCCGCTCGGCCGGTCCTACCCGGCGTACAAGTCGGTGGCTGAGCGAGTTCAGGAGCGAGTCGGTGCGCTCGATCCGGGGCTGGGTCCGACCGCTCGGGGCCGGGCCGTCGCGGCGATCGAAGCGGAGGAGTCCGAGCGTGGCACTCGACGGGCAGTGGCCGGATATGACTTCACCTTCTCTATCCCGAAGTCCGCCTCCGTGCTGTGGGCAGTCGCTGACGCAGGAACGCAATCACTCATCG
>CALMSL010000079.1 GCA_937872445.1 uncultured Microbacteriaceae bacterium | reverse complement strand
GGGCGTTTGACCCCGATCGAATTCGAAGCCATCATGGACACGACCGTCGCACTCGCGGCGTGACTAGAACTGTCACCCAATCGTGCAGCAGTCCCAAACAACCAAGACGATGCTCACTTACACAAACAACTTGACAAGCTCCGCAGCGCGCCAAGCGCGGCAAGGGCAATTAACCCGGCCCGCCGGTCTTCGATGACTTGGTGAAGCGGTTGTTCACCGCGTCGGAGGCGAATCAGCTCTGGCTGACAGATCTGACCGAACATTGGACATCGTCAGGCAAGCTCTACTGCTGCACGATCAAAGATGCCTGCTCGAATCGGATTGTGGGCTACTCGATCAAGTCGACGATGCACGCGGACATCGTCGTCGACGTGATCGAGCACGCGGTTGCCCGTCGCGGCGACGCTGCCGGCAGCATTCTGCACGCCGACAGGGGCAGTCAGTTTTGTTCCCAGGCAATTGCCCGGGCGCTTCGGCGAAACGACACGGTCAGATTGATGGGGCGAGTGCAGTCAGCGGCCGACAACGCCGCGATGGAGTCGTTCTGGTCCCCGCTACAGAGAAACGTTCTCAACCAGCAGCGGCGATGGGCCAGTCGCCAAGATCCGCGCCTGGCGATCGTGGTCACCTGGATCGAGCGCCGCTACCACCGGCAACGCGAACAGGGCGCCCTCGGGGGGTTGACCCCATCGAAGTCGAGACCACCAAGGAACCACCCATGGCCCTCGTGGCCTAAACCGAAACTGGCACCAATTCCTTCATCAGACCATACGTCCACGCCGTACGACGGCAAGACTTCTCTTAGTGGAGTAGAGGACTAAATACTTTAACCCTGCACCCACGAGATATGCACAATAGTACCTCCGACCAAACGGGGGCAATTTCCTATTTTCGCCATGTCTTTTGTGTCCAGAGAAATGATTCCCTGGTGCAGAAGGACAGGCCAAATGTTTAGCGTTCCCGGAACGTTAGAGTTGGGAAATAATCCTGTACTCGCGAAGTAGCCCGTTTACACGATGAATTGCGCATATATTCCGCTAGCCTTTCTTTTATGAAGAAGGTCACGGTTCAGCTCGTTGATGATCTCGATGGTTCGGTGATTGAGGACGGTGCCGGTCGCACCGTGTCGCTTTCGCTGGATGGCCAGGCGATCGAGGTCGATCTGTCGAGTGCGAACGAGGCACAGCTGCGCGCAATGCTTGAGCCGTACTTGAGCGCTGGCCGGAAGGTCAGTGCAGCTCGCGGAGGCAGGGCGTCACGGCAGGCGGGCGCCCCGAATCGAGACCCCGAGTTGCAAGCTATCCGGGAGTGGGCGCGGGCGAATGGGATACCGGTGTCTGACCGGGGAAGGATCGCGGCGACAGTTCGCGAGGCCTACACGAACGCGAACCAATAGCCTTTGAGCTTGACGACACCAGGGAGAGCGGCCGAAGCCGACTGGGATGGCGCGTGGGTTGCGATGGACCATCATTCGGTCATCATCAAAAATGCCCAACAGATTAGGGGGAATAAACAAAATGAAGTTGCCGCCTGACGCCGCATCTTCACATCAGTCGACTTAAGACGTTCTGTGATCGTGGCCCGATGGCACGTGAACTCTGCAGCGAGTTCGCGAACTAGCGCGCCGTCCCTGTAGCGCTCGATCATTTGCCCGACCTCTGTCGTGGTCAGCCGTCGTTGCTGTTGACAGATTGCAGCGACTCCTTCATATTCAGGCGCAGACTGCGGCTTTATTGGGCCGTGGAGTAGTTTCAAAAGGGAGGCGCATTTATCTGCGTCAGCAGCGGACAGGTCCACCACAAGTGCCATCGCGCAACCGGTCACGTTGGCGACCGCTTAAATACTCGTGGGCTATCGCAACATCACAATATTTCCCTCATATTGCTATATCACAATAGTTGTGTAGTATTGGGTAATCACGATAGTCGAGGATAGGCGATGGCAATACACACGGCGCAATTGCGCGCAGCGGGCGACTTTGGTCTCGCCATCCAGCAGGCACGACTGGAACGGGGGCTGTCACAGAATGACCTCGCCAACGTGGTGGGCGTTCCGCAGAGCACCATCAGCCAGCTCGAGAGCGGGGCGTCAACGATCTTCCTGCGGCGCCTTCTGACGATCGCGAAGGCGACCGGGGTGGAGTTCACCGCCACCTGGGGAGGCGAGGATGCGGCTGGCAGTTGAACTGTATGGAACCATCGTCGGCACCCTCGAGGGTGACGCACGCTCGTTCGACTTCACGCCATCCGCTGCTGGAATCGACGCGTTCGGTGTCAACAGCACGATACTGTCGGTGGCCATCCCGTTCGTTCCGGCGCAGCCACGTCACCACGCACGGCGTCGCCGCAATTGGTTCACCGAACTGCTCCCCGAAGGCGACCAGTACGACTACCTGCTTGCGCAGGGCGGACTTCGCCGCGGTGACACCCCCGGGTTCCTCGCACGCTACGGGAGGGACGTGGCCGGCGCGCTCCAGGTGTGGGATCGTGACGATCCCACCGAACCGCGGTCACCCCGGCTGCGTGCACTGTCGGATGCCGACGTGCGGCAACTCCTCGAAGACCCCATCGGCTCGCCTCTGGCCAATGCGGCCGCACGCGGCCGGTCCTCGCTCGGCGGTGTTCAACCCAAGATTCTGGTTGCAAAGACCCCGACAGGTTGGGCGCAAGCGCTCGACGGCTACCCGACCACGCACATCCTGAAGCCGCGACTGGCTTCGCCGAGAGAGACGGTGATCTTTGACGAGGAATACGGATCGCGTCTCGCGCGCGCCATCGGACTCGCCAATTTCGAAACCCGGATCATGGAGTTCGCTGGCCTGCCGACGCTCGTCATTGAACGGTACGACCGGGTTGACGGGCAGCGCGTGCACCAGGAGGACTTCAGCCAGGCGTTGGGGGCATCAGGCAACGAAAAGTATCAGGAGTTCGGGGGTGTCGTCAGTCTCAAACGGATCGCGGAGCTGCTGACGGCGCACGCGCCCGCAGGGGAGTTGCATACCCTCGCGCGAATGGTTGTGTTCGCGGTGGCGATCGGAAACCTTGACCTGCACTCCAAGAATCTCGGGCTGCTGCACCCGAAGCACGGCGACCTGAGGCTCGCGCCGACGTACGATGCTGTGCCTCAGGCGCACGGCAGCAACGATGGCAAGCTCGCCCTGAGCGTGAACGGCAAATACCGCTTCGACCAGATTGCGCGCGACGACCTGCACAGCGAGTTCACCAGCTGGGGAATGCGAAATGCACGAACGGTCATCATGGAAACGCTCGACGCGTTGAAGCAGACAGTTGTCGTGGAGGAACCGTTGGATGGTGCGTTCGCCACGCTCGACGATCACATTGCCGTATTCATCGACAACCTGTTGGATGGCAGGCCGCCTACCGGACGCAGGTAGTCACCCTTCCGGGGCCGGCTTCTTCGACACGGTGCGAACGTTGGGACGGCGACGAAGGGCGCGGGCACGAAGCATCCTTAGCGTGGGATCAGACTTTCGGACGATGCGCCCGCACCCGGGCGCGCCTACGCTGAAGGCATGTCAACAATATTTGCGATCCTTCACGTGGCAACTGCCGTCTTCATTGTCGGCCCGATGGCGATTCTGCCGATGACGGCGATGCGTTCCCTGCGCGCCGGGCAGGCCGGGCAGGTGCGCACACTGGCGAAGTCCACGACCGTGTTCACGCTGTTGTCGCTCATCCCATTCCTTGTCGGTTTCGGTCTGATGGGCATGTACAAGATCCCGTTCGATCGCACCTGGGTCTGGCTCTCCATCGTTCTCTACCTGGTCGCGTTCGTGATCGCGCTGGTGCTCGTGGTGCCGGCGATGCGCCGCGCGGCGGCACTGCTTGAGGGGTCGGAATCCACCGCTCCGAGCGGCTACGGAATGATTGCCGGCGGCTCGGGCGTTGTCAGCCTCTTGTTGCTGGCCGTCGTGGTGCTCATGGCGTGGAAGCCGTAAACGGCGGCGTTCGATCCCGAACCTCGCAGGTCCCTTCGCAGCCTCGACCCGTATGCTGTGCGCACTTGATGCAAAGGAGCACACCATGGATCTCGGAGCATTCTCGATCAGTTTGACCGTGCGGGACATCCACGCGTCCCAGGACTTCTACGCGAAACTCGGATTCACCCCGCTCGGCGGCGATATCGACCAGAACTGGCTCATCCTGAAGAACGGCGATTGCACGATCGGGTTGTTTCAGGGCATGTTCGAACGCAACATGCTCACGTTCAACCCGGGCTGGGACGGATCGGCGGGCGAACTCGACTCGTTCACCGACGTCCGTGAGCTGCAGCGGAAACTCCGGGAAAGCGGAATCGACGTCGGCGACGACATCGTCGAACCCGACGCGGGTCCGGCGAGTTTCACCATCCAGGACCCCGACGGCAACCCGATCCTGTTCGATCAGCACCGCTAACGGCACGCGGGGCGCGGGCGGTCAGCTCTCGATGATCGGTTCCTTCGGCAGCTTCCGCACGCGAGCCCGACGCCGGCGACGCTCCGGGATCATCGACCGCATTTCCTCGAGTTTGCCGAAGCACAGCAGCCGGTCGCCAGCCTCCAGCACGGCATCGCGTTTCGGGTTCGGGATGACCGCGGTGCCGCGGTGCAGGGTCAGCACGGTGATGTCGCGTTCGCGCAGGCCGGATTCCCGCATGGTCTTGCCGACCAGGTCGGCGTTCGTGTGCACGAGGAGCTCCGCCACGCCGTATCCGGTCGAAACGCTCAGCCTCTGCCGCACATCCACCTCGGGGAAGGCGACCTGGTTGCCGATGTAGTCGATGATCGCGCCAGCCACATCCAGCCCCGTCGCGCTCTCGATTCCCTCCAGGCCCGGCGACGAGTTGACCTCCATCACGAGCGGCCCGTCCTTGCCCTCCAGCATGTCCACGCCCGCGACGCGCAGGCCCATGATCTGGGCCGAGCGCACCGCCGCCTGTTCATAGTCGGGTGTGAGCGCCACCGATTCGACGGTGCCGCCCCTGTGCACGTTGGAGCGAAACTCGTCGCCGACGGCGCTTCGCCGCATCGCGGCCACCACGCGATCACCGACGACGAGGGCGCGGATGTCCTTGCCGCGGCTCTCCGAAATGAAACTCTGGATGAGCACGTTCTGGTTCGTCGAGTGCAGCGTCTCGATGATCGCCTCGGCCACCTTCAACTCCGGCGCCAGAATCACGCCGATACCCTGCGTCCCCTCCAGCAGCTTGATGACGACGGGCGCGCCGCCGACCCGCTCAATCGCGAGCCGCACATCCGCCCTGCTGTGCACGAACGTCGTCGCCGGCATCCCGATGTTGTGACGGGACAGGATCTGCGTCGCCCGCAGCTTGTCCCGAGAGTTCGTGATCCCGTTCGCCGTGTTGGGCGTGTACACATCCATCTGCTCGAATTGCCGCACGACGGCGGTGCCGAAATACGTGATCGAATTGCCGATGCGCGGCAGGATCGCGTCATAGTCGGAGAGCAGTTTGCCCCGGTATTGCAGGTCCGGTTCGGGGCCAGAGAGGTCGATGGCGAAGCGCAGCGTGTTCAAAACCTTGACGGTGTGGCCGCGTTGGACCGCCGCGGCACGCAGACGCTGCGTCGAATACGCGTGCGGGGCACGCGAGAGGATGGCCAGTTTCATCGTGTTCGCCTGCCAAGATAGTCGAATGAGCCAGGACCACCATTCAAGCACCATCGTGGGGTGGCGCGAATGGGTGAGCATGCCCGGCATCGAAATCCCGTGGCTCAAGGCCAAGCTCGACACGGGGGCCCGCAGCTCTGCGCTGCACGCCATCAACATCGAGGAAGTGGCCGGAGGCGAGCGGGTGCGGTTCACGGTGCAACCGTGGCAGCAGTCCGACAGCGACAGCGTGACGGTCGAGCTTCCCGTGCACGACCGACGAACCGTGAAGAGCTCGTCCGGCCATGAGGAAGTGCGCTACGTCGTCCTTCTGGATGTCGAAGTAGCCGGACGCCGGTTGACGGCCGAGACCACTCTGAGCAACCGCGACCAGATGGGGTTCCGGATGCTGATCGGCCGGGAAGCGCTCAAGCAGGGCTTTCTCGTGAACCCGCGCAAGTCATTCCAGGCGGGACGCGCGCCGAAGGAGATCCGCCGGCGCAACCGCGCCCGCGGATAGGCGCTATTTGAGCAGGCGGGACAGCACCCGGTCGGCGAGGGGTTTGCCACCGGTCTGGCAGGTCGGGCAGTACTGGAACGTCGAATCCGTGTAGATCACCTGCCGCACCGTGTCCCCGCATGCCGGGCAGGGTTGTCCGGTGCGGGCATGTACCCGAAGCCCCGACTTTTTCTCCCGCTTCAACTCGGATGCAGCGAGACCGTCCGCGCGCTCGATAGCCTCGCGCAGCGTGGTCTGCAGTGCCGCGAACAGCCGGGCCGCATCATCCTGACCCATCGCCGCGGGTGTGAACGGCGACATCCGGGCGGCGTGCAGGATCTCGTCCGAGTACGCGTTGCCGATCCCGGCGATCACCGACTGGTCGCGGAGGAGTCCTTTGATGTGCTTTCGGCCCCCCGCCTCCAGAATTCCCACAAACTCCTGAATAGTGAAAGCGCCATCGAGGGGGTCCGGACCGAGCCGCGCGATTCCCGGCACCTCGAGCGGGGAGCGCACGACGTACATTGCGAGGCTCTTCTTCGTCCCCGCCTCCGTCACATCGAAGCCGGATCCTTTCGCGACGCTCGTGCCGTCACGTCCTGTACCGCCGTCGAGCACGAGGCGGGCGGCGAGCGGTGACCTGCCTGGGCGCCCGGAGCTCTGCGGCGCGGCATCGCGCCAGCGGATCCACCCGGCCCGCGCCAGATGCATGACCAGGTGAAGGTCGCCGATGGCCAGGTCCAGGAACTTGCCGTGCCGGGTCACGGCACGGATCGTCTTTCCGGCCAGTGCGGAAGTCGGCGGGTCGACGGTCTTGAGAGCGGCGAACGCGACGATGTCGAGCCTCGCCACGGTGCGCCCGATCAGGCGCGAGCTGAGATCCGCCGCGAGGGCGTGAACTTCGGGCAGCTCCGGCATCGCGTGCTCACCCTCAGGTGAGGTAGTCGAAGTCGCCGCGCACCCACGCGATGTAGCGGTCCGCGGACCGGCGGACGGCCGCCCGGGCATCCGCCCGAACCGGCTGGCCGAAGTTGCCGTACATGCGGTCGTACTCGAATAAGTTGACAGCAGTGACGACCCGCTCCACGACGGCCGCGGAAAGCGGGATGTCGTTCGGGTAGCTGCGCAGGAACGTGACCCACTTCTCGCTCGGCCCGGGGAAAATCGTGTCGCCGGAGAGCAGCACCCCCTTGCCGTCGGCGCCCGTAAAGTGCAGGATGGCGCTGCCGGGGAAATGCCCGCCGACCGTGCGCAGCGTGAGCCCGGGGAGCGGCTCGAGGTCGCCGGTCCAGGTGCGGATGACGGCGTCCTCCCGTTGCACCCACTCGCGGTCAGCTTCGGCAACGAGCACGTCGGCGTTGTCGAGGGCGTGCGACCACGACACTTGCGCGCCGAACATGTGCGGATGGCTCGCGACGATCGCGACGACGCCGCCGAGGCCGCGAATCCACTCCACCGCCGCGTCGTCGACGAACCCCGGCGGATCCCACAGCAGGTTGCCGGCCTCGGTCTGCACGAGGTGGCCGTGCTGGCCGATCCCAACTTTCGGTTCGGCCCACAGCGTGTGGAGACCCGGCTCCACCTGAGTGTGCTCGATCCGATGGCCATCAGCGGCCAGTTGCTCGAGCGTCAGCCATTCCTGCCCGGCGGGCGGAACGTACTGCCGTTCGTCCTCGCAAATCGCGCAACCGTCGGGAGCCTCAGCAGCCTCCGGATATTCGACGGCGCAGGCCTTGCAGATCCACAGCGGCATCCGCTCAGAATATCAATGGGCCGAATCCGCTAGCCAGTGATCGATTGCTCGAACTCGGCGATCGGGTCGTACCAGCCGGACTCGAGCACGAACGTCTGGAACTGCTTGTCAAGGCCGAAAATCACCGCGACGCCGACCAGGATCAGCAGGATGCCGATCGTCCTGCGCAACCAGCCGGACGGATTCGTGAGCCAGCCGAGCTTGCGTGCGAACGCCTGGCCGAGCAGGCCCACGAGCAGCAGGGTTACGGCGAGACCGAGCGCGTACACGACGATGTACACGAACCCCTCGGCGAACGACACCGGCAGCACGGTGGCCAGGATGAGGGCGTAGGTGGGGGAGCAGCTGCTGAACGTGGGACCGAGTGCCGCACCGAGCAGGATGTCCCCGCCGATGCCGCCCCGCCGGTACGACCGGTCCATCGCCCGGTTCGCCCGGTTCTGCAGCCCGGTCACGGACATGACCCGCTCCCACAGCTGGGGGAAGAGCATCGTCAGCCCGAACAGGAGCACAATGCCGCCCGCGATCAGCTGCCACACGAACTGGGGCACGCCGAGCAGGGCGGTCGTCGCCTTGAGCAGCAGCGTGAACAGGATGACGGAGCCGGCCAGGCTCAGGGCTATCACGAGCGGGCGTATCCACTGGCGGTCGGGGCGCGCGTTGTCGGCATCCGTGCGCACGATGGAGCCGCCGACGATCACCGGCAGCAGCGGGAGCACGCACGGCGCCGCCACCGTGAGGATGCCGGCGACGAACGACAGCAGGAGAAGGGTAAGCACCGGGCCCGCCGCCTAGGTGAGGGTGTCGAGCACGAGTTTCAGGCTGAGGTCGCCGCCGTACGGGACGAACTTCTCAATTTCGTTGCCCGAGGAGTCGACTTTCACGAACGTCGTCTGAATGGTGACGCCGTACTTCTGGCGCAGATCCTGGTGGCTGTCGTAGTCGACCTTGATGATGGTCACGCCATCCGGAACACCCTGATCGAGGATCTCGGATTCGATCTGGCGGCACGACGGGCACCACGAGGCGTGGAAAAACAGCAGGGCGACTCCCTGCGCTGCGGCGACGGCGGTGGGCGAATAGTCGACGTATTCGCCCGATCGGGCCCCGGGAGCGGCGCTTTCGCCGACGGGCGTCGAACTGTTCGACGGCCCGCTGACGGAGCTGCCGACCGTGGAGGTTTCGGCGAGCGGGCGGGTGACCGCGTACCCCACGACGGCAGCGATGATGAGGATGGCAAGCGCGAGCAGAATGATCAGCGTTCGTCGATTCATGTCGGACAGCTTGGCAGAACAGCATGGAGTTGGCTGGGAATCGTTACCGGTTCGGCATCTCAGAAGGACGTCGCGAGCATGCGTACCGTACGTTTCTCCTCACACGGTTTGACCGACCAAAAAGTGCCAGCCGAGCCACCACCAGAACAGCAGGATGCCGATCCTGGCTGAGCGGGTTGCCATCACATGGTCGATCATCGACGTCAGTGACGTGAGTTTTTCGGGTTCCCGGTGCGCGAGGAGCTCCAGCAGGCCGACCAGAACGAGGCAGGCCAGGAACGCGGCGATCGTGATGAGGCGCAGGGTCATGGCGTCTCCCTCCCGCGTGCGCGGCGAAGGAACCAGATCCCGGCGGCAAGCCACAAGCTTGTGAAGATGATTCGCCCAGGGGTGGTTCCGACGACCGGGTCGAGCAGGAGCGAAATGCTCGGATGTTCGAACATGGCCTCGGGCGACGCGAGGCCGAGCAGGTACGAGGTAACCTCGATGAGGCAGCCGAACACCCCGACGGCGGTGAACAGCACGAGAGCCTTCCTCAGAGCGCGGGACTTCTCCGCCCGCTCCCCGCCCGACTCCCATGCCACAGCGAGGACGCACACGCCGATCGCGCTGACGATGAGCCCCTCGACGAGACCGTGGCGTGGCGCGAGGACGAGCAGCGCGCCGAGCACGACCGCGAGGCCGAGGAGTGTCGTGAGCCGCGGGAGGCGCATCGCCGGGAGCCTGATGCGCACCCAGCCGAGAGCATCCGCGATCAACACCACGGCGGTCGCGAGGAAGAACAGGCCGTCGATCGGGGCGCCGCGGAAGAAGTGAAACAGTGCCGTGATGAAGACCACGACAGTCCACGGTTCGACGATCCGTCGAAGTGCCGTGCGCTGGCGCGCTGCCGAATCCAGATGCTCGGACATATATTCAGGTTACGCCGGTCGCGACGTGTCCGTTCGCGTGGCCCCCACGGATCGCGCATAATCGGAAGGGTGACGGACGAAGCGGATGCCGAGGGCCCCCTGGCGGTGCTGAGCCGCGAGATCGAACTGCTCGCCACCACCGCGCTCGCCCGGCCGGACACGACGGACGAGCTGTTCGACCGCGCCGCAGTGCTGCGGGACAACGCCATGGGCATCATCTACGACGGCGACGGTTCGAGCGACGAGGAGCGCATCGG
>CALMSL010000078.1 GCA_937872445.1 uncultured Microbacteriaceae bacterium | reverse complement strand
TCTTCCTGAAGTCGAGCACGCGCCGGCGAGTGGGGCGTATGGCGAGCGGCTGGTGGCGATGCGGGCGGCTGGTATGCCGGTGCCGCAGATCTGGCACCTGTTCGCGTTCAAGCCGGACCGCACCGATTTCCTTGCGCAGTTCACGCAGGGGGTCATGCGCGGGCCGTCCCCCCTGGCCCCGGGGCGCCGCGGGCGGAGCGCGGGCCCCGGTTCGCTGGGCCGACGCTCGGGCTCCCGGACGGGAGCACGATCCCACCGCCGAGCCCGAGGACGCCGGTCGCAGAGGACCCGCTGAAGCCGGCCCGGGTACCCCCTCCGGTACGTCCGCCACGGCGCGGGAACTGGGTGACGCGGGGGCTGAAGTGGCGTTAGGGAGGCTTCTTCAGTGTTTCAAGGCACTTGCGGGGTTCTCGTGGAGCAATTGGAGCAAATCTTTGACGTTTCCCAACGCATTCATCGCATCAGAATGGACGCGACCCGACTGAGCACCTGCGGGCCCGCGGTGGAGTGAACTGGACAATTGTGGAGAAGTAAGTAACCTGAAGGTCGCTCGCTGGGCCGCGCCTTGCGCCCCCCCCTTACCTCGAAAGGTGCGTCGTTCAGGAATTCCCCGCCTGAACCGATAAGGAGCATATGTCCGACTTCCTCTTTGCGCAGCCATCGTTGTTCTCCGGGTTCGGTCGCTGCCTAGACATTGGCGGCACGTTTGACGGCTACAATACGTCGCCTTCTCCCGAGCTGGCGGACAGCCGCGCGCTCGCGGCCGATTTCACCGCCACGGGTAGCGACATGCTTTCCGCCCTCAAAAAGTTCGCTGCAGGGCGTGAGTAGCAAGAGCAGAAATAAGCACCAGCTTGGTTCACAGGGCATTCAGGGAACGCGCCAAGGCAACTCTGCTCTGGCGGCGTCCCGAAACGTCAAGGTGGAACTCTCCAAGCACTATCAGGGCCCGATTCCGAGTCCTGAGATGTTCGCGGAGTACGAGCAGGTGCTTCCAGGTTCTGCCGACAGGATCCTGTCGATGGCCGAGACCCAGTCCGCTCATCGAATGAAGCTCGAAGTCGATGTCGTGACAGAGAACCTAATGTCCCAGCGGGTCGGCCAGTGGATGGCCTTCGTAATTGTGCTCGCGGGAATGTTCCTGGGAACTTGGCTCGTTGTGCATGGATTCAGCGTGGTCGGGCTCACGGCCATGTTTGTCCCCCTCAGCGGAGTCGCAGGTGTCTTTATTTGGGGACGACTTCGCCAGGAGAGCGAGCGCCAATCAAAGATGGAACACGTGAGCGAGCAGCCGGAGGCGGGAGGGCGCGATGAGGCCTGACCGTCTGGAAGTACTTTGTTTCGCAGATTCATTCCTTGAGCAGGCCGGTGGCGTGGGGATGGATGCCGATGAACTGGCTGCCCAGTTCAATTCGTCTCGAGGCGCTGATCTGAGTGCAAGCCTCCTTGATGACTGGTTCCGGGAGGAGCCGAACAAATACGCTCGGCATGCAGAGGGCTATCGTAGACGCTGGATTCTCAGGAAGTACTTTGAGCCCGGAATTCCCGCCACGGACATTGCCGAAATCGAACGACGAAAGGCGGATGGAAGTGGTTGAGAATCGCACCGCAAGGGTTCTCGGGGCAGATGTCCACGTCGAAGTCAGGCGGGAGGGTCAGCCGCCTGACGCGACAGTCGAAACGGTGGTCGGCCCAGACGGCGTACCGCTCTATGTCTCGGTGAGCGGACTCCCGCAGGGCACATTCGAGGGTGCATTCCTCCACACCGAGCGACCTGACCCGCCGAAGACCTGACATTTCGGCACCCGGAGAAGCGGCCCAATCGTCCCCCGATGGGCCGCTTTTCCATGCCTGTCGATTGTACTTGCTCCGAGCAAGCATGTCCGGTAGAGTCTCTACATCGGCAGGTGATAGGCACCGGCCGAGATTCGAAGGAGGATGAGATGTTCGACTCGATGGTCGAGAGGACGGTGGCGGAGTTGGTGCGCGATGCGCGCCGCGCTCCCCGCCTCCTCATCGGCGACTCTCCTTACAAGGGCGTGGTGCACGGGCCCGAGGACGTGGTCGCCGCTTGGCCGGAGCTGGTGGGAGCAGAGCGCGAGGTGTTCGGCGTGCTCGCGCTCAACGCCCGCCACGGCATCACCCGTCGCGTTGTGGTGAGCATCGGCTCGCTCAACGCGTCCATCGTGCACCCGCGCGAGGTGTTCCGCGTCGCCCTGCTGTATTCGGCGGCGTCCCTCGTGCTCGTGCACAACCACCCCAGCGGTGACCCCGAGCCGAGCGACGAGGACCTGGCCATCACGCGCCGCCTCGTCGAGGCCGGGGAGCTTCTGGGCGTGGCAGTGCTGGACCACGTCATCATCGCGCGCGGGGGCGTCGTCAGCTTCCGTTCGCGGGACCTGATATAGGAGGCGGGTGGCGGGGGCTGCGGCCCCCGCCCGCCTGAAACTCAAGGTGTCGGATCAGGGCTCGCGCTGCGCAGGCGAGCGAGAATTGGCGCGCGCGATTGGCGCGGGTGTTGCATGATGAGGAACGCCAGCCGGCGGGTGGAGCCTATCTCCCGCGAGCGCTGTCACCGGTGGGTCATCCTCCCGCCGAGGCGGCCCGTCGTCTGGCTCCAGGAGGCGAACCCATGGATGAGGATGAGCTGATCCGACGCGCGATGGCGGCGCTGTCGAAGCGGGGCGCGTCGAAGGGCGGAAAGGCGCGCGCGAAGTCGCTCACGCCTGAGCGACGGAGCGAGATCGCGAGGAAGGCAGCGAAGAGGCGGTGGGAGAAGCGGCGACGCAAGGTCAGTGAGTAGGCGATTCGAAAAATGCCCCAGGTCTGGCTTGAAGAGGGAGGATCTCGTTGCATGTCGCTTCGGACAGCGTATGTCTTTGTCGAACATGTATTTATCTTGCGAGCATCACGATGCTCGCGATGCCAAGGTGTGTTGGAATTTTGAAGTAATTTGACCTTCATGATGTTAGCCTGCGCGGCCTCGCGGTTGTTCAGTGGAATGAACCAATAGGGGCGCTCATGGCAAGAGTTTCGAAACGAGAACGCAAGCGGCTGGCCGCCAAAGCCCGCGCACTGCAAGCGGCTGAAGCACAGAAGCCCGACACGAGCGCGGTTGTGACTCCTCCCGCGGTTTCGACTGCGGTTCAATCAAGTGTTCAGACGGCCAGCAGCGTGACGCGCCGCGGGTCCAATGAAGTGGACTTGCAGGTGGCCGGTGGGAAGGGGGTTGTCACCGGTGGAGTCGTGTCATCCACCGCGTCAGTACGACTCAATGTGTACTTGATCGCCGGCGTGGCCTTCCTCCTTGCCGCGTTTTGGCGTTCGCTGATGGAGACCTACCCATTCAAGATTGGCGAATACGTCTCGTGGCTGGCCTGGCTGCCGCTGACGTTCGAATTCTTCTTGGACGCAGTGATGGTCGGTTCGGTGATCGCTATCCTGATGGAGATGCCGTTCACGCGTGAACTCCTGAGGAACGAGATGCTCCATCCGCTCACTCTTCATCTCGAGAAGCTTGAAGCGCAGGGGGCCAATCTGAGGAACGCCTCGTTCTTGGCAGGGCGGTTCGGTGTGGACGACCGAAAGGCCTTCCGAGAGGCCCTCTGCCTCTCGCTCGGGGTCGCTGAGGCCAACGATCACAATCATGTCGATCTTCGACGTAGCGTTCTCGCTGCCCTGGATGGGCCCTTCCGCACCGACCTCGACTATAGACGGTCGCAGCGAGTGACCCCCGCCAAGGGCCAAGTTCCCCGCCATCTCGAAGTGACCGAGACGATCTCCTTTTACCAGTACGGCTCGATTGCCCAGCTGCCACACTCCACAGAATTAGCGTCAATCAACGGGATCGAGCCCGCGAAGCTCCATGAGATCACGTCTGTGACGCTCGGGGGGGTGCCTCTCCGCGTAACGAAGGAGGATCCCGTGCGGAAGGATTCACCGCTTGGAGGCAAGGGAGTCCGTTGGTTGTTCAGTTGGCGATGTGAGGGCCAACAAGACAACACCGGGTTCTTCAGGGCCACCATCGTCAAGCGAATCCCCGAGGACGACCACTGGAATTTCACGGTCAATCAACCGACGAACCGTCTCTCCATCTCGTTCACGCAGGACCCCTCGCTTCCCCGCCCCAAGCTGTATGTACTCGGGATGCAAGCGGTCTCTCAGGATCACCTCGAGCCGAAGCAGGTGGGGGGATCTGGGGAACCAACCCAGTGGGAGTACCCGCACTGGCTGTTCACGCGGCAGGGCTGCGTTGCGACGTGGCAGCCCTCCGCCGGTGCCGGCCCCCCCCCGAAGGGGTCAGAAACGGTCCTGTGAATTCGTGGCCCCATGGCCCGTGCAGACTGCAACCCTCTGCCAGGACGCCGGTTTCTCCGCAGTTTTCCGAGGGAATCGGGAGTCTGACGGGTTGACTTTCTCTCAAGTTCTCGACTAGCTTTGACGATGGTTTTGGCGATGGCAGCCTCAGTTTCGCGGGCCGCATCCCGGGCGATGAGGCCGGGTTGTGTCACCGCGAGCTTCCAAAGGAGAGTCTAGTGTCGCCCAAAGTCCGCAGGGAGCTTCGCCGGGAAACCGACCTGTTCTGAGACTCGTCGTTCTCCCTTGAGAGGGGCCTTGGTGTCTGAGGCTCCTCTCACGCATTTCTGGGGGGAGGCGGCTCGTTCTACCGGAATCAGGCCGCGAATCTGCGCCGCAACCGTTCGATCGCGCGCTGGTGCAGGATGCTGACGTTCCCGCTGGTGCGCCTGTACTTCCGCGCAATTTCCACTTGCGACAAGCCGCCGAAGTACATCAGGCGCACCGCGTCTGCCTGTCGTTCGGTGAGAAGCTCGTCGACCGCTGCGCGCAGTTCAGCGGCGCGGAACCCGATCTCGAGAGCGACCGCCGGGTCACCATGCTCCGGCGCCGCCAGCATGCCCTGCACGTCCTCGAGCGGGACAGAGCCCGCGCGCACGTGCGCGTCGGACCGCATGCACCGACTTCCCACCAGCACGCGCCGGTAGTCGCGAAGCGCGAATTGGGCCTTCCCGTAGACCCAGCTCTTCAGCGACGTGCCGCGGGCGGGGTCGTACCGCTCGAACGCCTTCCAGGCCGCGACGTCCGCGACGGAGCGGAAGTCCTCGATCTCCGCCAGGTTCCGACCTGTGCGCCAGAAAGTGAACGCGAGGGCGTGCAGCATCCGGCGATACTGCTTCAGCATCGCCTCGACGGTCCGCGGGATCTCCTCGCCGGCGTCCGGGGGCGATGCCGGGGGCATCAGGCCGCGCCCTCGTCCACCGCGGCGCCGGCGTCCGCGCCCTGCGCCGCGGCAGGGTCCGCCGGCTGCGCGCTCTTCGAGGCGCCGGCGTCGATCGAGACGCCCGCCTCCAGTGCGTCCTCGGCCTCGCGCGCGAGCTCCTCGAGCACCTCGTAGCGGTCCACGCCCTTCTCGGACAGGATGCGCGTGCGAGAGTCCAGGCCGTTGCCGATGGCGATGACGCTCGCCTGCACGTCCTTCACCGGGTCGACCCAGTCCCAGCCGCGCGAGATCCACTTCACGTCGCGGTACTGGCGCCAGTCGGCCGAGGGGAGCCGCAGCTCGCGGGCGAGTATGGCGGCGTTCAGCCAGCGCTCGTAGATGGGCTGGCGGAACGAGCCGATCCACCACTCCTGCAGCAGCCGCCACAGGTCGCGCTCGAGCAGCAGGCCGCTGCGCATGCTGGAGAAGTTCACGCCCTCGAGGTCGCTGGCGAGGGTGTTGTAGGTGACCCCGAGCCCGGTCGCGATGCGGCGCAGCACGCTCTTGGTGAAGTCCGGGAACGCCGTGGAGGGGTGGTCCGGCGACCAGCCCTGGAACTCCTGGCCGGGGGCGAGCTGCTCGATGGTGCCGGGCGTCGCCTCCATCTCCTGCCCGGGCAGCAGCCCGCTGGCGGAGGGGCTCGAGCCGTCGCCGGTGGCCTCGGTGCCCTCGATGCCGCCCGGGGGCGGGGCGTCGGGGTCCTTGGTGACGATGAAGCCCATCTTCGCGGCGCCGGCGCGCGCGGCGATGAGCTCGGTCTCGGTGTACATGTTCAGGTGGTGGATGGCCGCCAGCACGGGCGCGATCCACGTGATGCCGCGCATCTGGTTGGCGCGCTTGGTGCGCAGGTGGTGCAGGACCTCCGCGGCCGCGATGCGGTAGGGCGGCCGGCTCTCGCTGCCCGGCATGTAGCGCTGCTCGTTGATCCAGTAGCCCAGCCGCGCGCCCTCGCCGTCGATCTCGATGCCGAGCCGCACCTCTCGCGCGCCCGGGACCAGCACTGCGGTCCGGGTCTCGTCCACCAGGTCCGCATCGATCGGCTGCAGGGCGATGCCGTCGCGCCGGCCGGGGCCCTGGACCACCCGCGTGAAGCCCTCGCCGTCGCGCGCGACCGACTCGAGCTGCAGATGCTCGAAGGCGACGAGGTTCATCGTCCCGTCGACCGTGACCGGGCCGCGCGCGTAGCGGGCCCACGCGGTCTCGATCGCCTCGTTCACCCTCACGTCGAGATTGCCGTCTCGGTCGCGCACCTGGGCCTGCAGACGCGCGCCGTGGGCGCCCACGACGTTCACCAGCAGCATGTTCAGGAACTGGGTGACCGACGGGTCGTTGCGCGCGAGCTCGCGCGCGCGGGCGCGCAGGACCTTCAGCTCGCCGCGGACCTCGTCGTCGGGGGACATGCAGCGCGCGATCCAGTCCCAGGTGAGCCGGTTCATGGCGCTGCCCACGTAGTTGGACCGCCGCGAGCGCTGCGCGGCGGCCTGCGCCCACTGCTGCTCGCCCGCCCGCTGCTGCATGCGCTGCCCGAGCGCCATGGCGTCGAGGGCGGCGGGGGAGGGACCGCGGTGCGTGGCCACGCCGGCACCGGCGAGCTCGCGCATGGCGCGCCCGAGGCGCTGGGGCAGTGGGGCTCTGGCCATGACTCAGATCGCTCCGAAGGTGATCTTGCGTGGGGGGAGTCGGCCGCCGTTGCGCAGTATCTGGACGCGCCAGGCGGTCTGGTTGCGCAGCCGGACGATGGCCTCGAGCGAGGTGAGGGTCACCGCCCGAGGGCCGATCTGGCTGGATTCCCAGTCGTTCGGGGACGTGGCCCGGCGCTCCACCATCGCGTCGAGCAGGACCAGCAGGCGCTCATCCGGCGACTGCAGCGCGCCCGGGGTGGCGGCCGCGACGTCAGGCGTGACCTGCAGGGTGCCGCCGGCGACGCGGATGATGCGGCCGGCGACGCCGCTGACGCGCTCCTCCCACACGTACCGGCCCGGCGCGAGCCCGGCGGTCGATGCGGCGGAGATCGTGACGTCGAACGAGTCGCCGTCGGGGGTCGCGATCCGGGTCAGGACGCTGGCCCCGGCGAGGTGGAGCGAAAGGGACCAGCCCGCGCTCGCCGGGTAGTCGTCGTAGGCCCGCGTGTACTCGACCGTGGTGCCGGCGACGATGGTGGAGGGGATGGCCGTGGCATCGCTCATGCCGCCCATCATCGCGGCGGACGGCCCCGGGAAACATTCTAGTAATACTAGAATGGTATCCGGCTCCCGTGGTGTCGCATCGTGGCCGCACGCGCCAATGGTGGCGCGAGCGAGGTGACGATGGCACCGGTCGACCGGATGGACGGGCAGTACCTGGACGCGCGAGGCGCGGGCGGCCCCGATTGGCCCGCGACGGGCGGATTCGCGATCACGCCGAGCGACTCGGTGGACCTGCCGCGCGTCACCCGCTCGATCTACGTCGGCGCCGCCGGCAACGTGAAGGTCAACCTCGCCTACGCGCCGGGTGGCACGCCCGAGTCGGTGACGCTCACCGCGGTCCCGGCCGGCACCTTCATCCCCGTCCGCGCGACGCGCGTCTTCGCGACCGGCACCACGGCCACCGGCCTGGTGGGACTGGACTGACGTGAACATGGACCTGGGCATGGGGGTGACCTCACATGCGGTCCTGCAGGTCCGCGGAGCCCCGCTCGGCGACACGCTTCCTCCCGCGCGCGTCACCACGCTCGCGCTCGACGGACCCGTGCTCAACGGTGAGGCGACCCTCATCTGGACGGCGGCCGGCGACGATGGCTTCGACGGCAGGGCCGCCGAGTTCGACATCCGCTACAGCGCCGCCGGTGTGATCAACGACGGCAACTGGGCGGCCGCCACCAGCCTGTTCGGTGGCTGGACGCCGAACTACGTCGACGGGGGATACACCGTCGACTACCTGGTCAACGATCCCGGCGCAGTCCCCGTCTGGTACGCGGTCCGCTACCGCGACGCCGCGGGCAACACCGGCGTGACGTCGAACAACTGCCAGGTCTCCACCTGGGGGTACTGACCATGACCGTCATCCCGAACGCCAGCGAGACGAACGAGACGGGAGGGACCACGGCCGCTCCCGCGCAGCCGCGCGCGCGCGATGCGAAGCCCACGCGGCTGCCCAAACAGGTCCGTTGCGAGGCCCTGTCCTTCACGCGCCAGACGCGCGCCGAGGGCGACGCCGGCGATGACGCCGACCCGGTCTTCACGGTCGTGCTCGCCACGGAGACGCCGGCCCAGAAGTGGTGGGGCGAAGAGACGCTCTCGTGCGAGCCCGGCGCGGTCAACCTCTCGCGGGCCAAGCGCGGCATCCCCTACCTGCTCGAGCACGGCCAGTCGTACGGCAACACCATCGTCCCCGAGACGCGCGTCGGCCTTCTGTACAACCTGCGTGTCGAGGGCGGCCAGCTGCTGGCGGACTCGAAGTTCTCGCGTTCGCAGCGCGGGCAGGATGCGCTCCGCGACGTCGAGGACGGGATCATCCCGTACGTCTCCGTCGGCTACATCGTCGAGCGCTACAAGGTCACCCAGAAGCCCGACTTCGAGAACGGCCTGATCGAGAAGCGGACCGCGACGCGCTGGGCCCCCGTCGAGGGCTCTCTCGTCGCCTTCCCCGCGGACCAGAAGGCCATCTCGAGCCGCTCCGCCGAGGGGGAGCAGTTCCCGGTCGAGATGGAGGACGACGAAGCGGAAGCGCCCACGCCCGACCCAGTTGAAGCCTCGATCCCTGAGACCCGAGCACGACAGGAGAACCCGATGGACCCGACCCAAGCCGCCGCCGCAGCCGCCGCAACCGCCACCGCCTCGGCACCGGCAGCGACCGGTGTCGTCGAGACCCGCAACGCCGGCGGCGCCCCGCCGGACCGCAACGCCGAGATCGCCCGCATCATGGAGGTCTGCGACGCCAACGGCATCCCCGCGGCCGAGCAGCGCGCCTACATCCAGCGCGGCATGCGATTCGAGGAGGTCTGCACCGACATCGTGCAGAAGCGCTCCGCGACCACCACGGCCATGCCCTCCGCCGAACAGATCACGGGGGCGAGCAAGCGCGAGCTGCGCTCGTACTCGTTCCAGCGCGCGCTGCGCAACGCCATGGAGGTCCACTTCGGCAAGACGCCGTCCGGCCTCGAGTGGGAGGTCTCCGAGTCGTACGCGAAGAAGCTCCCGCCGAACGTGCAGCGGCGCAACGGGCTCATCATCCCGATGCGCGTCCTCGACGAGGTCGAGGGCGGCCAGCGCGAGACGCGCGCCATGGGCACCGGTGTCGCCACCGGCGGCGCCGAGCTCGTGCACACGCAGCACGGCGAGTTCATCGACATCCTGCGCAACCGGACCCTGGTGCTGAAGTTCGGCGCGCAGGTGCTCTCCGGCCTGCAGGGCCCGATCGAGTGGGACCGCCAGACCGGCGATGCCACGGTGTACTTCGTCGGCGAGAACCCGGCCGCCCCGGTCGCGGCCTCGGACCTGGCGTTCGGCCAGATCTTCAGCACGCCGAAGACCATGCAGGGCAAGGTCGTCGTGCCCCGGCAGCTGCTGCAGATCGCGAGCGTCGACGTCGAGGCCCGCATCCGCGACAGCCTCGCCTTCGGCCACGGCGCCGCCTGGGACCGCAACGCGCTGCACGGTCCCGGCACCGACCGCGCCCCGCTCGGCGTGTACAACACGCCCGGCGTCGCCACGGTCGCCTTCGGTGGCTCGCCCACCTGGGACAAGCTCATCGACATGCAGACGGGCATCGACGACAGCAACGCGCTCGACGGTTCGCTCGGCTACATGACGACCCCGCTCGTCGCAGGCAAGTGCCGCAAGACGGTCGTCACGACCAACGCCAACGTGATGGGCTTCCTGTGGAACCAGCGCGCCGGCGAGGGCGAGCTGTTCATCGCCGGCGGCGTGGAATCGATGAGCCGCGTCGGCATGGGCGCCTCGGGCGGGGCCTGGTTCATGGACCCCTCGGTCGGCCTGCCGGCCTGGTTCGTGCCGCAGGGCA
>CALMSL010000077.1 GCA_937872445.1 uncultured Microbacteriaceae bacterium | reverse complement strand
GGAGCGGTGCGCTACCCGCGGCGGAACACCTCGGCGGCGATGACGAGGTCCTCCCACGGCATCCCCGAACTCTTGAACACTCGAGTTCGCGTGCGATCGACCTCGACAGCACCGGTCACCAGCTCGCGAATCGTCGAAACGTGATCGAGCGTGATGGCACCTTCGCCCACGGCCATCATGATGTCGCCGCCCTCGATCTGCACGTGGCCGAGATCCTCGACAATCACTTGCGAGCGAGCGATGAGCCCCGAGTCGAGTTCGCGCGCGTCGAGTTCGTGGCTGCCGACCGCCATGACGCACGAGTCGATGGGCGCAAGAGAACCGTCAAACACCGGCTCCCGCGCGGTTGTCGCCGCGACAATGAGCTGCGCATCCTTCACCGCGTCCGGCGATCCAACGGTCGTCGGGATGCCCGATTCCGTGACCTGATCAGCAAGAACTTGCGCACGGTCCTTGTTGCGGGCGACCAGGGTGATGCGCTTGATGTCCCGGATCGAGCGCAGCGCCTCCACGTGACCCCACGCCTGCGGGCCGTAGCCGAAGATGACCATGTGCTCGGCATCCTTCGGCGCGAGCAGGTCGGCGGCGGCGGCCGAGACGGCGGGGGTGCGCAGCGTCGTAAGCGCGACGCCATCCATGATCGCGATTGGGGTCAGTGTTGGCGTGTCAAAGAGTAGGTAGTGGCCCTGGATACGTTCGAGCCCCAACTCCGGGTTCCCGGGTGCGACCGTCACGACCTTCACGCCGAGGAACTCTTCGCTCTGGGTCGGCATGAGCAGCACCTGGCCCTTGTGCACATTGTCGATGTGCTTGGGCAGGTCCTTTGCAGGGTCGACGCCCGCGCGCAGGTCGCGGTGATACGCCTTCACGGCGTCGCCGAAACTCACGCGGCGATACACCTCGTCGGCGGAAATCCAGGGAATGGCGGGGGTTGTCATCGGAGTACGAATCCTGTTCCGACCGGGTCGGTCTGATCGAGGGTGAACGTGTGATCTCCCGTGGCATACGCCATGCCTTCGACTTCAGGGATGATTGTGCCCGGAGCGGTACCCGGCCGGAGGCGGCCGAGAAAGCGTGTGTCGACGATGGAGTCGTGAGTAAGTGTCTGGCCTTCGCGCAGGCGCCTCTCGTCGGCGAGCAGGGACAGTCGCGCTCCCGTCCCTGAGCCGCAGGGGGAGCGATCCACCTCACCGTCGGCGAACACCGTGACGTTGCGCTGGTGCACGCCGTCGGCGGTATCGCCGAGGTCGTCGAACAGAATCGTCCCGTAGACGCCGCTCAGCCGGTCATCCGTCGGGTGCTTCGCGAGAGAGCTGTCATTGAGCGCCCACTTGATTTCGCGTCCGATCGCGATGAGTTCGCCGTAATCGTCCGGCCGCACTTGAAGACCCACGGATGACGCTTCAACGGACGCGTAGATCGCCCCGCCGTAGCCGAGGTCGACGGAAACGGTGCCTCGCGAGGTGTCCAGCCGGATGCCGCGTTCGATGACGTAACTTTCCACGTTCTCGAACACGACGTGCGTGATGGTGCCCGCTGTGCTGTGCACGCGCGCGACGACCCGGCCGGAAGGGACATCGATGGTGACGGGCGTCACGCCGTCGGGGTTCGCGGCGACGAGCCCGGACTGCACTGCCCACACGCCGAGCGCGATTGTTCCGTGCCCGCACGCGGTGGAGTACCCGTCCTTGTGCCAGAACAGCACGCCCAGATCGGCGCCGTCGTCATCCGGGGGCACGAGGAAGCAGCCGTACATGTCAGCATGTCCGCGCGGTTCGTGGCAGAGGAACTGGCGGATAGCCTGCAATTCTGCCGATTCGGCGGCGTGGACGCGGCGTTCGGCGACCGTGGATCCGACCGCTTCCGGGACGCCGTCGGTGACAATGCGGAACGGTTCACCGGCGGTGTGGAAGTCGCGCGTGCGCACCGGCCCTGTAATATGCCACATATTGGCATG